>NZ_JBISCC010000120.1:0-285484 GCF_044385915.1 Thalassobellus citreus | reverse complement strand
CTTTGATATCTTTAGTATTTGATACTTCAACAATACAGGTGTTCAGTTTGTTTTTGAATAGTGACGTAGCCAATGCTTCCATTTTATGAGCTTTCTCTAATATTTTATGGATTTGCTCCAAGTTGATATGGTAATTGTTTTCATAGCGTGTTGTTATATAAGCATCATCCAATAATTTTAAAAGGTTTTGCTCCTCTTCTATTTGTGTATTAAAAAGTTTTCCTAGTTCAGGTGCAAATGCTTTTACATAGGTTTGAAGCTCTTTAATACTATGGCTTTTGCGTTCCTTACCCATTATAAAAAGAGCAGCAAAGCGAAACCATAATTCTATATGTTGGTGTAGCATATAGGCGGCATGAGAAAGATTATTTTTTTCAATAAAAAAGGTCGCGCCCTCCAAAAACACAGTCATTTTATGACATTCTTTTTCGAAAGTCGATTGCATGTTGTTTAGTGTTTTTTCTGGTATATGGTATTCATGAAAGCTATCTAATTCATCATCAGTATTATGAAATACTAGTTTATTCCAAGTACATCCATGAACAAAAAACAGGTTTTCTTCTTTTAACTGTTGATGGGCATATTCAAACGAAAATATTCGGTATAAAAAATCTGTTTCGTCCTGAAATATTTTAGAAACCATTGTCGATAATTCTTGGGTTAAGGAACTACATTTTCCTTTTAGTATTATAATTAATATAGGCTTGATGGTATCTTCTTTTTCTATTCTTGTCTCGTAGATATATTTAATTTCCAAAAGGGAGTTTAGTTTATTTAGAATATTTTTTTGTTTAGTAGAGCTTTTATCATCCATATCTTTTTCTTTTGAATGTTAGACTTCTTAATAATTCTTTAGATTATCTAAACAAATCTATATATAATCTATCAAAATTCAAAATAAAACTTTAGAAATTCTATATTTTTCTATATTCAAAGTACATTTATCTATACAAATTCGAAATATTTATGACATCTTTAGGACTATATCTTACAAAAAAATCAGTGAATAGAGCAATGGTTTCAAGGCGTACTGGAATCAGTCAAGCTAGACTTTCTCAATTGAGTTCTAACGAATCAACTAGACTCCGTGCTGATGAACTTTATTTAATTGCTTTGGCTATTGATGTTGACCCTGGTGATTTATTAAAGGATGTATGTAGCGAGCTTAAGTTGCTGAAAGAGTAAGAATTTCTTCAAACAAAGTATAATATCATCTGTTCTAAAAAAATGAAACCACGTTTTTGTCTTTAAAACCTTGGAATTTATAAAGTAATTTGCCTAGTTTAATTCTAAAGAGCATAATTTACAGTATAACGATTATGTATATTTATTTTTACATGTATTGATATTTTATGTATATTTGCAGTATAGTAATTATGTAAATTATTTATGCAAGTCAAAAATACAACATTAAAAACAATTTTACAGGGAGAAGGTATTTCTTCAGGGTATTCTTTTCGTGGTAAGATTGAAGACGATTCTAATGGCCAACTAAAGGTAGTACAGTTAAAAGATTTAATCAATGATTACACGGCTATTGGTGAAGAATGCTACAAGGTGTCTGCAGAAGGTATTAAGGAGAAGTACATCTTAAAAGATGGCGATATTCTTTTTATTTCTAAAGGTCAGAATAATAATGCTATTGCTTTTACTTCTCATAATAAGCAAGGAACATATATAGCATCTTCCGCTCTTTTTGTAATTGAAGTAAATCAAACAAAAGCAAATCCTAGTTTTATTGCTTGGTACATCAACCAGTCGCCAGTTCAAAACTATATTAAACAAAATCTAACGGGCACCTATACACCCACAGTTAATCGTAAAGTCGTAGAAAATATTCCAATACAACTTCCTAATATAGAAGAGCAATCTAAAATTGCTGCTTTAGGGGTTTTAGCGATTCAAGAAAAAACGCTACACACTAAAATTCTAGAACGTAGAGAAGTCTTAATCAACAATCAATTATTAAATCATATTAACAAAAGATAATTTAACTAAAAATGACAGATAGAAAACCATCCCAAGATCAAATAAATGCAGCATTATGGAATGCTTGCGACACCTTTAGAGGTGCTTTCGACTCTTCCGAGTACAAAAATTACATCCTAGTATTTATGTTTATCAAATACTTAAGTGATGTTTGGGAGGATCATTATCAAGAATACAAAGAAATGTATGGTGATAATGAAGAACTTATTCAACGTAAATTAGGCAGAGAGCGTTTTATTTTGCCTAAAAATTGCACCTTTAAATACATTTATGAAAATAGAGATAATCAGGATATTGGTGGTATTATAGATAAAGTACTTGGTCAAATAGAAGAACAAAATATTGAAAAATTAGATGGCGTATTTCGTAATATTAGCTTCAATTCAGATAAGTTGGGACAAACAAGAGATCGTAACCGTCGTCTAAAAAACTTAATTAACGACTTTGCGCAACCAGAACTAGATTTTCGTCCATCACTTTGGGATGGAAAACAGGATATTTTAGGGGATGCCTATATGTATCTGTTAGAAAAATTTGCTTCTGGAGCTGGTAAAAAAGGCGGTGAATTTTTTACACCTAAAGAAGTGTCTGGGCTACTTGCAAAATTAGTAGATCCAAAAGAAGGCAATCGTATTTTCGATCCTACCTGTGGTTCAGCATCTTTATTAATTAAAGTTGCTGAAGAAGTTAAGGATAGTGAGGGAAATCCAACCAATAATTTTGCACTCTATGGTCAAGAATCTAATGGAGATACCTGGGCATTAAGTAAAATGAACTGCTTCTTGCATAGTATGGACTCGGCTCAAATTGAGTGGTGCGATACCATTAATAACCCAAAACTTATTGAGAACGATAGCTTAATGAAATTTGATGTGGTAGTCGCAAATCCACCATTTAGTTTAGATAAATGGGGTCACGAAAATGCCGAAACAGACCGTTACAAACGTTTTTTAAGAGGGGTGCCACCAAAGTCTAAAGGCGATTATGCCTTTATTCTGCACATGATAGAAACCGCATTACCAACAGGTAAGGTAGGTGTAATTGTGCCACATGGCGTATTGTTTAGAGGGAGCGCAGAAGGTAAAATTCGTCAAAATTTAATTGAAGAAAATCTTTTAGAAGCAGTTATTGGCTTACCAACCAACCTCTTTTTTGGAACAGGGATTCCTGCAGCGATTCTAATCTTTAACAAAGCAAAAACAACAGATAAGGTCTTGTTTATAGATGCTAGTAAAGAATACCAAGATGGTAAAAAACAGAACATACTGCGTAAGCAAGACATCAATAAAGTTGTAGACACGTTCAAACAGTTTACAGAAATAGAAAAATACAGCCATTTAGCAACACTAGAAGAAATAGCCGAAAATGATTTCAATTTAAATATCCCACGCTATGTGGACACCTTTGAGGAAGAAGAACCTGTAGATATAGCGGCAACACAACAAGAAATTGAAAGACTTGAAAGCGAGTTGGTGGAAGTGCGTACGCAAATGGATAGTTATTTAAAAGAATTGGGGCTATAATGAAGCACAACACCGACACAACACCGACAAAAGTCCAAAAAGATGCCAAATTAGGAGTCATTCCTGATGGATGGATTTTTAAGACTTTGGATGAAATCGGAAGCTTTACCAAAGGAAAAGGTATTAGTAAGAGCGAAATACTAGAATTATGTGATTCTGGTTTTTCTTGCATTCGCTATGCGGAAATATATACCAAGTACCATAATTATACAGATGTATTTGAGTCTAGAATAAATGATGAATCTGCTAACAATAGTAATGAAATAAAATACGGTGATATTTTGTTTGCAGGTTCTGGTGAAACTTTGGAAGATATAGGAAAGGCAATTGCTTATTTAGGTAATGAAAAAGCATATGCTGGTGGTGACATAATAATTTTTAGACAAGAGAATGAAGACTCAAAATACCTTGGGTTTTTAATGAATAACGATTTTGTTAGGTCTCAATTACACAAATTAGGTCAAGGACATTCCGTAGTTCATATTTATGGCAAAAGTCTTAAAAAAGTTAAAATCCCAATCCCACCACTACCAGAACAACAAAAAATAGCACAAATTCTTGCTACTTGGGATGTAGCTATAAATAAGCAAGAAGCTTTAATAGAAGAAAAGCAGTTGCAAAAAAAAGCACTTATGCAACAATTGTTAACTGGTAAAAAACGGTTTGCTGGGTTTAATGAGAAGTGGGAAGAAGTAAGATTGGGTGAGATTTCAAAATCATTTTCAGGCGGGACACCTTCAAGTAAGAACTACGATTATTACAATGGTAATATACATTGGATAAAATCTGGAGAATTAAATCAGGTCATTATAACAGATACAGAAGATTTTATTACGGAATTAGGTCTAAAAAACTCTTCAGCTAAAATAGTTCAGCCAAAAACACTTTTAGTAGCAATGTATGGTGCTACAGCAGGTGTTTGTGCAATTACAGAAATCAAAGGAGCGATTAATCAAGCTGTTTTAGCAATTATTCCTTCAGAAAAAATAGACAATACATTTTTGTTTCAAAAATTGAGAATGATAATGCCATCTGTTGTTCACGCTATGACTCAAGGTGGTCAACCTAATTTAAGTGGTGGTATTATAAAAAAAGTTAAAATCAAAATTCCTGAATTCATAGAGCAACAAAAAATAGCAGAGGTTTTAACAGCTGCGGATAATGAAATAGATGCCTTAAAACAGCAATTAAAAAAACTAAAAAATCAAAAACAAGGGTTAATGCAGCAGCTGTTAACGGGTAAAATTAGAGTAAACACAAATTAAAATTAAAATCAATGCTAAAACCGACGAGAAACTTTTTTGTGAGCTACCACCATGATTATGATCAGGAGTTTGTAACAAAACTTCGAGAGATTAAACAAGGTATGAAAGTAGCAGATTATTCTCTTAAAAATGATATATCTGATTATTCAGATGAGCAGATTTATAAAGTAATCAGAAATAAAATGCGGTCTTGTTCAGTAACCATTGTTTTAATTGGAGAGCGCACAGGATATAGAAAATGGATTGATTGGGAGTTATGGGCTTCATTAAGAGCATATAAAAATAGTAAAGACCCTAAAAAGTCTTTTAAACCAAACGGTTTATTGGCTATTTACCTGCCAACAGCAACACATTCAGTACCTAAAAGGTTAAAAGCCAATATAGATTCTGGTTATGCGGTTTCAATGAGGTGGAAAAATGTTGAACGTGATTTAGAAAGTAAAATCAATTATGCCATTTGGAAGCGTAATAATGCTAGCCACGAAATAAGAAATAATATGGAGAGAGCAGATAGAAATGCCATTAACTTTTTTGGAATTAAACTATAGATATGGCAGGTATAAATAGGGCGTTAAGCTTAAACGAATCTAAAGCAAGGGTAAATCTACTAGGAGGTGTTAAATGTGTGTTTATAAGCCATCATAAAAGCGATTTAGAATACTGCAAAAAGGTAGCAGCATATATTATGAAAGCTGGTATTGATGTCTATTTGGATGAGTATGATTACGACTTGAAGCATCAAGTACAAACTAATAATCCAGCAGGTGTGGTTCGTTGCATAAAAAAAGGGATTAATAATAGTACACACATGCTTTGTGTTATTTCACCTAAAACTATTTATTCAAAATGGGTACCATGGGAAATAGGCTATGGTTATGATAAAACAACATTAGGTGCTTTAACATTAAAAGGAATTTCTGCTACATTGTTACCAGACTACATAAAAACAGTTCCGGTAATTAGAGGCACTAAATCATTAAATCAATACATATCTAATATTACAGGCTATAGCGAAGGCTATCTTGAAATGTATAATTACATAAACAAAAACAGTACAATAGGCCACTCACTTGATGATGTAATGGATTGGCAACTTTAAATTAAAAAGTAAGAATATGGAATATTTAATATCAAAATTATCCTTTAGAGCTGATGGACAGCTTATAGAAGATGTGTTAATTAGCCCTACTGATGGCTCAACAGTTAATGACTTTGAAATACAAAACCGTAATTGGTTAGTACAAAAATATAATCAAGGGCATACAATAGGTGGGGTTTTCAAAAGCACAAATGGTAATTGGTTTAGAAAAGGAAGTTTTAGAATGGAAGACGGATATTTTAAATGGGGTTACGGTTTACCAAGAAATATTTCAAAACGCAATGTTTTTGTTAGCTATTATCATAATGACGATCAGGAAAAGAGAGAACATTTCGATAATTTATTTAAAGATTTAATTATTAACCAATCGGTTATGATGGATGAAATAGATGGTGAAAATAGTGACGATTATATCCACAGGTTAATAAATGAAGGTTATATGAAAGATACAACTGTTCTTGCAGTGTTATTAGGTCCAAATACCCAATGTAGAAAACATGTTGACTGGGAAATTGGCGGAGCACTAAACAGAAAAGTAGGAGATAGATATGCTGGTTTATTAGGGATAAGGCTTCCTTCGCATCCAGATTATGGGTTAGGAAATACATATAATGAAGACAATTATTCAGAAAGATTTATGGCTAATATAGAATCAGGCTATGCAGTTGTAATTGATTGGACTGAAAATAGAAAAAAACTACAAGATGCTATCGAATTGGCTTTTTCTAGAAGAAGTGAATCAGACAAAATTGTGAATGCAGGTATACTAAGATTAACAGAAAACTTATGCGAATGAAAAAATTTAAAAGCCCATTATCCATCTATGTCTTGTGGCATCCAGAATTCAAAGAAGGTAAAGAATATGCAGAAAGTATTTATAACACCTATAGTGGTGAAAACGGTAATATAACACACAGTAAATATGATATACCCGTACATTACAGGACGAAGCCCTATAATAAAGAAACCTTTGTTAAAATACCATTTTCAGAATCTGTTAAAAATGCACTTATAGTTTTGGTGGATGAGCATATGTTTAACGATTCTAATTGGACAATTGCAATCGACAAATTATTAAAATCAAAGCCAGCTAACACTCGGGTATTTCCAATTGCTTTTAGTGATTATGCTTTTGATTTAAACCCTGAATATTTAAGTGTTACTCAATTCATCAAGACTACACAGAAAAATCCATGTTCTGGTAATGATTTTGAAAGTAATAATAAGATTATTAAATACAGGCTACTGGAAAGTATAGCTAAACTTTTATTTAATGTAAAAGATAATTACGATACAGCAGAGCATAGCGATCCACCCATTAAATTATTTATTTCACACGCAAAAGATGATGGTGAAGATTTAGCCATAAAGTTTAGAAATCATATTTATAGCAATACTAAATTGAAAGCCTTTTTTGACGCTAACGATATAGCATATGGCCATCAATTTGAACAGGAAATAACAAAACATATTGATCATTCTGCTTTCGTAATATTCAATACTGATATATACTCAGATAGAGAATGGTGTAGAAAAGAGATAATTATTGCTAAAAGATATAGATGCCCAATTATAGGTGTAATTGATATCAAAAAGGGAGAAAGAAGAAGTTTTCCATATAGTGGAAATTTTCCTACTATTACTTGGAATAACAATTTCGAGGAAATTATAAATCTAATATTATCACAAGTAATAAGTGATAAATACAACGAGCTTTATTTGAAATCTATCGTTAAGATGTATGATTTAGAAAAACAATATAGTTGCTTAGTGCTTCCCAAAGCACCAGAATTATTTAATTACATAGACATCGAGAATCTGAAAGAAGAAAATAAAGAAGTTAAATCTCTTATTGTTTTATATCCAGACCCACCAATAGGTATCGAGGAACTCAGTTTACTAAATGATGTGGACAAAAAAATTAAATTTATAACACCTCTATTGCTGCCAACATATATTCCAGAGCTATGAAAAAAGAGAATAAAAAGATCGTAACTACTAAAGATTTAGATAAACATGTTACTAAAGAACTAAAAGATTCATCTGAAGAAAAAGAAATTCATCTTTTTGATGGTCAAAATGTTGCTATTTCAATAAGCGATAGTCCTGAAATAGAACATTTAGGTTTCTCATTAGCACATCAAAGAAATCTAATAACTGAAACAACAAGGTTTTTAATAATTCATGGAAGCAGTTTAGTTTATGGTGGTGATTTACGTCAAAATGGTTACACGAGATTATTCTCTAATCTAGTACATCAATACAGGCCTAGCAAAGAGGTTGGTAAGTTGTTTTTTAAAAACTATTTCAGCTTTCCTATTCATTTAAAACTCACAAAATCTGATATCTTAGAATTTAAGAAAAATGGTGTTTTACCTGTTATTGTTGACCCGCCAAAAAACTTAGATATTGACAAATCAATGCCTTATGTTCCCGTAGGCAATGACAATCTTTTCATATGGGCAGAAAGTCTCACAAAAATGAGACAAGAGATGCAGAACGATACAGGTGCGAGAATTTTTACAGGTGGTAAGATGTCTAATTTTAAAGGTAAATATCCAGGTCTTTTAGAAGAGGCAATTCTTGCACTAGAAAATAATATACCTGTATATTTTATGGGAATATTTGGTGGTATAACATTACGAATAATAGAAGGACTTAATGGACAAAAACCTGAAGAGTTAACTATTGAATGGCAATCATCTCAAAACCAGAATTATGAAAAATTTGTTAATTATTATAATTCCAAAAAGAGTGAAGATAGAATAGACTACAAAGAGTGTATTAAGTTTTTAAATGAATATACTTTAGAAAAATTAAGCAAAAATAATGGTTTGTCTATAGAAGAAAATAAACGTTTGTTTTCTTCTATACACACTTCTGAAATTATTTTTCTAATAATGAAAGGTCTTACCAATAAGCTAAATAAAAAATAAAACAATGCCAAGAAAAGAAAGACACGTGGTTTCTAACCCAGATGGAGGCTGGGACTCAAAAAGAGAAAAAGCACAAAGAGCTTCAAAGCACTTTGAAACTAAAAAAGAAGCGATGGACTGGAGCAGACAAAAAAGCAGATCTGAAGGTTCAGAATTAATACCGCATAAACGAAACGGTCGTATCCAAAACCCAGACAGTCATGGCAATGACCCAAATCCACCAAAAGATAAAAACTAATGAAAGTATTATTAACACAAATATTGGGTTTATGGCGCTGCACTGATGGGAATATTATTATAGATTTTTATGTACGTCAATATGATGAAAGAATACAAAGAGGATTGTCATTTTTTACTGTGTACACTGTAAATGGCAATAATCCGGGAATAAACTATGAATGGCAAGGTATTCCAACAGTGGTTAATGAACCAGAAGAATTACCAGTAATTCAAATAGATAATTTAAATGCCACAGAAGCAGAATCTAGATATCAAGATATTACGATATGGAGTTTTGAAGACAATCAAATGACATTACAATTTGGTGATGGTACTAGATTAACATTTCAAAAAATGGGAAGCTAATTTTATTTAATAATTATGACAATACAACAACTCATAAAACTCAAAGAATCAGAAGATAAAATAGAATTCAAAGAGGCAAAAACACAATACAATTATAATAATGGTCGGAAATCAGTTCTGGGTTATGTATGTGCATTAGCAAATGAAGGTGGAGGAATTCTTGCTTTTGGAATAAAGGAAACAAAACCATATACCTTGGTAAACTCTCAAGCTTATACTGGTAGGATAGGTCAATTAGAGCAGAATATTTATAGAGACAAAGGAATAAGAGTTAAAGTTAGTGAGTTGTTTGATGAAGATAATAATCGTGTTGTTATTATTGAAATTCCCTCTAGACCAATTGGTAAAATGCTTTATTATGAAGATGTAGCATTAATGCGAGTTGGTGACAGGTTGGAGCGAATGAACGAGGAAATGTATGCTTCAATTGTAATGGAGAAAGAACCAGACTTTTCTGCAAAAATATGTCCGGAACTTACTTTGGGAGATATAGACGAACGTGCAGTGGCTATTCTTAAAGAAAAATATGCCATAAAACAGAAAAATCCTGAATTTAGAGAATTACCAACTGATCAAGCCCTTAAGGATTTAGGCTTAATGACTAATGAGGGGTTTACGTATGCTGCATTAATTCTATTGGGTATAGAAGAAGCTTTAGCAGTCTATTTGCCAAATGCCCAGATAAATATTGAATACCGAAAAACACCCGAACAGACACATTTCGATAAACGATACATGTATCTAAAACCATTATTTCTAGAGATAGATGATATTTGGTCGCAGCTAAACGCGCGCAACCTAGACCATAAAATAAACGAAGGGCCCTATAAGTTTGATATACCTTACTTTAATGAAGAGGTTATTCGTGAAGCAGCACTTAATGCAATTGCACATAGAGACTATACGATTAACAGTGAAATTGTAATCAAACAATCACCAGATAAAATTACAATTACAAATGCTGGTGGCTTTCCAAAAGGAGTGAATTTAGAGAATTTATTGACTATTAATAGTACACCAAGAAGCAGATTGTTAACCGAAATTCTTGAAAGAACAGGACTAGTAGAACGTTCCGGCCAAGGAGTTGATAAAATATTTAGAATAACATTGTCTGAAGGAAAACCAAGACCAGACTATTCAAAGTCCGATTTATTTCAAGTAGAGCTAACACTCAATGCTGCAATGCAAGACAAAGCATTCGCAATGTTTATGAGAGATGTGCAAACCAAAAGAGGAGAAGATAATCCAATAGGAACATTTAAAACAATAGCCTTACATAATATTAAAGAAGGAAAATCTGAAGGGATAAATAATGAAATACTAGAAGAACTAGAAAAAGAAGAATTAATTAAACGTTCTGGAGGCTCTACAAGTGAAAAGTATGTATTATCAGATGCTTATTTTGATATTAAAAATACACCTTCTGATATAGGTGGTTTTAGACCTATAGATTTAACTAGGGTCCTTGAAGTTATTAAAACAAATGCAACACCTAAAATGTCTGATTTTGTTGAAGCTTTTAAAGAGGATTTGTCTAGAGATCAAGTTAGATATCTCATTGATAAACTAGTTGATGTTGTTTTAGATAAGAAAGGTTCTGGTAAAGGAACATATTATCAATTGAAAGGAGGAGTTATTGATTTAAATAATATAACCGATATTTTAAAAGGTGGCTAAAGTAGTTCCCCAAAAACAAATAAAGTTTCCCCAAAAACAAGTACTAGAGTTAAAGCTGTAATAAAAGAGTTAACTAATGATGATAGTGTTTTTTTTAGGGTTTACAAGGTTTTTAGGTTAGTGGTAGGTTTTTTTTATATGAAGTTTCAATTCCCCAAAAAACCAACATAGTTCCCCAAAAACAAATACAATTCCCCAAAAGGGAAATAAAAGAATAAAATAATGGCAGTAAATTATAACGAGTTTCAAGATTCACAATTACCGGCAATAAAGTTGCTAAAAAAACTCAACTGGCAATACATCACACCAGAGGAAGTCTTTAAAGCGAGAGGAGAATTGCTATCTAATGTTATTTTAAATGATATCCTCGCAGAACAACTACACAAAATTAATCACTTTGAATATAAGCGGGAAAAGTATAAATTTTCTACGGGCAGTGTTCAAGGAGCAATAAATGCATTAAAAAGTGTACCTAATGAAGGCGTAATAAAAACTAATGAGCATGTATATGATTTACTAACCTTGGGTAAAAGCTTTAACGAGACCGTAAAAGGAGATCGTAAAGCTTACACCATGAAATTCATTGATTGGCAAAATCCAGAAAACAATACGTATCATTTTACCGAAGAGTTTGTTGTTGAGGGGTTAAAAGGTAAACGTCGTCCAGACATTGTGTTATTCGTAAACGGAATTCCTTTTGTGGTCATAGAAAACAAAAGAAGAGATAAAAATTTATCACTTGATGAAGCCATTTCTCAAAATGTAGGAAATCAAAAGGAGGAGGCTATACCAAAACTATTCCATTATTCACAAATCCTTATAGCGGTACAACCTAATGCCGCTAAATATGCAGTAACAGGCACCGATGCTAAATTTTGGGCAGTTTGGAAAGAAGATGTAGAAAATGAGGTTCAGAAATTACTAAAACGTACAGTTAATAATACCCAAGCTGAAAATAGATTGGTAACAGAACAAGATAAAGCATTATTCGCGCTATGCCAGCCAGAGCGTTTACTCGATATGGTGTATAAATATGTCGTGTTCGATGGTCCAGATAAAAAAATATGTCGTTACCAACAATATTTTGCAGTTCAAGAAACCATAAATAGAATAAAACAGCGCAATAAAGAAGGAAACCGAAAAGGTGGTGTCATTTGGCATACTACTGGTAGTGGTAAATCATTAACAATGGTCATGCTATCAAAAGCTTTGGCATTAGAAGAATCTATTGAAAACCCTAGAGTTGTTATTGTTACAGACCGCATTAGTTTAGACAAACAAATATTTAAAACCTTTATAAATTGTGGTAAGAGTGTCAAAAAAGCGAAAAGCGGTAGTAACCTCATTGAACTGTTACAGGATAAAGGTAGCGAAATCATTACTACTATTATCGATAAGTTCAATATAGCATCTAGCAGGATAACCTTTAAAGAAGAATCTCAAAACATCTTTGTATTGGTAGATGAAAGTCATCGTAGTCAATACGGTACTGCCCATGCGCAAATGAAACGCTTGTTACCTAATGCCTCTTATATTGGTTTTACCGGTACACCCTTAATGAAATCTGAAAAGAATACCTCTAAAAAATTTGGTGGGTTCATTCATAAATACACCATCGATCAAGCAGTTAAAGATGGCGCAGTCCTACCACTTTTATATGAAGGGCGTTCAGCAAAACTATCAATTAATAAAGCACAAATAGATAAGGGCTTCGAAAGACTTTCAGAAAATTTAAGTGAAGATGCGCAGAAAGACCTAAAGAAGAAATTTTCATCAATTAATAAAATATTTGAATCAGAACATGTAGTCAATGAAATCGCCTACGATATTTCAAAGCACTATACACAAAACTGGCAACAAGAGAAAGGTTACTTTAAAGCACAATTAGCAGTGCCTAAAATTGATACTGCTATTAAATACCAAAAGTATTTTGAAGCACAACTAGATCCAACATTAAAAATAAATACGCGCGTAGTATTTACACCACCAGATGGTAGACAAGATAATTACGATGTGTGGTCAGAAAGCAGTAATGAGTCCAGAAATTATTGGGATCAATTGATGGCAAAACATAGAAATCAAGAAGAATATGAGAGTTGGGTTTTAGATAAATTTCATGAGGAATCACAGGAAGTAGAATTAATAATCGTGGTCAAAAAACTATTAACAGGTTTTGATGAACCAAGAAATACCATATTATATCTTGCACGACCTTTGGTAGCACACAATTTATTACAAGCAATAGCAAGAGTAAATAGATTGTTTAAAGGGAAAGAACATGGTCATATTATTGATTATGTTGGTGTTCTTGGTAAGTTAGATGAAGCACTAACAGAATACAGCGCATTAGAAGATTTTGATGATGAAGATTTAACCAATGCCTTGGTTGATATTAAAGAAGAAGTTCGTAAAGTACCTGTGAGGCATGCAGAAGTAGCTGACATATTTAATGAAGTCTATAATAAGAATGATATTGAAGCACTGGAACGCCATTTAGCCGAAAAAGACTTACGGGATGAGTTTTATGGCAAGCTATCCAACTTTGCAAAAACGCTACAAACAGCTTTAGCATCGGATGAGTTTTATCAGGAATTCACAACACAGCAAATAGGATATTATAAAAGCGAATTAAAGAAATACCAAAGCTTAAGAATTTCGGTGCAATTTCGTTACGCTGAAGTCGTGTCGTACAAAGAGTATGAACCTAGGATTAAAAAATTATTAGATACCTATATCGATGCAGACCATGTTGAGGTATTAACATCCGATTTAAACATTTTTGATAAGCAGAAAGTAGAAGAAGCTCTAGAAACCTATGGTAAGTCACCAGCTTCAAAAGCAGATTTTATTGCGCATCAAATGAAGAAGGTCATTACCGAAAACATGGAAAAAGATGAAGCGTTCTACAAAAAGTTTTCAGATTTAATTGAAAGAACAATCCAAGACTTTAATGAAGGTAGAATTGATGAAGCAAAATATCTAGAAACCATTTTAAAAGCAAGAACAGATTTACAAGATGGTTATCAAGATGGTATTCCAGATATTTTATTACATAAGCCAGAAGCAAGAGCATTTTTTGGAGCTCTAAATGCTGTTTTGTCAAACAAACATGACGATAATGTTGTAAAAGGTATAGCTGATAATTTAGCGAATGCATCAGTGTCTATTTCCAAAATAGTGGAAGAATTAACCATTAGAGATTGGAAACGAAATCTAGACGTGCAAAGACAAATGGAAAATGATATTGAAGATTATTTAATAAGTCATCGTAAAGATTTAGGCTTGGAAATAACCTTTGATGAAATTGATAGCATATTAGAGAAATGTTTAAAAGTAGCTAAAAACAATTTTTAATGCATTCTATCAATTACGGCACCAAAGAATTGTTTTTTGAATTAAAACAATCAGAAAGAAAATCACTGTCTATTGAAGTCTATCCAGACAATTCAATAAAGGTATTAGCACCTATAAAGTCAAACTTGGCTGAAATAAAAAAAGTGGTATTAAAAAAATCCAGATGGATAATTAAGCAACAGAACTATTTTGAACAATTTCTTCCGAAAACACCAGAACGCGAATATGTTTCAGGAGAAACACATTACTATTTAGGCAAAGGGTATCTTTTAAAAATAAGACCAGGAACTAAAAACAGTGTAAAGCTTAAAGGCGGGTGTTTTAATGTGATGTATCATGGCGGAAATTCACAGGAAATAACCAAGAATCTATTAGCAAAATGGTATTACCAGCATGCTGAAAAGAAATTTTATGCTTTAGCAGAGGTGGTGTTTCAAAAATTCAAAGAGTTTGAAGTAGAACAACCAAATCTTGAAATTAGACGAATGGCCAAACGTTGGGGAAGCTGTCAGAAAAACGGAAAAATAATCATCAATCCAGAAATTATAAAAGCCCCAACTAAATGCATTGAATACGTAATAATACATGAGATGTGCCACCTAGTCCAATTCAATCATAATAAAAAATTCTATAATCTATTGTCTCAAAAAATGCCAAATTGGGAGAAATGGAAAAATAGATTAGAACAAAAATTATCTTGATAATCAACTTCTTAGGTCTTTATTATGTGAAAAATTTTGACACTTCTTGATTGCCAATTCTAGATTTTACGTACCATGAGCTATAAATCCAATTTTTATAGCTCAAATCAATGTTTTTGTACTTAAATCAAGCTATTTAAAAAGTCTTTTATTTTCTAAAATTCAATCATTTTTCATTTTTTTATTATTTTCATGTAACATGAAAAAACAAATACAATGAAAAATTTGATATATATATAAATTTGGAGTTCCTTAATATTCTTAGTAAAAATGGTTCATAACACATAAATGAATAACGCACAAATTGCAATATGATTTAGTTTGGTCATCCTATATGGTAACTAACTTTTTATTATAATCATCTAATACTTCACTGGGTAACGATTTAAGATAAATTTGAGTGGTTGTTAAGCGATTATGTCCAAGCATAGCAGAAATGGCTTGTAAGGGAACATCGTGTAACATAGCTTGAGTAGCAAAGCTATGACGAGACACATAAGATGTTACTCGTTGTTCAATTTTACATTTTTTTGCAATTTGCTTTAGCCCCTTATTATATACTTTACGAGCCCATAACACGTCTTTGTATTGAAGTTCGTATGTATCTCTTTTGATAATGGGAAATATAAAATCGGATTTATCCTTGTTTTTAGTGTAAAAGGTAAGTATCTCTTTTAATTGAGGTGTGATTTTTATATCATATGGTTTGGATGTTTTTCTTCTGAAGAATTTTATGCGGTTATCTACAATGTTTTCAAGTTTCAAAAATGCCATATCAATAAATGAAACACCATAAAGCATATACGACGTTAAAAAATAATTTCTATAATGAAATAGATTATCTGTTTCTTTTAATTGTAACAACATTATTGATTTGATACTGTTAATATCAAGAGCCCTTTTTTCAGTTGGGGTTGTTTTTATTCTATAATTTGTAAAAGGATAGGCTTCTTTCGGGATAATGCCAGCCTTAATAGCTTTATTATAAATAGCTCTGATAGTTTTCATATAAACAGCCAGTCCATTAGTAGAATTTCCTCTAGAATAATGAAATTGCTCAAACTTTTTTAGAAACTCATAATTAACCTCATTAAATTTTAAGTCATTACCCTTATTGAATTTTTTCAATATTTTAGTTACAGCATAATAAGAATTTGCATTTCCATAACGCTCTACCTTTTTAAGGTCTTCGATGATGCTGTTACTATACTCAAAAAACGAATTGACAATAACCTTTTTAGTGATTTTATTTTTTAATTGTGATATAGATAGATAGTTAAGTTCTTCCGTTTCATTCAATTTGTCAATAATATTTATTGCATGCACTTTTGCTTTTAATAGTTTGTTGTTTAATTTTTTTACGGTTTTGGAATCACTATAGGAATTTTTTATTTTTTCGCTTCTTTCATCCCAAAAATTTAATTGTACAGACGTTCCCATTCGTATAGACGTGGTTTTACGGAAATGACTTAACCTTAAAATTATTGGAAAGGAATTGTCATTTTTTTTTCTGCGGGTATCTAAAGAGAGTTTTATATTTGTGTTCATGGTACCCAAAGATATAAAAAAATTTGCACGCAATTTGCACGCAAACCGTTGATTTCATATGATATCAATTAAAACCAAAAAATATCAATTATCTGATAATCAATATTATATGATGTAATTTGGTTGCTGTTGATACCCCATTCGCAACTCTGGCAGTCAAGAGGTCATGGGTTCGAATCCCATCTTCTCCACGTTTTAAAAGCTTTAAAAGTTTAGACTTTTGGAGCTTTTTATTTTAGTGTTGAATTAATAATTTTTTGAGTTCGATTAACATATTTTTGGATATGTTATTTATTTTTAAGTAATTTATAAATGTTTTTATGACACTTATAAATAAATTTAATAAATCAACTAAATAAAAAAGGATATTATGAATAGATTTAAAAAGAGTATCTATGCTTTTTCTCTAATGGGAATAGCGCTTTTAAGTGTGCAATGTAAAAGTGAAAAGAAAAAAGATATAGAAGAAACACCTCAAAAAAAAACAGAAAATATGGTAACAATTTCAAAGGAGGCCTATGGTGTAACATCAGATAGCATTGCCGTAGATAAGTATATAATGAAGAATGAAAAAGGCATGGAAATTAGTGTCATTACTTATGGTGGCATTATTACCTCTTGGACAGCACCAGACAGAAATAATAATTATAAAGATATTGTTTTAGGGTATAATACTTTAGAGGAGTATGAAAAAGAAACACCATTTTTTGGTGCCTTAATAGGAAGATACGGTAACCGAATTGCAAAAGGTAAATTTTCATTAGATGGAACTGAATATACATTAGCGACTAACAATGACACAAACCATTTACATGGTGGTGATAAAGGGTTTGATAAAGTAGTTTGGAATGCTGCTGAAACAAAAACAGATAGCACAGCATCATTAGTACTTACGTATTTAAGTAAAGATATGGAAGAAGGCTACCCAGGGAATTTAGAAACTAAAGTAACTTATACGCTAACTAATGACAATGAATTACAAGTGGTGTATGAAGCAACTACCGATAAGAAAACGATTGTAAACTTAACACAACATTCATATTTTAACCTAACGGGCGATTTTTCTAAAACAATATTAGATCAAGAAATTACTATAAATGCAGATAAATTGGTGCCAGTTGATGCTACATTAATTCCAACAGGAGAATTGACTGATGTAACAAACACACCTTTTGATTTTAGAGTGCCAAAAGCTATTGGAAAAGATATTAATGTAAAAGACGAACAATTAGAAAGAGGTTTAGGTTACGATCATTGTTGGGTGTTAAATAATCAAAATGAAGGTGTAAGACTAGTAGCATCTGCGTATGAAAAAGAAAGCGGAAGACTTTTAGATGTTTATTCTGATGAGCTAGGTATTCAATTATATACAGGAAACTTTTTAGATGGTACATTACCTAACAAACAAGGAGGAACCTATGCACATAGAACAGGTTTTTGTTTAGAAACTCAGCATTATCCAGATTCTCCAAATCAAGAAAATTTCCCAACTACGGTATTAAACCCTGGAGAGAAGTATATTTCTAAAACATCATTCAAATTTTCTGCAAAATAAATTGTAAAGGTTTAAATAAAAATTATATAAAAAATCCCCATAATGATAGCATTACGGGGATTTTAATTTTTATTTAAAAAGAGAAAAATTAAAACCATTTTCCTCTAACTTTTTATATTTTTTATAATCAAATTTATATAAAAAAGCACCTTTTTTAGAGCCAGACATATCCTTTTCGTTTAAAGGAATAAGGAGTTTTAAAGAGAGTAATTTTTTTCTAAAATTTCTAGAATCTAGTTTCTTTTGATGAATGACCTCATAAAGATTTTGTATTTGTGGAATGGTAAACTTTTTTGGTAATAATTCAATACCAATAGGGTAAAATTTAGATTTTCTACGTAAACGGTTTAAAGCGTCTTGAACCATTTCATTATGGTCTAAAACAAGCTCAGGAAGCTTATCTACTTCATACCAAAGGGCTCCATGTTTATCTACAAGTTCTTTATCATATTCATCTATGCGAATTAAAGCATATTGCCCAATAGATATACAGCGTGCTCCAGAATCTCTATCAACCTCAGTATAGGTTTTTAGCTCTTCCATAAAAATATTATCAAGCCCTGTAATTTCTTTTAAAACTCTATGAGCTGCTTGAGGTGCTGTTTCATTAGGTTTTACAAAACTACCAATAAGTGATAATTCGCCTTTTAAAGGATTTACAAGTCTTTCAAAAACAAGAAGTTTTAAAATGCCTTCATCAAAACCGAAAATAATACAATCTGTAGCAATAAATATTTTTTCAGCATTTTCATACCAATTAATTTTAGTTATTTGTTTAGTTGTCATTATTTATTGCTTTAAAAAGTCTGTGGTTATTTTTATTACTTGGTTTAAATGATCTGGTAATGAATCTTTGCTCCAAGGATGTTGGGCTCCAAAAACATGATTAGCACCTTCTATAAGCTTTAATTGGCTATTAGAATTCCATTTGTGAAGGTTTTCTGCTTCATCAATTAATACGCTTGTATCATTGGTGCCATGAATTATTAAATGGGGTATGCTTAAATTAGATACTGCTCGTTTTATAGTTAGGCGTTCTTCATTTTTTATAAAGTCTTCGTAAAACTGATAATAATGTGGCATTTGTTGCTTGGTGCGTCCGTTTAAAACGTATTTAACACCGTCTTTTTTCCATTGTTTTAAATCGCCTGTTGTTGATGTTCTTTTACGAAAACTACTAACACCTGCTAAACTAATAACTTTTTTAATTCGATTATTTTCTTCTGCTTTTATAGAAACTATACCTCCGGCTCTACTGTGTCCTATTAAGTTAATATTTGTTATGTTTGAAATATTCTTTATAATATCATTCTCAGAAACCCAATTAATTACAGATTCTAAATCGTCTAATTCTTTTGTGTAATTATTATTCCCAAAAGCTTCAAGGTCTGGAAAATCTATGGGCTGTTCTATAGTACCGCCATTATGAGAAAAGTTGAATTTTATAAAACAGAAATTAGCTTTAGCATAAGCTTCTGCCATTACATTCCAAGGGCCCCAATCTTTAAAGCCTTTATAGCCGTGACAAAATATGATTATTGGTAGGTTTGTTTTATTTTGAAGATACGTAACATCCATCAAAATAGGTTTTTGATGCTTGCCTTCAATTATAAAATCTTGTTTTAAAATCATTTACACTTCTTTTTCTGTAAAAGGAATATTAATATTACAAATCTCTAAAATAAGATGTTTCAGTTCTTTATAAAAATTATCGAGGGTTTCATTCGTAATTAATGTGTCTTTTTTAGCATGATTACCAGGTTTATCCTTTTTAGCAAATTTTAAAAATCCAGCACTTAAGTTTTTAAAAGAAATAATGCCAGCTTCAATAGGAAGGTTTACATCTTTAGAAAGTTGCATCATATAGGCATAAGTTAGTATTTGAAAGCTTTTGCTATATTTGGTATAATCTGTATTTATGTCTTCCCAATTTACAACTTCCACCTTATTTTGTTCTACACGACCAGTTTTATAATCTATTATTCTGGTTATGCCATTGTATGCGTCTACTCTATCTACTTTTCCTGTAAGTATTACCGGGAAATCTAATTCTGGTATATCAATTTGTACTCTGTTTTCTAACTCTATAGCAAGTATTTTTATCTCGTTACCAGCTTTTAGTTCTTTCATTTCCATGTCTAAGAAATTAGAAACATAGCGTTTAGCAATTTCATAAATAATTAGATTTTTCCCTTTAGTGATGTCTCCTTCTTTATAAACATCAGAAAAATGATGTGTTACGGTTTTATCGATATCTTTTTTAAGATTTTTGATAATTTCAATTGATAAAAACGTACCTATTAAAGGTTTGTAGAAATCTTCAAGAGTATTATGTACAACGGTTCCTAAAGTGTTGGCAGCAACAGTTTCTTCAACATCATTATGTTCTCTAATTTTTAAAATTTTTTGATAATAAAAATCAATAGGATTCCTAATATAATTTGTTAGTGATGATGGAGAAAACCCTTTTTCAGCAAGTTCTTTAAGTTTTAATTGTAAATCAGGTGTCTTTTCAACAACATTTAGAGTAGGCGTAATAACAGGAACTTGTGGTGCTATTATTTGATGATTAATATGGTGAATACCTTCTAATTCTAATTGTGTAATAAATCTGCTTTTTTCACCACCAGTTAAAATATCGGCTTCCGTATTGTAAAGAATATAAACGTTTTTTGCGCGCTGTAAAAGGCGATAAAAATGGTAGGTGTAAACCGCATCTTTTTCTTTATAAGTAGGTAAGCTGTTTTCTATTTTAACATCAAAAGGAATAAAAGAATTATTACTTTTTCCTGACGGAAGTACGCCTTCGTTAACAGATGATATAATAACGGTTTCAAAATCTAAAACACGAGATTCTAACATCCCCATTATTTGTAAACCTTGTAAAGGTTCGCCTTGAAAGTCTAAGGTTTCAGAGCTTAATAATTCTTTATAAATACTAAATAAGGTTGATACATCTTTAATATGATTATAATCTGTATTTAATCTTATAAGCTCATTAAATAATTCGTTAAAACGAAATAAATATTCTAGTGAAAGTACGTTAGAATCTTTGTCGCTATCTAAATAGTTTTTTATGGTTAGTATTAATTGTGAGCAGTTTTTTAGAGCTAAATCAATTGATGTTTCCCAATTGGAAAATAACAAATCAATAATTTTAGTTGACCTTTTAGCTATTTGTTTTAAACGAACTGTTGTTAAATAAACAATATTATTAGCATCTATGGTTTCTATTATTTGTGATGCGTAATCTACATCGTCAATTAAGAATAAAGGTCTTATAAATTGATGCGATAGAATATTTATTACATCTTTATAATAGAAAGTGTTTGATTGGTTTTTATGAATATGAAATAAGGCTTCAAAAAGCGAGGATAAAGGAGTATTTTTTAATGGAAACCCCATGGTTATATTTAGGGCTTCTATGTTTTTAGGAATTGAATTTAATACAGGAATTAATAAGTTTTCATCACCTAAAATAACGGCTGTATTTTGGAGCGACTTATTTTCATTTTGTATTGATTTTAATAAGGATCCAATATATTTAGTTTGTCCTATGTTTTTTGGAATTCCAAACACTGAGATGTTTTTTTCTTTCGAATAATTAGTAGTTACCCAATTAAAAGGATTGTTTTCAAAGTGTTTCCATTTTGTTTTGTGTTCTCTTGTAAATAAAGCTGCATCATGCTTAGGATTGTTTATAAAAACAGTATCAATATCCCAATAGGTTTTTGCTAGTTTGTTTTCAAGGAGTTCTTGTATTATGGTTTCTTCTGCCGTATTTAGAGCGTTAAAGCCTAAAAAAACATGTTGCTTTTCAGAATTATTGCCAATATAATTTTTTAAATTATTAACTGCCTGTCTATAGATTAAACCTTGATAACCTATGTTTTGCTTTAAAAGCGCTTCTGTAAAGTGATTATAATAGTTGTAAAGTTTATTCCAAAAGGATAGATAGTTTTTTACAAACTCTGTTTTTTCTTCTTCTAAAGACCAGTGTTTTAAATCTTGAATAGCACTTAAGTAATTAAATATTTTATCTTGAGGAATTAAGTATCTGTCTATTTCATTAAAATCCTGAAGTAATATTTGTGCCCATTTTGAAAAGGATTCAAAAGAATCTTGCTTTTCTTTTTTTGTTAGTTTAGTATAGCTATTATAAAACTCGAAAAGGAGTTCGGTATTTGAAACTGTTTTTAGTTGAGAGAGTTCTTCAACAAACTCTTCAATGCTAATTATTTCAGGAGCAAAAATGGTTTGGTTAGTAGTTTTTGAAAGTTGATGCTTTAAAAACACACCAGCTCTTTTACTAGGAAGTACAAAGGTTACTTGAGAAAGATTTACATAGCTATTTTGTAAATCTTTTAAAACATCAAAAATGAAAGTTGTCATTCTATAAAAATAAAAAACGCTTCGGATATCCGAAGCGTTTTTTGTAAAACTTATTTATTAAAACTATTTACTAGTTTTTTATTTTGCTAAGTTAATTTCAACACGTCTGTTGTTAGCTCTACCTTTACGAGTCTTGTTAGAATCAATTGGTTTAGCTTCACCATATCCAAGAGCAGATAATCTAAAAGCATCAATACCATGACCAACTAAGTATTCTTTAACAGAATTAGCTCTAGAGTCAGATAATCTTTGGTTTAGTTTTTCACTACCAACACTATCAGTATGACCTTCAACAGTAAATTTAGCTGTAGGGTATTCTTTTAGAATTGCAATAATATCAGCTAATACAGCCTCAGATTGAGATTTGATAGAAGCTTTACCTGTATCAAATAAGATAGTTTTAGCATACTCATTAAGAGTTGCTTGAACTTCTTCACTTACTTCAGGACAACCATTGTTAGCAACAGTACCTTTAACAGTAGGACATTTATCATCTTTGTCTAAAACGCTATCACCATCAGTATCTGGCCAAGGACAACCATTGTTAGCAGCAGGACCAGCAGTGTTAACACATTTGTCATCACCATCAGTTACACCATCACCATCAGCATCAGGACATCCAGCTAAAGCTTTTAATCCAGCAACAGAAGGACAGTTATCATCTTTATCAGCAACACCGTCACCGTCAGCATCAGGACATCCATTAAGTTCAGCTAAACCAGCTTCGTTAGGACAAGAATCTTTGCTATCTTCAATACCATCACCATCAGTATCAGGACAACCATTGAAAGCTTCTAAACCAGCAACATCTGGACAAGCATCATCTTTGTCATATATACCATCACCGTCAGTATCAGTTCCACCAAATTTGATAGAGATACCAGCAGTATGTTGGAAATGTGTTGTTAAGTAATCTTCAAAAGCATGTTTATATGAAGTTTGAATTGTTAAACCAACATTATCATTGAACCAAACATTTAAACCAAGAGTTCCGTTTAAGGTACCAGCTCCAACTTCATCAATCCAAGTGTAACCACCTCCAACTCCTAAATAAGGATCAAGAGTAGTTCCTTCTAAGAAATTGTACTTGATAGTACCATCAAGACCGTAGTAAGATAAATCATCTACTTTGTTTGTTGTGTCAGGGTTAACGCTAATGTCTCCCCATTTATCAATTTTATTTAATGAACCAGCAACTCCAAAAGAGAAACCATCACCTACGTATTTAGATACAGAGATAGTTGATAAAGAAGGTAAGATGTTCCAGTGATCAGTTACATTGGCGAATTCATCAAAAATAGTTTCACTAAAAAGACCGCCATCTCCATTAGGATAAGCGTCTACAGCGTTTGCCCCAATGCTAATTTGCCATGGGTTGTTTTGGTCTTGCGCATTAGCGTTGCTATAACCAAGTACAAGCAACATAGCGAACAATAATCTGCTAAGATTTTTCATATTCAAAAGTTTAATTTTTAAGTGTTAATCGTGAACAAAAGTAAGTTGTTAAATTTTATTAACAAAGATAAATATATAAAAAAAATGGATAAAACTACTATTCATCGATAGTTCAGAACGATTTTAGATAATATTTTTTGTTTTTAAACCTCAATGAACCCTTTAAAATTCGCTAATAGATGCTTTTTTAATCATGAATAATTTACTGTGAGTAGATTCCTCTTTTTTGTCTTAAATTTTTTAAAAAATTAAGGTTGATAGCCCAATTTTATTCGTTTAAAAGCAGTTTTTCAATTTTTAAAGCTTTTTTGAGTGGAAAAATCAGATAAGGATTTAATTCAAAGAATCAGTATTTATAAATTAATAAGGGAAGATTATATTTCTTTTACTTTAATATCACTATTTGTGTATATCAATATTTTCTTTTTTACAGTGATTTCCATGTCTTCTAAAACATCTTGGTATGATTGCAATTGTTGTTCGTGCTTTTTGTCTACTATTCCTGTTTTATAATCAATAATTGTAGCTTCGTTATTCGAATTTATTACAACTCTATCTGGTCTTAAAACCATACCATCTTTAGTAATAATATCACGTTCATTATATATAATGTAACTTGAGGTGAAATATGTTTCTAATAATGGATGGTTTACAATTTGTAATGCGGTGCTTTTTATAATGCTTGCTTGTTCGGTATTTATAGTACCTGTATTAGTAAAATCTGCTATTACAGAATCAATATCTGACTCTGTATTTATATGAGCCATAATATTATGAATAAGATTTCCTTTCTCTATAGCTTCTTCTTGATTAGTATCCCATAAGAATCCAGATTTTGTAACTACTTTTATATTATGATCTTCTTTTGAAGTAGATATAAATTCTTGCTGAATATTTGTTTCTTTTGATTTTAAGATATTTTGCGTATCTCTTTTCGGGTTTCCAAAAGTATAAACCAATTGCGAATCATTCCAAACATTAATATGTTGTAAATAATTTATAAATAGCCCTGAATATTTTTTTGATTTAGCATCGCCTTTTAATGCACTATCATTTTTGGTGATGATGTACAATTGTTCGGCAGCACGTGTTAAACTTACATAAAGTAAATTTATGTTATCTAATTCTTGTTCCGATTTGTGGTTGGTGTATATATGTAATCCTGCTTCACCATAATATTCAAAATCTTTATTATAATTTAATAAGGTGTGCGAAAAGCCATTGTATTTTTCTTTGTCTAACGGGAACCACTCTTTAGGCTCTAATTCTCTATAAATATCTAAATCGGCAAAAGGAAATATAACAACAGGAAACTCTAAACCTTTAGACTTGTGAATAGTCATAATTTGAACCGCATTTTGTCCTTTAGGAGATATAATACTTAAGCTTTCTTTTTTCTTTTCAAAGTAGGATAAAAATCCAGAGATATCCGATCCTTTTTTTTGTGAAAAATCTAAAACAATATCTAAATAAAATTGAATGTAAGCATTAGATGTTTTAACCAAATTAAATTCACGTACAATGGTTTCGGCTAAATCATAAAGAGGTAGCTGAAGCAAAGCGTTATTATTTATAAAGACATGGAAAGCTTCAAAACTTTCAAATAAATCAGAAATTGATAAATTAATATGATTGATAAAGAATTCGTGCTTGTCTTCAATATCAAATAAAGTTGTTAGATAATTTAAAGCTGAAATCTTTTTTTCGTTATTTTTTGGTTGAATTAAAAGCGTTAGTAAATCATTTATGAAATTTACTTCGGTAGAATTTGAAATAAGTAAGGTCTCTGATGATACAATGGGTATTTCATGCTGACTTAAACAATTTGCCACAGCGACACCTTCTTTTTTCTTCCTTACTAAAACACAAATATCTTGTAATGTGTAATTGTTTTCTAAACAATTAGTAATGGTTCTTAAAACGCTTTCTGAAAAGGCAAGATTTCTATCATCGTCTTTATCAATATCTAAAAAAGATAATTCTACATAACCACTTTCATCTTTTGAGCTGTTTTGAGGGGCGTGTTCATAAAGTGTTTCGTAATCTTTTTTACTAAAAACGTGAGATGAAAGAAATTTAAAAAAACCATTATTAAATTGAACGACTTCTTTTAAACTTCTATAATTTGTTGGTAGATTTTTAACGCTTTTTTCAATGTAAAACGGATTATCATTATTAAACAAGCCAATAAATTGTTCTGCTTTTCCACCACGCCAACGGTAAATAGCTTGTTTAGCATCGCCTACTAACATAGTGCTTCCAGTGTCGGTTGCTAATGAATTTCCTAAAAGCGGAATTAAATTATTCCATTGCATTTCTGAGGTATCTTGAAACTCATCAATAAAATAATGATTAAACTTTTCACCTATACGTTCGTAAATAAAAGGTGTTGGCTGGTTTTTAATTTCGTTACTAATAATAGTATTAAATTCTGAAATCAGCATTTTGTTCTGATCTTCTTTCAGCATTTTTAATTCGTTATTAATAGCGTTTAAAACTGATAATGGTGTTATGTTTTTATAAAAGCTTTTTAAAAATTTAAGGTGAAAAACGGCTGTTTTAGTTTCGTTAAAAGCAGTAGCTATTTTAGGTTGAATTTGTTCTATTATTGAAGCTATTTCGCTAGTAACACGTTTTGGGTAAAGTGTTTTTGTTTCTAGGTCTTCTTGCCATTTGGCATTAAAATTAACATCAAAAATGGTGTCGGCTAATTTTTTAAAATGTTTTGGTAAATAGCTTCCAGAAAAATCGTTGAATTCTAAACCAGCTTCTTCAATTAAAGTTAAAACGCTTTTAGCATTATCAATTATAGTTGTTTCTAAAACCGAAATCTCTTTTTTTAACTGTTTTTTTAGCACCTTAAAATCGTCTAAGGTTTTGTCTTTTAATGTTTCAATAAAAGGAATGTCGTTTTCATTAACCAGTAGTTTTGCAATCTTATTAAAATCAAAAGACACATCCCAACTTTTATCGTCATCGGCTTTTTCAATAGCAAAATCTATTAAAATTTTTGTTAAGGCATCATTTGTTCCTGCTTTAGCTATAAGACTATCCACTGCTTCGTTTAAAAGAGCGTCTTGGTCTAATTCAACTTCAAAATTTAAAGGTAGTTTTAAATCATGCGCAAAGGTTCTAATCAATTTATGTGTAAAACCATCAATAGTCGATATATCAAAAGCAGCATAATTGTGTATAATAGTATTTAGCAGTTTTTTTGATTTTTCGTGAATCGTTTTTGGTTCCATCTCCAATTCTTCACAAATGCTTTGAAACATACCATCTGAAGATTCTAAAATAGCAGCATCAGAAAATTGTTTTAAGGTATCAATAATACGGTCTTTCATTTCGGCAACCGCCTTATTGGTAAATGTAATAGCTAAAATATTTTTAAAAAGATAGAGGTTACTCGTCCTAAATAAAATTTTTAAATAGGCTTTTACTAGCGTAAAGGTCTTTCCGCTGCCAGCAGAAGCGTTATATATAGTGAAAGGTTGACTTAGTTGCATAAAACAAATTTGCATACAAGATAAAAACTATCGATGGTTCAATAACAATTTATTATTTTTAATTGACCTGTTTTATGTGTAAATTTGAAATAAATTAAATATTAATATTTTAAAACAAAAAAATTATGGCTTTTGAATTACCAGAATTGGGATATGCTTATGATGCTTTAGAGCCTCATATGGACGCCCGTACTATGGAGATACACCACTCAAAACATCACCAAGGGTATACAAACAATTTAAATAATGCTATTGCAGGAACAGATTTAGAAGGAAAGACTATTGAAGATATTCTTGCAAATTTAGATATGGATAATGGAGCTGTTAGAAATAACGGTGGTGGTTTTTATAACCACTCATTATTTTGGACGGTTATGAATCCAGAAGACAGAGGATATTTATCTGGAGAATTAAAAGATGCTATTGAAGCAGCTTATGGTTCTAAAGAAGAATTTATTGATGCTTTTTCTAAAGCTGCAGCAACACGTTTTGGGTCTGGTTGGGCTTGGTTATGTGTGCAAAAAGGTGGTAAAGTAGAAATTTGTTCTACACCAAACCAAGATAACCCGCTAATGCCTGGTGTTACTTGTGGAGGAACTCCTATTTTAGGATTAGATGTTTGGGAGCACGCTTATTATTTAAACTACCAAAACCGTCGTCCAGATTACATTAAAGCATTTTTTAGTGTTATTAACTGGAATGAAGTTGAAAAACGTTACGCTGAGGCAAAGTAATAATTGCTAAATCGTTAAATATATTAAAGCAAACTCTTAATTGGGTTTGCTTTTTTTATGGCGTTACTTTTATTCTTAATTTATTTCTGGAACAAATTTGGCTATCTTATTATTCCTGCCAAATTAGGAATCAATAATAAGCTAGAAACTTGTTTTTATAGGTCGTTTTAATTTAAAATAAAAAAGATTTTCATCTATCATGAAAATTCTATAAAATGAAAAAGGCAGACGAATGTCCACCTTTTTGCCCCAAATCTACCATGAACTTAACCTACTTATGTTATGGTTCAGCAAAGATATAAGAGTAAAAAGGATTAATAAAACATTTTAGTTAAACTGCTCATATATTGGCTTAACAGAAATAGTGAAAGAATATATTGCTGAAAGCGATTTTTAAACAAACGATAGGGCATAAAAAAAGGCGAACAGATGTTCACCTTTTTTTGCCCCAAATCTACCATGAACTTAACCTACTTATGTTATGGTGATACTAATTTATGTGTATTTTAAGTAATCTGATTATTTATTAGATAAACGGCATTTTTCTTGGTTGAAACGTGTTTTATTCAGTTTGTGTGTTATAAAATTATAAAAATCTGAATTAATAAGCACGTTCATTATTGCCTTCGTAAAAATTGATAAAAGCACGGTTTACAACTCTATTACCTCCTGCTGTAGGATAGTTTCCTGTAAAATACCAATCTCCTAAATGATCAGGACATGCTTTGTGTAAATTTTCTACAGGTTGGAAAATAATTTTCACTTCTGCTTTTATAGTCTCATCGCTTAACAATTCTGAAATTTTATCAGATATCTGTTCATCTGTAAATGGATCATAAATCTCTTTCACAAAATTCTGAACATTTTTATCTGCTAATTCTGTTTGTTCGATACATTTATTATAGACGTTTTTTACTATATGATATTGATTATTGTCTTTTAATAACTCTAAAGCGGCTCTAAAAGCTACTAGGCTTTCAAGGTTTGCCATATCAATACCATAACAATCTGGATATCTAATTTGTGGTGCCGACGATACAACAATAATTTTTTTAGGATTTAAACGATCTAGCATTTTTAAGATACTCATCTTTAAAGTAGTTCCTCTTACAATGCTATCGTCAATAATAACTAAGTTGTCGGTTGGTTTAATAACACCATAAGTAACATCGTAAACGTGTGCTACCAAATCGTCTCTACTACTGTCTTCAGTAATAAAAGTTCTAAGCTTTACATCTTTAATAGCTATTTTTTCAACGCGAGCGTGTTCAGATAAAATTTCGGTAACTTTTGCTGCCGATAAAGAACGTTGCCCATTTAAAATAGCATTTGTTTTTGTTTTATTAATAAATGCTTCAGCAGTTTCTACCATTCCAAAAAAGGATGTTTCAGCAGTATTAGGAATAAAAGAGAATACCGTATTTTTTGTGTCATTATCAATGGCTTCTAAAACTTTAGGCATTAATAATTTTCCAAGCATTTTTCGTTCTTGGTATATTTCGGCATCACTACCACGTGAAAAGTAAATACGTTCAAAAGAACAAGATTTCTTTTCTAAAGGTTCTAATATTTGTTTTAGTCTTACTTCACCCGATTTTTTAGTAATAATAGCTTGTCCTGGTTCTAATTCTTTTACGTCTTCAAATTTTACATTAAAAACCGTTTGAATTACCGGACGTTCTGATGCTACAACTACTACTTCGTCATCTTTATAATAATAGGCTGGTCTAATTCCGGCAGGGTCTCTTAAAACAAAAGCATCACCATGTCCTATAAGTCCTGCCATTGCGTAGCCACCATCCCAGTTTTTGGCAGCACGTCTTAAAATTTTTGCTACTTTAAGGCGTTCGGCAATAAGCGGAGAGGCTTGTTGTTTGTTGTAGCCTTCCTTTTTTAGGTCTTTATAAATTTTGCTTACAGCATCGTCTAGAAAGTGACCAATTTTTTCCATAACAGTGATGGTATCGGTATACTCCTTTGGGTGCTGTCCTAATTCTATAAGATTGCTAAAAAGCTCTTTAACATTGGTCATGTTAAAGTTTCCTGCCATAATTAAGTTTCTGTGCATCCAGTTATTTTGTCTTAAAAATGGATGTACACTTTCTACGCTATTTTTACCAAAAGTACCATAACGAACATGACCTAATAAAACTTCTCCAATATATGGGATATGTTTTTTTTGTGCAGCAACATCGTCCATGAATTCTGGATGTGCTTTTAATTCGTTATTAACACGTTCGTTAATTTGAGCAAAAATATCTTGAATAGGTTGCTGAGCAATAGAGCGTACTCTACTAATATAGCGTTCGCCAGGTTTTGTGTTTAATTTAATGCTTGCAAATCCAGCACCATCTTGACCACGATTGTGCTGCTTCTCCATCATGAGATACATTTTGTTTACACCATAAAAGGCACTTCCGTACTTTTCTTTATAAAATTCTAAAGGTTTTAAAAGTCTTATTACAGCTATTCCACATTCGTGTTTTAAGGCATCACTCATAATTATAAATGTTTTCGCTTACGCGGAAATAATAAATTTTTATTTTTAATTAAAAACGCACTCTTTTAGAGCGCGTTGTATTATGATAATTCTATTTCAAATTGCGTTAATTGTTTAAACTGCAATAATCGCTTATGGACTTCTTCATTTGATAAATTCTGCATGCGCTCGGTTCCAAATTTTTCAACACAAAAAGATGCTAATGTAGATCCGTAAATAACAGCGTTTTTCATATTTTCAAAAGAAGTATCTCCTGTTTTTGCAATATATCCAGCAAAGCCTCCAGCAAAGGTGTCACCTGCTCCGGTAGGATCAAAAACTTCTTCTAAAGGTAACGCAGGAGCATAAAAAACATTATGATCATGAAACAATAAAGCGCCATGTTCTCCTTTTTTTATTACAACATATTTAGGACCCATTTCATGAATCTTTCTTGCCGCAACTACTAATGAGTATTCACCGGTTAGTTGTCTAGCTTCTTCATCGTTAATGGTAATAATGTCTACGCGTTTTATAACGTTTAGTAAATCGTCTAAAGCACAGTCCATCCAAAAATTCATGGTATCTAAAATAACCATTTTTGGTTTAGTCGTCATTTGGTCTAATACACTAGATTGTACTAGCGGGTGTAAATTACCAAGCATAACAACTTCTGCATCTTTATAATCTTGCGGAACCACAGGGTTAAAATCGGCAAGCGTGTTTAGTTCTGTTGCTAAGGTATCGCGCGAGTTCATATCGTTATGATAACGACCACTCCAAAAGAATGTTTTGCCTTCTTTAACGATTTCAATTCCTGAAACATCAATATTTTTATTTGATAATAAATCTAAATATTCTTGCGGAAAATCGCCTCCTACAACAGAAACTGCAGCGGCATCAACATTAAAATGTGAAGCAGATAAACCTATATAAGTTGCTGCTCCACCAAGTATTTTATCGGTTTTTCCGAAAGGTGTTTCAATAGCATCAAAAGCTACGGTACCTACTATTACTAATTTACTCATGAAAAGAGTTCTAATTTTTTTGCAAAGATAAGTTATTTAGCTAGTAAAAACCGAATTTATTTTCTCCCAAAATCGGCAGGAATTTCACCCCAAGCTTTGGTTTCCCATTTTACAATAACCGTTTTGTAGGAATTGTTTTTTAACCAATCAATAGCTCTGTCTACTAAATCAAAAACAGGTTTGTTTTTTGCGTTACGTTCAAGTTTTGTATTGCAAGTTTTCTTTTTTACCCAACTCATAGCAGTTCTAGAATCGGTATATAGAATACGGTCGCTATTGTTTTTTTTTAGAATTGCTAAACCATGCACTAAGGCTAGAAATTCTCCAATATTATTGGTGCCTTGTTCAAAAGGGCCTTGAATAAATAGTTGTTTTTTTGTTTTGGTATCTACACCGCGATATTCCATAATGCCTGGGTTTCCGCTAGAGGCAGCGTCTACCGAGATAGAATTATAATTAGGTTGACCAATTTTTTTTAATTGTTCATGAGATAATTCACTTTTAAAACCTTTATTTTTTCCGATGTAATCGAAATAATTACCTTCTAAGGCTTCTTTAGCAGCTTCTAGAGTTGAGAAAGATTTATATTGAGCACCGGGATAATCTGTTATTTGCTTTTTGCAAACATTCCATTTTTCAAAAACACCTGTTTTATGTCCTTTCCAAACCGTGTAATATTTCTTTTTCTTCGACATAAAAAGTTATTTTTCAAAAACAGCTATAGCTCTAACAGGCGAGCCTGTTCCTCCTTTTATTTTTAAAGGTAATCCAATAAAACGAAATCTTCCACGTCCTATTAATTTATATAGGTTAATCATGTTTTCATAATGAGTAAAGCCTAATTCTCCACAAATGTGGTGTACTTGTTTATTAGAAATTCCAGGAACTCCTGGAGACATTGTCTCAACCCCGAATGCAGATATTTTTTTGTTTCCAAGCCATTTTGCTGCTTCAATTGAAATGCCAGGACCTTTATTCCAATTATTAGTATTAAAAGCTTTTCTATAATGATCTGTATAAATTAATACGGTATCTCTTTCTTTAATTTCTATATTTTCTTTTTTACAAGCGTTTTTTATGTCTTCTATCTCTATTAATTCTTTGAATGTTTTATTTGAAAAATCTAAACAAATACCTTCAGTATAAAACATAGATAAAGGCATCTTATCTATAGATTGCCCCTCATATTCTTTTGCCATATGATTAATAGCATCAACATGAGTGCCTGTATGTTCGCCAAGTTCTAATTTATGTACTGCAGGCGTTTGGGTTGTTGGGTTAGTTTCTCCATTCCAAATTTCATGCGTATTATGTATTGCCATTTTTACTTGAGGCAAATCTTTATAAACAGGCATGCCTTCATAAATTTCTTGACTTAAATCTATAATTTCTGTCATTTTTAATTTGAAGATAATAATTTCTCAACAACCTTAGGAAAGTGTTCCATTTCTAATTCGTGAATCTTAGCAGCAACATCTTCAGCAGTATCTGTTGAAGTTACTTCGCATTTCGCCTGAAAAATTATAGCACCTTCATCATAATGTTCATTAACATAATGTATGGTAATACCTGTTTCGGGTTCTTTGTTATCAACAATAGCTTTATGTACATGCATCCCATACATACCTTTACCACCGTAATTTGGTAATAAAGCAGGGTGTACGTTTATTACTTTGTTAGGGAATGCATTTAAAATGTTTTCTGGAAACTTCCATAAAAAACCTGCTAAAACAATAAGGTCTGGTTGCGATGCTTTTAAAGCATTAAGAACATCCTCTGTTTTTGTAAAGGCTACTTTGTTAAAAGAAAGCGCACTAACACCAAGTTTTTTACATCTGTCTAAAACTTTGGCATGAGGATTGTTAGTTAATACCTGAATAACAGAAGCATTTTCTCTGTTGTGAAAAAACTTAATTAGATTTTCAGCATTAGTACCACTTCCGGACGCAAAAATTACAATACGTTTCATTTTACAGACAATATGTTATTATTATTCGAACAAAAAAAAGAATAATTATTAACAATTAGAAGGTAAAATAAAAATACTTCAAAGTAATTTTAGTAAATTACCATCACATTTTTAAATTAAAGGTGTGTTTTAAAAATAAAGTTTTTTATTTTTGCCAACTAATTAAAACATTTAAATTAAAAGATTATGTCAGACATTGCATCAAGAGTAAAAGCGATTATCGTTGATAAATTAGGAGTTGATGAAAACGAAGTTGTAACAGAAGCAAGCTTCACAAACGATTTAGGAGCCGACTCTTTAGATACTGTAGAGTTGATTATGGAATTCGAAAAAGAATTTGATATCCAAATACCAGACGATCAAGCTGAAAACATTGCAACAGTTGGTCAAGCTATATCATACATAGAAGCAGCAAAATAAGCAAAATACTTTATGGAATTAAAGCGAGTTGTAGTCACAGGATTAGGGGCTTTAACACCAATAGGCAATACCAAAGATGAATTTTGGGACGGTTTAGTTAGTGGTAAAAGTGGTGCTGCGCCTATAACGTATTATGATACCGAGAAGTTTAAAACAAAATTCGCTTGCGAATTAAAAAACTTCACCGCAACAGACTTTTTTGATAGAAAAGAGGCTCGTAAAATGGATAAGTTTGCACAATACGCTATGGTAGCTGCAGATGAAGCCATTGAAGACTCTAAATTAAATCTTGAAGAAGTTAATAAGTTACGAGTTGGTGTTATATGGGGGGCAGGCATTGGCGGATTAGAAACCTTTCAGCAAGAAGTGTTAAACTTTGCTGCTGGTAATGGTTCTCCAAGATTTAACCCATTCTTTATTCCTAAAATGATTGCTGACATTGCGCCAGCAAACATCTCTATAAAACATGGTTTTATGGGGCCAAATTACACAACAGTTTCTGCTTGTGCATCTTCTGCTAACGCTATATTTGATGCTTTAAACTCAATTCGTTTAGGGTATTGTGATGTTATTGTTACAGGAGGAAGTGAAGCAGCAGTAACTATTGCCGGTATGGGTGGTTTTAATGCGATGCACGCCTTATCTACTAGAAATGAAAGTCCAGAAACAGCTTCTAGACCTTTTGATGGATCCAGAGATGGTTTTGTTTTAGGTGAAGGAGCAGGTGCTTTAGTTTTAGAAGAATATGAGCATGCAAAAGCAAGAGGAGCAAAAATATATGCTGAAGTAGCAGGAGGTGGATTATCTTCTGATGCTTATCATATGACAGCGCCTCATCCAGAAGGTATTGGTGTTGTTGAGGTAATGAAAAATTGTTTAGAAAATGCAGGACTTAAACCAGAAGATGTAGACCATATTAATACACATGGTACATCTACACCTTTAGGTGATGTTGCCGAACTTAAGGCAATTTCAAAGGTATTTGGTAGTCATGCAAAACAAATAAATATTAATTCTACAAAATCAATGACAGGACACCTTTTAGGTGCAGCAGGAGCTATTGAAGCTATTTCGGTTATATTGGCAATGGAGCACAGTATTGTACCTCCTACAATTAACCATACTACTGCTGATGAAAACATTGATCCAGAATTAAATTTAACTTTAAACAAGGCTCAAAAACGTGAAGTTAATGTAGCTATGAGTAATACCTTTGGATTTGGCGGTCACAACGCTTGTGTATTATTCAAAAAAATAGATTAAATCCCGAATGAAATAAACCATAACATATATTAATTTTACAGTAGAATGAAACATGGTTTATTACATCTGACATTAATTTAAGATATTTATTATCAGATGAAAAACATTCGTAACATATTAAATTCCCGTTTCAAACGCAACGGGAATTTTTTTATGCAAATAAATAAAATTCTTGGGTTCAAGCCTAAGCACATAAAAATCTACGAAAAGGCCTTTACACACCGTTCTATGAATATAAAGGACAGTAAGGGTAACGCCATTAATTATGAGCGCCTAGAGTTTTTAGGCGATGCTATGTTAAGTTCGGTAATTGCGTCCCATTTATATCTTGAAGTTCCTAGTGGAGATGAAGGCTATTTAACTAAAATGCGATCTAAAATTGTAAGTAGAGAGCATTTAAATGAGTTAGGTAAAGGTCTTAAGTTAATTGATTTAGTTCAAAGTAAAATACCACAAGGTCAGTTTGGAGATAATATTCATGGAAATTTATTTGAAGCTTTAGTAGGAGCTATTTTTTTAGATAGAGGCTATAAATATTGTGAAAAATTTATTTTTAAGCGTGTTATTATACCTTATGTAGATATTGAAACTCTTGAAGGCAAGGTAATAAGTTACAAGAGTTTATTAATTGAGTGGTGTCAAAAGGAAAAGAAAATATTTAATTATAATGTTTATGAAGATACTGGAAATGATGAGGTTAGGCATTTCTCAGTAAAGCTCTCAATAGACAATAAAATTGTAGCTAAAGCAAGAGCTACATCAAAGAAAAAAGCAGAAGAAAAAGCTTCTAAACGCGCTTTTTTTGCATTTCAAAGTCGAATGTCTAAAATGATTTAAAGAAAGTTCTTTAAAAACAATTTACTACAACGTTTTAGTTATCTTTATCGTTAAGATTAGGTAAAATGTATCATTACTAATTTTTATAAATACTATATTTACGCTTTTTATTTAAAGTTATGGCCATTCATAAGCTTGTTCTTGACGATGTTTTTGATGAAGTATTATGCACTTTAATAGCAATTCATTGTTCGCTTGAAGATTATCGTTTAGCATATCTTCTTAATAAGCATTTGGGAATAACTTTAAAAAGAAAAGCATCAGATTTAGATTATGATAAAGGAGCATCAACATATTCTATTTTTGAATGGGAAAATAAAAAACAATTAACAAAATGGAATTTGGTTTCTAATGTTTGTAAAACAGAAAGTTTACAACAAATAAATTATGAATCATTATTTGAAAACCAAGAAAAAATAATAAAAACAACTCATTTAATACCAGAATATAAGCGTGTTAATTATTTTTTAAAAATAGATAACGAGTTCGATTTAAGTAAAGAAAAATATATTTTAGATAGTATATTAAAAATACCTCAAATTGCAACAGCTTATAGTATTGATAGTAGTCAATTAAAATCAAAAGATAATTTAATTTTTAGCTAATGCCGATAAGAAAAAAGACCAAAATAGTAGCAACATTAGGACCAGCTACCAGTACCAAAGAAGTTTTAAAAGGAATGCTTGAAGAAGGTGCTAACGTATTTAGAATTAATTTTTCTCATGCTGATTATACAGATGTTGCAGAACGTATAAAAATGATAAGAGAACTAAACGAAGAGTTTGGTTATACTGCTGCCATTTTAGGAGATTTACAAGGGCCAAAACTTCGTGTAGGAGTTATGGAAGAAGATGTTTTTGTAAATCCTGGAGATGAAATAGTTTTTGCAACAGGAGAGCGATTTGTAGGTACAAAAGAGCGTGTTTACATGACTTATGAAAGGTTTCCTCAAGATGCAAAACCTGGAGAGCGTATTCTTTTAGATGACGGAAAATTAATGTTTGAAGTTGTTTCTACAAATAAGAAAGACGAGGTAGTTGCACGTGTTGTTCAAGGAGGTCCTTTAAAATCTAAGAAAGGAGTTAATTTACCAAACACAAATATATCTCAACCAGCTCTTACAGAAAAAGATATTGAAGATGCTATTTTTGCTATAAGTCAAGATGTAGATTGGATTGCACTATCATTTGTACGTCATGCTGAAGATTTAATGCAATTACGCGATTTAATTAATAAACATAGCGACCAGAAAATACCAATTATAGCTAAGATTGAAAAACCTGAAGCTGTAGAGAATATTGATAAAATTGTGACACATTGTGACGGTTTAATGGTAGCGCGTGGCGATTTAGGTGTTGAAGTTCCAGCGGAAGAAGTACCACTAATTCAAAAGCAATTAGTATTACGTGCTAAAAAGGCTAGAATTCCAGTAATTATAGCAACTCAAATGATGGAGACTATGATTGATAGTTTAACACCAACAAGAGCTGAAGTAAATGATGTTGCAAACTCAGTTATGGATGGTGCTGATGCTGTGATGCTTTCAGGAGAAACATCTGTTGGTAAATATCCAGTGCAGGTTATTAAGCAAATGTCTAATATCTTGAAAAGTGTTGAGGATTCAAAACTTATAAAGGTACCACAATTGCCACCACATATTCGTACGAACCGTTATATTACAAAATCTATATGTTATCATGCCGCTAATATGGCAAACGAAATTAGTGCAAAAGCGATTTCAACACTAACAAATAGTGGGTATACAGCATTTCAAATTTCAGCTTGGAGACCATCATGTCATATTTTAGTATTTACTTCAAACAAACGTATATTAACACGTTTAAGTTTACTTTGGGGTGTTCGTGCTTTTTATTACGATAAGTTTGTAAGTACAGATGAAACTATTGAAGATGTAAATGCTATGGCTTGTAAAAAAGGGTATTTAGATGTAGGCGATATGTTAATTAGTTTAGCAGCTATGCCTATTCAAGAAAAAGGAATGGTAAATACATTAAGAGTTACAGAAATTACAAACTGTAGTTTTTAGTAAAAGAGATTTATATACAATAAAAAAACTCCAATAGATAATTTATCTATTGGAGTTTTTTTGTTTAATATTTAATATAAACAGATGCGAATTTTACATCACATCTGTTTATATTGTTTTATTTTAGAAAAGCCCTATATACGAAGCATCTGTTGTTCCTGTTTCTAACTTTGCACCTTTAGTATACCCGTCAACACTAGTAGATGTAGGATCGAAAATATAAACATGACCTTCTCCTCCTAATGATGCTAAAGCCATATATAATTTTCCTTCAATAACACTAGCCCATTGGTATTGACGTAACCATAAGTCAATTGGAATATTCATTGTAACTGCTGTTTTGTTGTATAAATCAACACGAACAATATCCCAGTTAGAACTAGCACTATCTCCTTCATCTGTATTTAAAACAGGAATATAGCCAATACCATTTCCAACATAAAACCAACCAGTATTAGCTTCTGCATTATGACCTAAAAGTGATTTAATATTGAACTTCCCATAAGAAGTATCATAAGCACCATTACTAATCTTTAACATAGACACATCTCCCGAGGTAACTAATTGGTATGTATCCCCATTTTCATCTTTATGAGCTACTGGTGTTCTGTAACCGTTGGTAGGTCCTTCTGCTAGAGTAGAAATTAAAGTTGCTGGGTTTTCTAATGAAGGATAATCTATCACTAAAGTTTCAACATTTTCATAAACCATTGTGCCTCTAGCATCTGTTAAAGGATCGTATATGCTTTTCGCTACACCATAATATAATTTTCCGTTGGTAACAACAGGAGCATCAATTCTTGAAACGTAAATTCCTTTAGCAGCTTCAGTTTCACTTAAAGGAAATTCGAATGATGTATTTTCTATAACCGACATGGTTTGTAAATTTACTAAGGCCATGGTAATTGTCGCTTTTGTTCTTTTGTATATTGGACTAGCAGCACTTGGATCGTCATATAAATTTTCGGTAGCAACTGCGTGAAGCATAGCGTAATTTTCATCAATTTTTGTCCAACGTGGGTATGCAGTTCCCATCACAGTTTGGATATCGGTGGTTAAACTTAAGCTGTAGTTTTGTCCGCTGGTATAATCATATTTTGAAATTTCTCCACCACCATAATTTAAGTTGAATAAGGTTTTACCATCATTTGATGAATAAACTCTAGAAGTACGTGTCGATGGTACTTCGAAACCATAATTTTTAAAAGTAAATGTTGTATTAGGGTCATTAAGTTCTTCTACTGTTGCTCCTTGTGTATATGTTGCAGAATTTCCTGTAGAACTTGATCCTACAACTAAATGGTAAGAACGTAAGGTTGATGCATCTGGTATTTCTGGTGTATCGTCATCGTTTGTATCACAAGAAAAAGTAGTTATAATTAATGCAGTAATACATGCGAGTTTTAAAAAATTTTTAAAATTGAAATTCATACTATTTGTTATTTATATTAAAATTATTGTTTGTTATAAAATTGAAAATGTAAGTTTTCCATAAAAACCTCTTCCTGGTTTTTGAAGCGCGTAGTTGTCGAAAATTTGATTATCAAATATGTTTTTAACATCGAAACTAAATGTGATTTTATCTTTAGGGAACGTGTATGCAAAACCAGCATCGTGTGCTATTTGTGTTGGAATTACCGTTTTTCCATTGCCGCCAAGAGTACTACCATGTCTAAAGAATTCATGTACATATAGTAAATTGGTATAACACGAAAGGTTAGATCCTTTTTGAAAAAGATTCTTTTTGTTTAATCTTAAATTATAATTCATTGTAAAATAAGGCGTATTCGATAGCCTTTCATAACTTGGTGTAATAGGATTTCCATTAATATCATAAGTTACATTGTAATCTCGGGCATTAAAAAGAGAAGTGTTTCCGCTAAAAAAAATCATTTTATTATAATTGTAATTTAATTCAAGATCGAAACCTTCTGTATAAATTTTTCCCACATTCGAGTTTTCAAAAAACTCTTCATCGTTACCAATAGGAAATTGCATAATTAAATCTTCAGTATCTCGAATAAATATGTTTGTAGTGATGCCTAGGGTATGTTTTTTTAATTTTAAGTTGTTATAGGAAATTCCTAAATTATAATTTTTACTATGTTCTGGTTTTAAATTAATTGAAGCGTTTATGTTAGCAGCAACATTTCCAAAAACTTCACTAGCTTCAGGTAACCTAACTGCTTTTTCAGCAGAACCAAATATTGAAAACTTTGGGGTGATGTTATAAGATATTACACCTCCATAACCTAAATTATCTGATTTTACATTGTTTTCCTCAATTTCTATATTTGAAGAGGATGTGTTATCTGTACGAGTTCTTAATTTTGAAGTTCTATTTATGTGGTAAGACTTTGCAAAAAATGTAGTGCGTAATTTTTCATTAAAAGCTACATTTTCAAAAGAAAGAGATAGAATGTTTTTCATATACTTACGCTCTTCCTTTAAATCATTTTCTATGGCAGGTAACATAGGGTCATCAGAGTCTCTAGTAAATGTATTTAACAAATGATTTACCTGAATGGTATTATTTTCTTTAATTCTATAGGTTAAGTTTGTTCTAGTATTAATAGTTTGGTCAATATCTTTTTGAAGCGTTGGGTTACCAGCTTCGGCTCCTGAAATCCAAACATCTGGGTCGTTGTAATAACTTGTTGGGTGGCCTAACCAGCTGTATTGCGTAGCAATAGTATCAATTGTTTTTCGGTTAAGTTTAGAAACAGAAGCAAAGGCACTAACATCTAAGTTTTCAACAATGTTTGCTTTAGCATAATCTAAACTGTACATGTTTGTGTTTTGTTTGGTAAACCGGTTGCCATAAACAATTTCCATTGTTGCTGCAGTTTGTATTTGTCTGTCCATATTGGATAGTAATACACCAACCAAAAGTTTATCTGCCCAATCTACATTGGTATAACCAAATTCAGCCTTTCCGCCTTGAGATCTATATCTATCGTGAAATCGTTTTGCTTTTATGTAAACATCTGGTGTACCAGCAGCAAGTGTTACTGCAACTTGATCTCCCCAAACTTTATAATCATTATCGGAGTAATTAAGAAAAGCAGAGGCTCTAGCAGTAAATCCATTTTTGTTATTTCTATAACCGCCATTAATGTCAGAACGGTATGTGCCGAAAGATCCTGCTGAAACAGATGCTCTTAATTCGTTTTTGGTAATGCCGTTTAATACAATATTTATGGCACCGCCCATGGCATCGTCTGATAAATGCGGAGGAACAACACCTTTGTAAATTTCTATACGCTTAATTAACGAAGGAGGAATGCTATTTAGAGAAAATGAGGGTCCAAAATTTCGGACAGGAACCCCGTCTACAAAAATTTTAACAGAATTTCCCGACATACCATTTAAAATATAATTGGTACGAGAACCTAAACCTCCCGATTGACGTACTCTAACACCTGCAGATTGATCTAAAAGTTCGTTAATTTGAATTGATTGTACTGCCGCTTCTTTTGTTTCTATGACATTAACAGCAAAACCTTTTTCTTTAATTTTGTTTTTTACTGTTTTGGTTTGAATAAGTACTTCTTCTAAATTTTGATGTGTTGTATATTCTAATGAGACATTAAAAGCTTTTTTACTAGAATTAAGTGTTATTGTAAAGGTTTTTACATTGGTATTTAATGAGTGAAATTGTATACTGTAGTTTCCGAAAGGTACATTTTTAAAGTAAAAATCTCCGTTTATATCAGAATTTGTTTCCTTTTCAATTTTTTGTCCTTTTAAAAGAATATAAGCACCTAAAACGGGTTCGTTATTATCAAACTTAACTTTACCATATAAATCTCCGTTTTGACTAAAAGTAGAATAGCTTAAAAGCAAGAATAAAAATGTAGTATAAATTTTGACAGGAACCATGATTGATTTTTTGTCAAAATTAACCTTATTTATATTCAGTCCAAATAAAAATAAACGATTTGATGATAATTTATTTTACACCAATATATTGTTGTTTTTTGTAAAAATATGATTAGTATGATTAATGATTTATTAAAAATCAGAATTTATTTTGAATAATTCTAAATAGTCTTGTTGTTGTATTATAAGAGTATGGAAGCATAATTTTAATGAAAAGCAACTAATTTAAGCTTGAAATAGTTAATTGGTTTCATTATTTAGAAAAATGGTTGTAATTAAAATTGAAACTTCAATTGTACACTTACGCTTTTTTGTTTTGGCTTTTTCTTAGTTTCAGTATTCAAGTTAGAAATAGAAATACCTAATAAACGAACTGAATTATTCAATTTTTCTTGATACAATAAGTCTTTTGCAGTTTCTAGAATAATATCTTTATCATTTATATAATAGGGCAATGTTTTACTTCTGGTTTGCAAAGTGAAATCACTGTATTTTATTTTTAAAGTGACTGTTTTTCCTGCGACTTTGCTTTTTATTAAACGCCTAGAAACTTCATCAGCAATGTGTTTTAGTTTAACAGCTATATCTATAAAAGAAAAAGGTATGTTAATAGATTAAGAGTTATATAAATTATGAACTGTAGTTTTTAATTCATCAAGTATTATAAATATTTGGACGTTACCCTTTTTAGGAAAAACTAAAAAGGGTCGCGCTTTCCACTATATTTTTTTTTCGTACCTCAAAAAAGGATGCCGTTTCAATCGCTAGCGCAACTTTTGGGTTAAAAAGAAACTCTTTAAAGTATTTAAGCTACTATTAAATATTATTTATTTCCAAAATTTTGTTACCAAATTCTATAAACTCATTAGGGTTCATATATTTTGTGGTTTTATGAATTAAATTTCCATGATTATCAAAAACAAGGAATGTAGGAAACGCTAATTCAACATTATGAAATTCTAAAAAAGCTATTTGTGTTTTATTGAGCGACTCAAATTCAGATGATTTCATAACTGATTTAGTCCTCTTTATATGTATTTTTCCACAAATCATTTTTTTATTAAAAAAATTGATAACTTTTGAGTTTGTAAATATTTCCTTTTTCATTTTTAAACATGGACCACATCCATCTGAAGTAACATAAACTAATAATAGTTTGTTTAGTTCTTTTGCACTTTGTAATGCACTAGTGAAACTTGTGAATTCAAATAAGAGATCTTTTGTATCAAGTTCCATTTTTAGCTCCTTTTCTACGGCCTCCTTATTTTTACAAGAAAAGATTAACAGTAAGGAAGATATAATAAAGTATTTCAAAATATTTTTCATAAGTAAGTTGTTTTATGATTTAATTTAAAGTGCTAAAAATTTTTAAAAAAGTATTTAATTGTGTAAATAGCACTGTTGTAAAAGTTATTTGAAAGATTAATGCAACAATTTGAGGATTATAACCAAAAATGGGTTCTTTAATGTATAATAAAAGGAATGAAATAACGATTCCAAATACTGTTCCAGCAACAAAACCTATTAATGAGTTTTTTGTTTCTCTATAAGTATTTACTTTATGTTCCTTCCCTTCAATTTTATGCATAGTAATATTTTCAAAATCAGAAAAAGGCATTTCTAATTTACTTTTAGACATAATTTCTTTAAAAAAATATTCTTCTTTTTTATTTAATTTTTCCATTTCAATCTATTTTCAAGTGCCTTTTTATATTAATTCTTCCTCTATGTAATAAAATTTTAATATTAGCAATACTCCAACCTGTAATATCTTGAATGTCTTTTATATTATTTTCTTCTAAATAAAATAAGCGTAAAACCAAACTTTCTTTAGGTTGTAATCTTTTTAAAGCTTCGTTTATATAATACTTTTGATAATCGGTATCTATAACTGAAGAAAAAGAATTATTTTCAGAAATTACATCTGTATATATTTCATTATAAATAATAATATTGCTTTTCTTTTTATTCTGAACTTTAAAAGCTTCGTTTACTATTATTCTATAGAGCCATGAGCTAAATTTGGCTGTCCCTTTAAATGTATTTAATTTAGAATATGCTTTAATAAATGCAGTTTGTAATACTTCTTGTGCTAGAAATTCGTTTTTAACTATTGATATTGCTAATGAGTAGCCCATGTCTTTATAATTCTTTATTAAGAATCTAAAAGCGTCTATATCTCCTTGAAGAACTTTCTCAATATAAGTATCGTCCATACTTATTTGTCATCTTTTTTTTTATCAAGATAATGTGCTAAAATCATACCTATAGCTCCAAAAATGTACATAAATAATAAGGAGATTGTTCCACCACTATACAAAAAACGACTTTTTACAAAGGTTTCTTCCCCAGTAAGTTCTGGTTTAAAAAAATCAAAATATTCTATTATACCTCCTAAGAATGTGCCAAGACTTCCACAAAGTAATATGACACCAATTTTTAGCCAAGGAAAGTTAAACGTTTTACGTTTGTATGGCTCAATCCCTTTTTCAATCATAAGCAACCGTTCTTTCGTCTTTGCTTTGTGTATAAAATACCATACAAGAAATATGAGAACAATAAATATTAATAATAACAAAGCAAATAAATCGTTTAATGCCATTTTAATGTTTTTAAGGATTCTATTAATTTAGATACTTTAAAAAAAAGAAAGGTTACAAAAAATTGTTTTTTTTTCTAAAACTCAAATTTTAACTGAACGCTCACACTTTTTTGTTCTACTTTTTTCTTAGTTTCAGTATTCAAGTTAGAAATAGAAATACCTAATAAACGAACTGAATTATTCAATTTTTCTTGATACAATAAGTCTTTTGCAGTTTCTAGAATAATATCTTTATCACTAATATAATAGGGCAATGTTTTACTTCTGGTTTGCAAAGTGAAATCACTGTATTTTATTTTTAAAGTGACTGTTTTTCCTGCGACTTTACTTTTTGTTAAGCGCCTAGAGACTTCATCAGCAATGTGTTTTAGTTTCTCAAGCATAAATACTTCACTTGATAAATTTTCACTAAATGTACGTTCTGCAGCTAAACTTTTTCTAATTCTATTTGGTTTTACCTCACTATTATGAATACCTCTAACAACGTAGTAATAATAACGTCCAGACTTACCAAAGTTTTCGTCTAACCATTCTATAGATTTTTGTTTTAAATCTAAGCCCGTAAAAATGCCTTTTTGATACATTTTTTCTGCTGTTACTTTTCCAACGCCGTAAAATTTCCTGATGTCTAGCTGTTCTAAAAATGGAATAACTTCTTCTGGGTTTACTACTTTTTGCCCGTTTGGTTTATTGTAATCGCTAGCTACTTTGGCTATAAATTTATTTATAGATATACCCGCCGAAGCTGTTAAACCAACCTCATTAAAAATACGTTCTCTAATTTCATTAGCAATTAAAGAAGCGCTTGGGTTTCCCTTTTTATTTTCGGTTACATCTAAATAAGCTTCGTCTAGCGAAAGAGGTTCTACTAAATCGGTATAGTCATAAAATATGTTGCGTATTTTTTTAGAGATTTCGGTATATCTATCAAAATGAGTTTTTACAAAAATAAGCTCAGGACATAATTTAATTGCTAAATTCCCAGACATAGCACTTTTCACCCCAAATTTTCTAGCCTCGTAGCTAGCAGCACTTATTACACCGCGTTTACCACCACCGCCAACAGCAATAGGTTTCCCTTTTAAAGTAGGATCATCCATTTGTTCTACAGATGCATAAAAGGCATCCATATCTACATGAATAATTTTTCTAATTGGTAAATCGTTTAACATAGTGTAAATTTAGGCATTCTTGTTAAGGCAAGAATCTCAATTAATAAAATTAATGAAAACCCAGTTTTTGGGCTCATAATTATGATAGAAATAGAACGAAAATTTTTAGTAAAATCTGATATTTATAAAGAAGAAGCTTTTAAAAAAACGAGAATTGTTCAGGGTTATTTAAACTCTCATAAAGAAAGGACTGTTCGTGTTAGGTTAAAAGGAGATAGGGGTTTTATAACTGTTAAAGGACAGTCGTCTAGTAATGGTTTATCGCGTTTTGAATGGGAAAAAGAAGTTGGTAGTTTAGAGATAGAAGCTTTATTAAAACTTTGTGAATTTGGTGTTATTAATAAAATACGTTATGAAGTAAAAGTTGGAAAGCATATTTTTGAAGTAGATGCGTTTTTTGGAGATAATGACGGTTTAGTAATAGCTGAAGTTGAATTAAATAATGAAAATGAAACGTTTGAAAAACCTAATTGGTTAGGTGAAGAGGTTACAGGCGACATAAAATACTATAATTCATATTTAAGTAAGCACCCTTATAATACATGGAAATAAAAAACAAATACTATAGGCACATGAAAAATTTTGTTTTAACAATAGCACTTTTAGTTTTCTTTTGTTCTTGTAAAGAAGAGGTTAAAGAACCTGTAATAGACGCTAAAGACGTAGCAATAGAAAAACTAGAAAAAGTAATAGATTCATTAACAGATATTACAAAAGAACCTATTAAGTTATCTATAAAGGACAAGAAAAAAGCATTAACAGTAAAAGGGTTTAAAACCTTTGATTATGTTGATGAGAAAACTCAAGATACTGTTTTAATGCAACAATATTTTATGGTGTTTTTGAAAAAGGGACTTATTCGCGGTCAAAATGAAGAGGAAGCTGAAGAATTACAAAAAGGGCATTTAGCACATTTAAAGAAAATGTATGATTTAGGTTATGCCGATATTTCTGGCCCTTTTGGTGATGATGGAAATATTAGAGGGGTTACCATTTATAACGTACCAACACTTAAAATGGCTGATAGTTTAGCTCACGCAGATCCTATGGTAAAAGCAGGGCGTTTAGAAATTGAAATACATCCGTGGTGGGCAGCAAAAGAAAAGTCTTTAAGATAATAATTAAACTTATTAGGTTTGTTTTACAGTTTATTAATGTTGTATCTATTGTAGCATTATTATCTGTACATTTTATTATAAAGGAGCGCACTTTTTTGTCTTCTGTAATTTTTTATGCACTTCCTTTACCTGTTATTATTGTTATAGTTTTATTTATTTCCATTGTTCTAACTAAAAAGTGGAGACGTTATAATTTAATACTGGCTTCAATATTATTATTGGTATGGTTAAGTAAAAGTTTTAAATTACATATTCCAGATGATATTAAAGAAACAGACTTAGAAATAGTTTTTTGGAACGCTTCTAGAGATAACGATTTTCAAATGGCATTTAATAAAAATGGACATTTGCCTGATGTAATGGTTTTAGTAGAATCTAAAAAAAGTGATAGTGAAGAATTTAAACAAAAATATCCTAATTATTATTTTTATAAATCAGACAGAGAGATATTCATTTTTTCAAAAACACCAATAGTTATTGAGAGTGAAAATAAATCTAAGTTTAGTACAACAGTTATAAATTTTAAAACATCGGGTGTTAATTTTTATGCCGTTGATGTTACAGGAAGCTTTGATGTCCCTAGAAAATGGGGGTTAGCATTTGTAAATAAGAGTATTAATAAAAATAAGAACACCATTGTTTTAGGAGATTTTAATACGCCTTATGAATCTTTTTATTTAAAGCAACTTAAAAAAGATTTTAATCAAGCATTTAACGAAAAAGGGAATGGTTTTAGAGAAACTTGGTTTAACAATATTCCTTTGCTTTCTTTAGATCATATATGGGTTTCAAAAGATTTAAAAGTTTTAAAAACCGAAAAATTTTATACTACTGAATCAGATCATAGTATGTTGAAAACGTATGTTAGAAAGTAGTTTTTTTAATATATATTAAGTACATTATCATTGTTTAATGAGTTATAATCATATTTTTAGACTCGCTAAACGTATTCGTTTTTATAATAAATACATAAACTCCTGTAGTTATGTTTATAGGAATTGTAATGTGTCTTTCAATAGTATTTAATTCTTTTTCAAATACTTTTTGACCTAACATATTTATTGCAGAAATGCATTGAAGTTGTTTATTTTTTAAATTGTCGATAGTTAATGAAGCATTTGATTTATTATAAAATAGCGTGAAAAAGTCTTGTGAAATTACATCTGTAACAGATAATATTTTTTTAGTAAAAACAATTTCAAAACGATCATTAGTTATTCCTGATTTAGCAGTTGTAATATAGTTTGATGCTCTTAAGTCATGAAAGGTGTCATTATCTTTTAAATACAATTTAACATCATCTGCTACATTTTCTAAAGAGGCGATACTTATTTCTATTAAACCTCCTTCTTTTGTTTTTACACTAATAGGTAGTGTTGTGGTATCTGTAATGGTATCAATTCCTTGAATGATATAATTATTATTCATAATTTTCCAATACATATCTTCGGTGTTGTCTTCTATTAAAAGACCATCATAACCCCAATCATAACCTATTGTTGCTTTTTTGTCAACTGTTGTAAGTAGTTGGCGAATATATCCTTTTGGAGATTTATACTTTATTTTAATTTTAGGTCTTAAATCTTCTAAGTTTGAAGTTGATGTTTTAGATTCTTTTTTGTTGGAATTTTTTAAGAAGATTGAATTTGTATTACCTGCTTCTGTTACAAAAACTCTTTGATCGTTTTCAAACTTGGTATCACCTGTTGTAGTCGCAGTAACAAAAAAGCCTTGACCAACAGGAATATATCGTTTAGGTATTTTTATTGCTATACCAGATTGACTAACATCTGAATCTGGAGTTGCCTTATTGCCATCTATAGGTGGGGTGCCTCCAGAAAAATTATATAATCCATATCCGCCTTGGTATTCGGCTAAAATATGAGACCCTCCTCCATAATGTTCCCAAAAATATAGGGTGCCATTTAAATGAGGGTTGTCATTTAAAAATTCAGCTCCGTCAATAGCAGAAGGGTATGGGTTACCAATTAAATAATCATTGCCTGCATTGATGGTTAAACTTATTTCGCCATTATTTGGTGTGCCTTTAAATACATAATTTTTTTCTGTAGTTACACTTCCAGTTCCTGGGCCTTTCATAGTGTAACCTTCACCAACTAGCATCGTTCCTGTGCTTTTTACTTGTTGCCATTCAGAATATGTATCAGTAAGTCTATTATCAAATTTCCAAATCCAATAGTCTGAAATTTGAATAGGGTTTGTAGTATTATTACCGTTATATCCAGATATAAAGGAAATGGAATTAGGATTAAGAGGGTCATCACCATTTTTTAAAACACTAGCTATAGTATAAGTTTCATCTCCATCAATAGAAGAATTTGGATTAGATGTGTGTACAGGTGAAGACCAGTAGTTGTAAGTGTATAGGTTTTCTGTACCTTGTTGATCTCTTTCTAAAGTTCCATTAGCAACCAATAAACTATTTTGAGTTTGCACTAATTGAGATTCGCCTTGTAAATCTATTTCACCATTTAAACTTATGTACCAAGTGTTTTTAAGTTCTACATCATTATTTATTTCTAATTTTTTACTGCTGTCTATAATTAAGCCTAAAGTAGTATGCGTATTTGATGTTGTAATATTGTTTTTAATGTTTACAATAGACCAATCTTTATTGGTCGATTCGTTGTGAATATCCCAAACATCTCCATGTAGCCAACTTGATTGGTTAGACCAATCTCCATCTTTAGTTGTTTCATAAGGAAGTGGTGCGGTTTGGTAATAGATGTCTTTTATGTTATAAATTTTAGCTCCAGTTCCTTCGTCTATAGCTGTTGTTGTTTTGTTATCTAAAATATCATCTTTATAACTATCCATTTTAAAATAACGGATTAAAGATGAATTTAATGATGTTGATATATCTTTTGGGATTATTTTACCTTGATTAAAATTTTGATTTTCATCTAACTCTTGGTAGACCATTTTTTGAATTTCACCTTCAGATAAACTTTCATTAAAAATACGTACTTCATCAATATCACCTTCAAAATAATTGCTATCTGTATCTGGAGTTCTACCTATGGTTAAGCTAGATGTGTCTGAAGGTAAACTTCCTGAAATACCAACTGTGTTTATTTCTTCTCCATTAAGATATAATGAAAATGCTCCAGTGGTACTATTATAAGAAGCCGCTACATGAATCCATATGTTTGTTGATAGTGTTGCAGAACTTGTTAAGGTTGTTCCATTTGCTAGAGCAGTTAAATTACCACCATTGTTAATCATTAAATAGAAATTATCTTGACCTATAATATATCTATCTCCAGTTGCTCCAGCTGCTATTTTAATCCAAGCCATTATTGTACCATTTGCCCAACCATCAATTACAGAAGAGTCTTCTACGTAATCATTACGGCCATCAAAAAATAAGGTGTATTTATCATCTAAATCTCTTGGTGATCCGTAAGTGTTTGTGTCTGTGTCAAAAGTATCTAAAATACCATCTAAATCGATATCTGTATTTCCATCAATGATGCCATCATTATTTGCATCATAGGAAGTATAGATTGTTGTGTCAATATCATCAATTCCTGTTATATCATTATGTATATCTAAATAATCGGGAATTGTATCACCGTCAGAATCTAAAGGAGTGTTATATGCACTACTACCATGGTCATTACCATCGGCATCTGTATCATTGTTGTCAATTATGGATAATATACCATCACCATCTAAATCATCATTATCTATTCCAGAACTTATATCTGTTCCATTTCCAAAACCATTGCCAGATATATCTACATCTCCATAGCCATCATATTCTACAGTATCAAAAATACCATCATTATCAGAATCTAAGTCAATGTAATCAGGAATGTTGTCGCCGTCAGAATCAATTGTAGCAGCACCTGATTCATAAGAGTCATGTACGCCATTTGAATTTGCATCTATCCAGCCTGTTCCTAATAGTGTAGCATCTTTATCTGTGTCTAATAATCCTAATTCAACTACATTTGGAATACCATCATTATCATTGTCTAAGTCAATAGTATCTGCAATGCCATCACCATCAAAATCACAGAAATATTGCACTACGTAAATATCATCAATAGCAAGGTCGTTTCCATTTCCTCCTGCTTGGGCGTTGCTTAATTTTACTGTAAATTGAGTATATGTTGTGTTAAAGGTTGTTTCAACTTGTACCCAATCACCACTTGGTCCAGTAGTAGGTAACGGGCCTGATAATGTAGATGAAATAACATTTCCATTTGGGTCTAATATTTCCATTAAAATTTCGGGCTTTACGCCATTGTTTACTGCATCTAAATTAATTGCAGCAAATCCATAAGTAATGTCAATGTTTGGCTTAACACCATAAATCTCTGCTTCATAAAAAGTTCCAGGATTTTCATCGGCATTGAAGATAGCCATTCTTCCATTAGTATTTCCTGTATGGTCTCCGCCTTGATACCAAAAAAAGGGAGAGTAGCTTGCTACATCTATACCTGCATTATAATATACCGTGTATTCACCATTATTTAAGTCTGGAGAACCACTATCTCCTGTACATAAGCTACCAGTGCCGTCTTCGTAACAATACGTAGAACTTGCACCATTAAAATTACCGTTAATAAGTATTCTGTTTGTACCAGCACCAAAATTTTCGTTTAAGAAAACTATTTTAGAAACAGATGTATTAGGAAACGTTTTACATGATGAATCTTCAAATGAATCTAGTAGCCCATCATTATCATCATCTTCATCAATATTATCAGGAACACCGTCTCCGTCAGTATCAGGAAACGTTTGTGTTCCTTCCCCTTCTATTAAAAAGGTATATGGATTTTGATCTGTATCGTTATTTGAAATTGTTATGGTAGCTTGTTTAATTCCAATGGAAGTAGGATTGAAACTTATTGTAAAAGTAGTAGATTCTCCGTATGCTAATGAGGTAGTTAAAGGTTGTTGAGAAACTGTAAATTCTGTTGATGCTATAGTGAAATTTACTATAGGACTTCCGTTTAAAACTAAATTTGATAATCCATTATTTGTTATGGTAAATGTTTTTGTTTTTGTTGTACCGTATGTATCTACAGAACTAAAATTTGTATCGTTTGATATTGAAGAGCTCAAAGCCCCATTAAGAATTTCATTTCCATTTCCTGAAACATTTATTAGGGCATTTGGGTCAAGAGTACTTGGGTCAACCTTTATATCTATAAGATAATCTTCAAATTCTTCTGGTTGAGAATATAAATTACCACAAGGGGCTGTAGAAGCCCAATATTTTCTAGCTCCAACTCGCATTATGGTTTTACCTGTTGTAACACCTGCTGGTACAGTAAATGTTAAGTTTCCAGTACTTTCTCCTGCAGTATCAGCAACTTTTTCATCAGTATCGGTAAAGTCGCCATCGTGATTATAATCTATATAAATATCCCAACCCATATTGCTTCCCATTACAGAAATTGATGCAGTATAAGTTTCATTAGGAAATAAATCTAAAGCAGCTACTGTTGGAGAGAAATCTTGATAACCTCCATTATCTCCAGAAGTATTATTTAAAGTTGTTTCTCCAACTAGATTTACATTGGTAATGTAGTTAGTGCCATTCGAATTTGAAGTTGGAGTGCATTGTCCGTATGTCACACTTATATTAACTGTAGCTGTTGAACAATCTCCGTTGGTATCACATATATTATAAGTAAAACTGTCTGAGCCTAAATAATTTGTGTTAGGTGTATATGCAAAAATGCCATCAGAAACTTCGGTTACAGTACCATTACCAGGAGATGTTTGGATAGTAAAATCATCTAAATCTCCTCCATCGGTGCCAATAATATCATTTGTGCCAACATTTATTTGGTTTGAAGTACTATTAACTAATACAGATATATCATCATCTTGAGGAAAAGGGTTTGGAGGTGGAATTAAATTAACGATATAGTCTTCAGTTTCTCCATTATTAGAGGAAGTAACACAAGCAGGAGGATTGTTCCACCAGCTTACCATATTTATTCTTAATCTTAAATTTCCTAATGTTGCAGTTAAAGGAACGGTAAAAGACGTATTTTGTGGCGATATATTTGAAGTATTAGAGGTCCAGATTGTTTCATTACTATCATCAAAATCACCATCATTATTATAATCAATCCATACACCATATCCTGCTTCATCCCAAGAATTAGTTATTTCGTTGTGAATTGTTAAGTTATATGTTTGTCCTATTTGTAAATCAGTTGAAATTGCTGTGAAATCTGAATAGCTATTTGATGTACTTATATAAGTAGAAGAGTTATTAATAGTGTTTAATTGAACTCTATTTATATGAAATTGAGTTGGATCACCAAAACTAGAGATACAATGCTGTGCACAAGCAAAATTAATACTAAAAGAAATAAATAAAACAGTAAGTATAGAGTTGAGTAAGCTGTAGGGTTTTTTCATTGTTAGGTCTGAGAGAATGAATCTAACTGTTGATTTAAGTTAAAATCATTGTTTTTTAAGATTTGGGTCTTAAAATAGTTTAGGTTTAACAAAAATACATGTATTTTTAAGAAAATCAAATACATTTTAGGGTTTATTAAAACCTGAATTAATGATTGTTTTGGGGTTATTCAGAAATTGTAACCCATCGTTTGGCCTCATTACCAAATTCATCAACAACTGTAATTAGGTGCTTACCTGTTTTAGGAATTATAGCTAACTCATGAATGTCTTTAGTGCTGCCAATAAATGTTTCATCTACATACCAAAACACCGTACTTTCAGGTTTTGAATGCGCTATTTTTAAAATGAGGTCGTTTGTTTTTCCATCAAAGTCTTTGGGCAAAAAAATACTGTTATTTTCCTTGGGATAAATAAATTCAATAGACACTCCGTTTTCTCCTAAACAATCACTTCTAAATTTAGGTAATGGTTTATAAAACGGATTTTTAGTTTTGTAATAATAAGCCATTAATGGAGGGAGTACAAACCATGATTTATGCTTTATGTTATTAATGTCTTCGCATGAAGAATTTACTTGAAATGTTTCTGTTTTATCTAAATGCACAAGAATATGATAAGGGCAAGGTTTTGTTTTTAACCCACTAATTTGAATGTATTTAGTTTCCACATCATCACAGTTTTGAGATGCTCTATAGCCACTTTTTTTACAGATAGATACTTCTTGCATGTCATCAAAAGGTTTTGAAAACCAATCGCTGTTTGGTAACAAATTGAACACATCAAATAAAATGGGAGCAGCAGTTTGCACGCCAACAAGTCCTGGACGACCTTCTCCATCGGCATTACCTACCCAAACGCCTACTACATAATCTTTGGTGCTTCCAATAGCCCATGCATCACGAAATCCAAAACTGGTGCCTGTTTTCCAAGCAATTTGCTTAGAGCCATCAAAAAACTCCCAACTTTCATCGCTTTCAGGTCTGTTTACTTCTTTTAAACTTTCGTAAGTTAAATAAATAGAAGCGGCATCAAATAAGGTTTTGTCACTTGTCTTTTTTCCGAAGTCCATATGTTTTGAAGCTAAAAAAGTAGGTTCACAAAATTCATTTGAAAAATACTCACTAGAAGTTTCAGAATAATGATTTAAAGTTGAAGAAAACGCGGTATAACTTTTACATAAATCCCATAAATTACTTTCGGCACCACCAAGAATTAGTGATAACCCATAATGATTGGCGTTATATTTTAAATCTTTAAGACGCAATGTTTTTAGGTAGTGGTGAAACCTGTCTAATCCAAATGTTTGTAACATGCGTACAGCAGGTACATTTAAAGATCGTGATAAAGCGCGACTAGCAGGTACAGCACCATCGTAGGTTTTATTATAATTTTCCGGGTTGTAACTTCCAAATTGGGTAGGTATATCGGTAACTAACGTATTGGGTAATAAATCGCCAGCATCTAACATAGCAGCATATAGAAAAGGTTTTAAAATACTGCCTGTGCTTCGGGGTTTATTAATAATATCTACATCTTTTTGATGCGCTTTATCGGTAGGGGTATTGCCTACATAAGCTAAAACCTGCCGTGTTTTTACGTTTAAAACTAAAACCGCTGCATTATAAATTTCATTCTGACTTAATTGGTTATAATGATTTTTAACAATAAAATTAACCCGTTTTTGAAGTTTAGAATCAATAGTTGTTTGTATGCGTTCCCCGTTATTTAATTGTACTATTTTTTGCAATAAATGAGGTGTTGTTTGTGGTAACGGATAAGGTTTTTGTGGTAAACCTTCCATAACAGATAAGTTATAAGTAAGCGAATCTATAATTTGATTAGCAAATAATTTTTTAAGAAGTCTGTTCCGTTTTTGTAATAATCGTTCTTGGTTTTTACCTGGGTAAATTAAACTAGGAGCATTGGGTAAAACAGCTAAGGTGGCACTTTCTGCCCAAGATAATTCGTTAGCATTTCTATTAAAATAACGCCATGAAGCAGCATCAATACCCACAACATTACCTCCAAAAGGCGCATTACTACTATAATATGCTAATATTTTTTCTTTTGATGTTCGAAACTCTAATCGTGTGGCTAGAATAAGTTCTTTTAGTTTTTCAAAATATGATCTTTTTTGCCCTTTTCTAGATAAGCGAATCACCTGTTGTGTTAATGTGCTACCTCCTCGTTTTATACCTTCAGATTTTAAATTATCTCTTAAAGCTTTAAATATTGAAATAGGATTAAATCCTGGGTGTTTATAAAAATATTCATCTTCAAATTGAATAATGCAGGTTTTAAATTTCTCTGGAACACTATCATTATGTGGAAATCGCCACTGTCCATCTGAAGCTATTTGTGCGCCCAAAAGTTCGTCATTTGCACTTGTTATTACAGTTGCTGTAGGATCTTTAAATAAGGGGTTAGGTAAACAAAAGTAATAGGCAATCACAAGGATGGTTATGATTACCGATTTTTTTTTATGGCGTTTTATGTAGCTTGCTATTTTGTTCATTTTTTTACCCTTCCGTCTTTGATTTATTTTCTGAAATCAAATCCACCTTCCCTTAAAAAAGGGAAGAAATTATTTTTTGTTTCAATTAAAAATTGCGTTTTGTTATAATGTTTCTACTTTTTAATTCTCCTCCTTGTTTTAAGGAGGAGTGGATTCTATTTAGACACTTCGAAATAGAAGACGAGGTGGTTCAATCTTTAAAATGACTTTCTATCTCATTCAAAACTTCAGGTAAATTTTCAAAAACTAATTTGTTTTCAAATCGAATGACTTTAAAACCTAATGCTTCTAAAATTTGAGTTCTTTCATAATCATAATTTTGTTGGGCAAAATCTAAATGAATAGCTCCGTCTAATTCTATTATGAGTTTTTCTGAAGCACAATAGAAATCTACTATAAAGTTTTTAATACTATGTTGTCTTCTAAATTTTCTGTTTTTAAGCTGTTTTCTTTGAAGAGATTTCCATAATGTAGCTTCTGCTGGAGTTAAGTTTTTTCGCAACTCTTTTCTCCGTTCTTCTAAGTATTTATGGTTGTGAATTTGTTTTATGTTTTTTACCCTTCCGTCTTTAAATCTTATCAGATTTAAATCCACCTTCCCTTTCAAGGGAAGGAGTTGTTTATCGTTTCAATTTAAAATTACGTTTATTATAATATTTTTTACTTTTTAATTCTCTTCCTTGTTTTAAGGAGGAGTGGATTTAATTTCTATACCTCGAAATAGAAGACGAGGAGGCTTTATTTCCTAAACTCATATTCGCGTTCTACTTTACAAATTCTCACGTTATACCAACTGTACCAATCTTGTCGTCCTTTGTGTTGAGCTTGTAAATGATCGGTTTGTTGTTTCCAGTTTTTAATAGCATCAAGACTTTCCCAATAGCTAACAGTAATTCCTACTTCATTTCTAGCACTATCTATTCCTAAATAGCCCGATTGTTGCTTAGCAAGTGCTTCCATTTTATTTGCCATTTCAGAATAACCTTTAATATTTTCTTTTTGCGTTGAAGTGAAAATAACTGCGTAATAGGGTTTGAAATTGTTATTCATGTTTTATTATATTTATTCCTTTTCTGTATTCAATGAAGTTCTAACTCTTCCGTCTTTAAATCCACCTTCTCTTGAATGGGAAGGAGTTGTTTTTTGTTTCAATTTTAAATTATGTTTTATCATAATATTTTCTGCTTTTTTTAACTCTCCCCCTTGTTTTAAGGAGGAGTGGATTCAATTTCGACACCTCGAAATTGAAGACGAGGTGGTGAAATAGTTCTTATTTTCCAACAGTAATCCATTTCCCTTTAGTTCTAACTAGATAATCATTATCATACATAGCTTCAGCTTGAACACCGTATAAATAATAGGTTCCTAAATAGGATGCATTTAGCATGACATTAAACGTTTTGGTGCTACGGTTTCCTTTTCTTGGTAAATCGAAATAGAAATTCACGCGGTCGTCTCTAATATCTGTAAAGCGCGCCTGACTTGTTGTAGAGCTTCCAAAATCTGTAAATCGTGTGTTCACAATTTCCCACCCCGATGGGAAAATTTGAGTTAATGCCACATCGTTTACAGGTTCATCTTTTAAGTTGCTTACTCTTACGGTAGCAACAAAATCTTGTCCTTGTTGTAATTTTGAAACATCAATGTTATTGCCTTTTAAATCTTTATAAGCAATGGCCACACTTAATCCACGTTGTTCTGTTAGTTCTTCTCCTAGTGGTAATTTCCCTGAGTTTAAAATACGCACATAAACCAAATTGCCTTTATTGTTTGTAAACGATAAGGTATTACTGCCATCAACAACTTGTAAAGTACGTTCTGCAATGGCATTTTTAGAATTAATAGTTTCTGTTTTTCCGTTAATACTATAATTTAAACTCAAAGCTTTTCCGCTATTGGCATTCACCATTTTTGCCATAGCAAGTAAACTATAAGCAGTGGTTTGTGTGCTCATCCAACGGCTGCTCGATAGGTCTTTTGCAATATATTCGGCAAGTTCGCGCATTTTTGAGTTTTTGGTAAGTACCATGGTTTCTAAAGCCATAGCACGGTTTCTATTTACAGAACCATAGGTGTAATAATTATAACGAATAGGTTTAAAATTAATATTTGCCGATTGTGAAATGTTATCACTCGCTTCTTTTTGTCCTACTAAAGCATAGGCTGCTGCCAATCGCCACTTGGCCTCATTAGAAATTTCTGAAAATTCTCGTAAACGGTTCATGCTTGCTAAATCGGCACTTCCTGCCAATGCCAACGTGTATAATCTGTACGCTTGAGCAAGATCGGAATTATAACGTCTGTAGCTTGGTCTCCAATCTCTAGCAGCTTGTTTTTGGTATTTAATCCAATTACTTTTAAAAGTAAGTGGTAAAACAAAACCTTTCTTTTCGGCTTCAATTAAAAAATGTCCTGCGTAACTAGTTCCCCAATCGTTTGCTGAATTTTCACCCATCCAATAACTCATGCCGCCGTTTGGTCTTTGAAAATGACTTAAGCGTTTTATACCGTTTTCAATATTGGTTTGAATTTGTTGTTTTTTGTCGAAGGTTAAATCGAAAATATCACCTAAGAATAATTGCGGAAATACACTCGAAGTGGTTTGCTCTACACAGCCATGAGGATACTGAATTAAGTATTGTAACCTACGAGAAAAATCCATAGGTGGTAATGTTGAAAATTCTAAAGTAGCAGCATTTGTACCTACAACACCAAAGGTTGAAAAATCCAGTGTTTTAGTAGCGTTTGCTTCTAAAGTTTCATCAATAGCTTTTGAAGTTATTGGGTTTGGGTTTATAACATCTAACTCAACTTTGTAAGTTGATTTCTCACCATTTCCAGATGCAATCACTTCAACCCTGTTTATACCTTTTGCTTTGCTAACATCCAATTGAAAATAAGTCATTTGCTCATCAGGATTTGCAAAAGCAAGTGTTTTTGTTTTTTCGCCAACAACAGTAATACCATTAATTAATTTTAAGCTAATTTTTACGTTCTTCACTTTTGGTTCCATAGCAAATACGGTAACCGGTAAAGTTACTTTTTCACCTGGGCTTAATTTCCGCGGAAGCGATGCTAAAACCATAAGCGGTTTTTTAACTTCAACAGATTTATCGGTACTACCATAAGCACCATCTTTATTGTCTCCTGCAATAACCATAGTACGAACTGCACCAATATAATTAGGTAGTTTTATTGTGTGTTTTTTTGTTTTTCCAGCCTCTAATTTAAACGGACCTAAATAAGTAACTACAGGTTTAAATCGATTGGCTTTTTTGTTTTTTCCGCCAGCAGCACTACCATCACCTCCAATGGCAAATACTTGGTCGATACTTCCTGAATAAGCACCAATAACATCATCAAAAATATCCCAAGTCTTTACGCCAAGTGCTTCTCGTTTATAAAATTCGTTCCATGCATTAGGTGTTTTAAAACGGGTTAAATCGAGTAAGCCTTCTTCAACCATTGCAATGGTATAGGTCATGGCTTTTTTATTTTTTTCTGAAACTTGCACCTCAAAGGTTTGTTCTGGGCGTAATGTATTTGGCATTTTTAATTCGGGTTGTAATTTGGTATTTGGATCTTCTACCATCATAGGAATAATGCCGTATAAACGAATAGGTAAATCATTTTCTGAAATAGCATGTGGTTGTAATAAAGAAATATTTACAAATACATTAGGTGCCATGTCTGAAGTTATTGGCATATCGACAACTGTTTCGCCTTGTTTTGTTTTTACCCATTTATAATCTAACACTTCGGTACCATTTTCTATACTTATTAAGGCACGACCTTGACTACCTGAAGCAAAGGTTATTTTAGCAGTTTCACCAACATTGTATTTGTCTTTATCGGCAGAAAACACTAACATTTTAGCAGCTTCTTTATCGCTAGATGGTGCTTTTTGCCACCAATTTTTATAAAAATAAGCGGTTCTTCCTGTGGCATGACCACTCACAGGGTCTATAACTCTAATGAGGTAACGCCCACGATTATTATCTGGGATTTTAATTTTGAAAGTGCCTTTTCCGTTAGCATCAGTATTTATTTTTGATGTTAAATAAGGCCTGTGATAACTGCTAGATACATAGCTTGATAAATCGTCGTAAGAGGAATTCCACCACCAGCGCCACTCCACTTTATAAACTTTTACTTCAAGATTATTTCGCTTTATTGGTTTCCCTTTAGCATCAACTACTACGACATCAAATGTTTGATTTTCGTCTGTAAAATAAGAGCCATAGGCATTTCCTTTAGGAGAACGTAATCCTACAAAAGATTTGTAAGGAGCATATTGTTTGGTAAAGGCATCCATAGAGAAATCGCCTCCGTTTTCGAAAGCACGCACTAAAAATTGCACATTTAACATGCCAGGTGCATTTTTATCAACTTCTAGTTTTTTAGTTATATGTGCTAGTCCAGCGTCGTTTACGTTGCCTTCAAATACATTAATTTCTTCGGTATTAAATTTACGAGTTGGGTCGTTAAATGTGTACTTTTTATAGTTTTTAAAACTGGTATACGAAGTACTGAATTTTGCTTTAACTTCTGCTTTTAAGTTTTTTCCTGGAGCACCATGAAGCCATTTTACATCTAGAGTTCCTTTTAAAGGTTCGTTACCTGTAAGAATGTCGTTTTCAAAATCTATCTTAATTTTTAAACGATTCGGTTTTACCGTTTCAATTTTTAAACCTTTATAAAATATAGCACCACCAACCGATACTTTGGCATTATAGTTTCCTGTTTTATCTTCGGTAGATGTTGGAACCGTTAATTTATAAAAGTTGTTTAGGTTATCGGTTGTTACATCTTTAAATATCAATTTTCCGTTAGGATCTGTAATTTCCATTTTAACAGGATGTCCTTTTGGTAAGGGATTTGAAATATCGTTAAGTATGAAAGTTAAATGCAAGGTATCTCCAGGTCTCCAAACACCACGTTCACCATAAATATAACCTTTAAGTCCGCGTTGTAATTTGTTTCCTGAAACATCAAATTTACTTAAGGATAATGAGTTGCCGTCGGTTAGTTTCACATAGGTTGTATTTTTTCCTTTTGTAACAATGGCAAAGGCTGCGTGTTTTTCAGCATCAATAGTGACTAAACCTTCGGCATCTGTAACCGCATTTTCAAGAGCTTGTTGCTGAAAATTATAAAGCGTAACCTTTGCATTTGCTTCTGGATTGGTGTTTAAAATATTGGTAACTGCAAAATAATAGGAATTGTTTGTGCCACGTTTTGCAATCACTCCCAAGTTGGAAGCTAATAGATTTTGAGAGACTATTTTGTTTTCGTTATAATAAGCATCATGGCAAGGGTTGTTTTCTTCACGCCAATTATAGCTGTAGTCTTTATAACGATATATTAAATTGTCCCAATATTGTTCTTCGCGTAAATCTTCATCTTCTGATGATGTTTCGGTGTATTCATCTTCATAATAGTCTTCTTCGTAATAATCGTCATAGTCATCATTTTCAGAATTTGAATTAGCTTCACAATTGTATAGCGAATAGCTTTTGTTATAACTTAGCTCAACGCGATAAATAGCTCCTGGATCTGCTTTAAAAAACTTAGATAAATCGATGCTGTAAGCTTTCCATTTTCCTGTGTTTTCTGCTTCGGTTTGTAATTGTATGGTTTGTTTTGCAATGCGTCTACCAACCTTTTTTATATCGTAAGAATTACGACTATTTAAATTATTGTCTTGTAGAAATTGAAGCACATTATCTTCAAAAATTTTAATAATTCTAACATCAACAGCGCTTAAGTTTACAGCTTCAAAATTGAATTTTAATGCTTCTGAATTTGGTAGAATAGTACCGTTACTTATTAGTTTTACTTGAGGCTTTAACTCTTCAAAAGCAATGGTTTCAGAAAATGGTTTTTTAAGTTTATAATTATCGGTGTTTTTGATGCCTTGAAACACATCAACTTGAATATTTCCAACTAATTTACCGTCTGGATATACTTTTAGTACGTTGCCATCTACTATATATTTTGGGTTTTTTACTTTCTGAATGGTTATTAAACCATCAAAATTTTGTTGTTTTTTTAAAGGGTCGGAAAAGTTGATTGAAAGATGTTGTTCTGGCGATTGAATCACATCTACGTCTACAATAGAAAAATTATTGATTCCAGGAATAAGTACCGTGTTTTCTCCTTTATTAGAAGCGTTTATTGGTTTTCCGTTCCATGAAACAAGAATTTTACTGTCTTCAATAACTCTATTAATACTGTCAATTTTAAATTCAAAAGTTTGCCCTTGTTCATGAGCCTCATTAAAAATCAAAGCTAATTTTTTATTGTTTTGAGACGCTTTTACCAATTGTTTCGCTTGGTTGATAGAAATAATATCTGCCGATTTTATAACACCTTCTAAATATTGCCAATTTTTACTGTAAGATTGTAAATTGTTTGTAATAACATTAAAGCTTGGGGTCTTAGTTTTAAACTGAAAGGTGTAGTTTTTAAAACTATCGGGTATGTTTTTGTAAATGCTGTTTAGTTTTACAGAGACTGTATATTCGGTAGCAGGTTCTAAAAACTCATCTGGTGTAAAAAGTAATGCGTGTTTGTTTATCGCTGTTAATTTTCCTTGTATATGAGGTGAAATAGAAACAATATTATCTGTTATTTCTTCATTCATTTCCCAACCTTCAACATCATTTGATAAGCTAATTTCAATAGGACTAGCAACAGATGTTAATCCAGAAGTTGTGTAACTTATATAATCTTTAAACTTGAAAAGATTATCGGTTTCGTTTATTTTCTTTTTACATGAATAAGTAATCGCTATTAAAATTGCAACAGTCAGGAATTTTTTTAATGACATAATTTAGAAGGATTTATATGAAAATGAACAGGTTGAAAGAAAACGCATGGTATTTCTTGTAAATAGTTACGTTCAAGAATTAAAGCTTAGATTATAGGTTTATGTTAATTTGTTCTTAAAGTTACAAGTTTTTAGTGATTATCAATATTAAATTATGAATAATAAATAGGTTGCTTTTTAGGGAAGAATGCTATTTATAATCTGAATATAAATTTCAGTAAAAGCGACTTTTTATTGCTATATTCGTAAACAATTTCATTAGGAATAATAAATCAATAAAACATGCAAACTCTAGCAACTGATTTTCGAATAAACGAAGCGCTTAAAACTTTAGGTATTAAAGCTGTAAATGAAGGAACTTCAACAGGTTTAAATAACTTTTCTAATGGTGATATTATTGAAAGTTATTCGCCTGTTGATGGACAATTAATTGCAAAAGTAAAAAGCACTACAAAAGCTGATTATGAAAAGGTGATGGATGCGGCAACAACAGCTTTTAAATCATGGAGAACGATGCCAGCTCCACAACGTGGAGAGATTGTACGTCAGTTTGGAGATAAGCTTCGAGAGAAAAAAGAAGCTTTAGGTAAATTAGTGTCTTACGAAATGGGTAAAAGCTACCAAGAAGGTTTGGGTGAAGTTCAAGAAATGATAGATATCTGCGATTTTGCTGTGGGTTTATCGCGTCAGCTTCATGGTTTAACCATGCATAGCGAACGTCCTGGACACCGTATGTATGAGCAATACCATCCGTTGGGAGTTGTTGGTATTATTTCGGCGTTTAATTTTCCTGTGGCTGTTTGGGCGTGGAATACTGCTTTATCTTGGGTTTGTGGCGATGTTTGTGTTTGGAAACCTAGTGAAAAAGCTCCACTTTGTGGCATTGCTTGTCAAAATATAGCCGCTGAGGTTTTTGCTAAAAATAATTTACCAGAAGGCATTTCGTGTTTAATAAATGGCGATTACGTTGTTGGTGAGTTTATGACAAAAGATACTCGGATACCTCTTGTTTCTGCAACGGGTTCAACCAGAATGGGTAAAATTGTTGCCAAAGAAGTGGCAGGTCGTTTGGGTAAAAGTTTATTAGAGTTGGGCGGTAATAATGCTATTATTGTAACACCAGATGCCGATATAAAAATGACTGTTATTGGAGCTGTTTTTGGTGCGGTTGGCACTGCCGGACAACGTTGTACAAGTACACGCCGATTAATTATTCACGATTCTATTTACGATAAAGTTAAAAATGCTGTTGTTGATGCTTATAAGCAATTACGAATAGGAAATCCGTTAGATGAAACCAATCATGTAGGACCATTAATTGATACAGATGCTGTGAAAATGTATCAAAATGCTTTGACAAAAGTAGTTGAAGAAGGCGGGAATATAGTAGTTGAAGGCGGTGTGCTTTCAGGTGAAGGTTACGAAAGTGGTTGCTATGTAAAACCTGCTATTGCTGAAGCTAAACCAGAATTTAAAATTGTACAACATGAAACCTTCGCGCCTGTTTTATATTTGTTAAAATATAGCGGTGATGTTGAAAATGCTATAGACATTCAGAATAAAGTTGCTCAAGGGTTAAGTTCTGCAATTATGACTAATAATTTACGTGAAGCAGAACGTTTTTTGTCGGTTCAAGGAAGTGATTGTGGTATTGCTAATGTAAATATTGGAACTTCGGGTGCCGAAATTGGTGGCGCTTTTGGTGGAGAAAAAGATACTGGTGGAGGTCGTGAATCTGGTTCTGATGCATGGAAAGTGTATATGCGCAGACAAACAAATACTATTAATTATACAACCGAGTTGCCTTTGGCACAGGGGATAAAGTTTGATTTGTAGATTTTAAATATGAAAAAACCTTGCCTCAATGCCGATTTTTTCGGGAGAGACAAGGTTTATATCTAAAAAAGATTAATAGCAATGCGAAGCTAATACTTTTTCTTACGTTTGCAAAATTATAAAGTTATCTAAATGTTAAATTCGTGAATAAATTTTAACTGTATTTTACTTTCCGTAATATTCGTATAGATTCTTTATACGAATTATATAGCGTTTTGCTATGTTTTTTTAAATACGGTTTTGCTTCATTAAGTTTATTAATAGCTTCATGAAATAAATTGAAATAACAAATGAGGTAGGTAACGGGTAAGTTTTTTAAATCTAATTCTTCTACTTTAGTAATTGATAATCCTTTTTTTAGTTTTTCTAAAATAGCATTATTAGTGTTGTAGACATGATGCAACACTTTTTTATCATATTGAGGCGGTTCAAATAAAAGTTTGGTTTCAATATTATAATTAGCATTATTTTCAAAATGAATAATGGTTTCTTCAAGTTGGTAATATTTATTTTGGTTTTGAAATCCGAGATTGACGTATTCAATAATTTTAAAGCTATCGGTATTAAAAGAAATAGAGACTTCATCTAAAGCTGAAAAAAACAAACGCACACGTTCATTTATTAGTTCAATATCTACTCTAGAAAAAAACACTTCGTCTTTAACCACCTTTTTTTGTCCTGCCCAACAAACCACAAAATATTCTTTAAATACTTTGTATTGTGCATTGTAGTCTTTTCGGGTATTCATAAAATCGAAAACACCGTTTAAAGTGTGTTCTATGTTGTTTTGAGCATTGTTTTCAATAGCTTCAACTATTTTAGAGTTGATGTCTTTTATGTCTATATCAAAAACTTTTGGCATACTTATGCTGCCATCTCTAAAAAACACAGAGCCTCCATAATATTTCCAGATGTTTTTTCTAAGTGACGTAATTTTTCCAATTCCTCTAATGGTAACTAAACCTACAACTTTGTTATCTGGTAAATGTGGAAAGGGAATGTTTTCGTACTGTACAATGGGCGGATTGGTTAAATATGCGTTAATGAGATTTTGAATTTTACTGTCATCAAAAAAATCGACACCAATAATATTATTATCTTCATCTTCAACCCCAATAACTATATAAGAATTGTTTTTCGGGTTACTATTAGAAAGCGCACAAACATGTTTTAAAAACTTAGCTTTTCCTTCTTTATGACCAATATCTATTTTTCGCTTTTTGTCATAAAAACTGTTCTCATCATTGTGAGCTAAAAGGTGTTTTATAAGTAGGCGTTTATTAATCATAGCTCCATTCCCGCGAAGGCGGGAATCTTATGGTTTTAATTCAATTCCTTTTTAATCAATGTTGAGTTTGCTTGCGCTGTTGGAAATACTAATAAATCTGCAATATTTACATGAGGCGGACGTGATATAGCAAAATAAATAATCTCAGCAATATCTTTAGCTTGTAGTGCTTTAAAGCCTTTGTAAACATTATCTGCAATTTTATCGCCTTTAAAACGTACTTGAGAAAATTCGGTTTCAACTAAGCCAGGGCTAATGGCTCCAACTTTAATTCCAAACGGATTTAAATCGATGCGCATGCCTTCGGTAATGGCTAAAACAGCATGTTTACTAGCACAGTACACATTGCCTTTAGCGTATACTTCTTTACCTGCCGAAGAGCCAATGTTTATAATATGTCCAGATTGTCGCTCGGTCATTTGTGGTATAATAGCTTTACTTACATACAAAAGACCTTTTACATTAATATCCATCATCGCGTCCCAATCATCTATGTTTCCTTCGTTTATAGGGTCTAAACCATGAGCGTTTCCAGCATTATTAATTAAAATATCAATGTGTTTAAAATTTTCAGGTAATGAAGCAATAGCATCAAGCGTTTCTTGTTTGTTACTTACATCAAAATTTAAAATATGAACATTGGTTAATTTCTCTAAAGCTTTCTGTATAGTATCAAGGCGTTGTAGTCGTCTGCCACAGAGTATTAAGTTAATGCCGTTTTTTGCAAACTCGAAGGCTGTTGCATGTCCAATGCCACTGGTAGCTCCTGTTATTAGCGCTGTTTTTGTCATTTTTGTTAAATCAGGTTTCTTTTTAATAGTATTATTTATCTATAAAAATACTTAAACGATTTTAATAAATAAGTGATGTAAAAAGTATTGTTCTTTTTTTAACCAATAATTAACGGCTCTAGAAAAATATTTTAACCAATTGTTAACAGGCTTTACCGAAAAATTTTAACAATTTGCAATGCTCAAATAAGGGCAGTATATTCGGGCTTTTAAAAAAATAAAAATGATGGAAGAAACCAGTACAATTGATATTAAGACAATTAACGAGAAAATTGAAAAGGAAAGTGCTTTTGTTGATTTACTAATGCTAGAGATGAATAAAGTCATCGTAGGGCAAAAGCATATGGTTGAACGTTTATTAATTGGGTTGTTAGGACAAGGACATATTCTATTAGAAGGTGTTCCTGGATTAGCAAAAACCCTTGCCATTAATACTTTGGCGCAAGCTGTAGATGGAAGCTTTAGCAGGATACAGTTTACACCAGATTTATTACCAGCAGATGTTACAGGTACGTTAATCTATAACATGAAGCTTAATGATTTTTCTATAAAAAAAGGACCTATTTTTGCAAACTTTGTTTTGGCAGATGAGATTAACAGAGCGCCAGCAAAAGTACAATCGGCTTTATTAGAAGCCATGCAAGAAAAACAAGTAACTATTGGCGATGAAACCTTTAAGTTAGATAAGCCGTTTTTAGTTATGGCAACTATGAATCCTGTCGAGCAAGAAGGAACTTATGTATTGCCAGAAGCACAGGTTGACCGTTTCATGTTAAAAACAGTAATTGATTATCCTAAAATTGCCGAAGAGCAATTAATAATGCGTGCAAATTTAAAAGGAGCTTGGGATAAAGTAAATCCTGTGGTTTCAGTAGAACAAATATTGAAAGCACAATTAGCGGTTCGCGAAGTGTATATGGATGAGAAAATTGAAAAATATATTCTTGATATTATTTTCGCAACACGTTATCCTGAAAAATATAAACTTGCCGATTTAAAACCATTAATTTCGTTTGGAGCATCGCCTCGTGGAAGTATTAATTTAGCAACAGCTGCAAAATGTTATGCTTTTATTAAACGCCGTGGTTATGTTATTCCAGAAGATGTTCGTGCCGTTGTTTATGATGTGTTAAGACACAGAATAGGTATTACATACGAAGCTGAAGCTGAAAATGTAACCTCGGTAGATATCATCAATAAAATAGTAAACGAAATAGAAGTGCCTTAAAATTGATAATTGATAATTGACAATTGGTTATTAAGTGAAATTAATCAATAATAAATATTCAATAGACAATTGAAAAATGGATACTAAAGAATTACTAAAAAAAGTACGTAAAATTGAGATCAAGACACGTAGGTTGTCTGATCATGTTTTTGGAGGCGAATATCATTCAACCTTCAAAGGTCGTGGTATGACTTTTAGTGAAGTACGTCAATACCAGTTTGGTGATGATGTTCGAAATATAGACTGGAATGTTACTGCACGATACAGCGAGCCTTATGTAAAAGTTTTTGAAGAAGAACGCGAGCTTACCATGATGCTTATGGTAGATGTTTCAGGTTCAGAATTATTTGGTACAAACGAACAATTTAAAAATGAAGTTGTTACAGAGATAGCAGCAACTTTAGCGTTTTCTGCAACACAGAATAACGATAAAATAGGACTTATTTTATTCTCAGATAAAGTAGAACTTTATATTCCTCCTAAAAAAGGACGTTCACATGTGCTTCGTATTATTCGTGAGCTTATTGAGTTTGAACCAGAAAGTAAACACACTAATTTGGCCGAAGCTTTAAAATTCATGCAAAATGTAATGAAGAAAAAAGCCATTGTTTTTGTACTGTCTGATTTTATAGCCGATGATTACCATCAAACCATGAAAATAGTATCAGGAAAACATGATGTTACTGGTATTAGAGTGTATGATAAGCGAGAAGAAGAAATACCAAACTTAGGAATGGTACAAATGCAAGATGAAGAAACGGGTGAATTGATGTTGGTGAATACATCTTCAAAAAAAGTGCGACTTAATTACGGTAAGTTTTATAACGAAAAGGTTAATTATTATAAAGATAGTTTTAAAAAGGCAGGTGCTGGTACTATAGATTGTCGTGTAGATGAAAGCTATGTAAAAAAACTGTTAGGGTATTTTAAAAGAAGAGGTTAATGAGCACGCAGTGCGAAGTTAGAAGTATGATGAAATTAAATATGAAAAGAGAAACTATAATAAGATTGAAAAAAATTAGTGAGAAGACTTCAGGCTTCAAGCTTCAAGCTTCAAGCTTTGTTTTCTTTTTGCTCTTTGCTATGGGTTTAAATGCTCAAGTTACTTCTGCAATAGATTCAACATCCATAAAAATTGGCGAACAAATAACATATCATATTCAAGTAGAAGCCGATTCTACAAATTTGGTAGTATTTCCAGAAGGGCAATCATTTTCACCTTTAGAAATGATAGAGTCTTATAAAGTTGATACTTTAAAAAAAGGAAGCAAATTCAATCTTATAAAAAAGTATGGATTAACCCAATTTGATTCTGGTGCGTACACCATCCCTAGACAAAAAATTATTATTGGAGATAAAACATTTTTTACCGATTCGTTAAAAGTTGAGGTTAATAATGTGGTTTTAGATACAACAAAACAAGGGCTTTACGATATTAAGCCTATTATGGAAGTGAAAAAACCATCGAGTAATTGGTGGAAATACCTTTTACTTACTCTTTTAATTATTGGTATTGTTGGGTTTTTAATTTACTGGTTTATTTGGAGAAAAAAGCCATTAACTGAAGAAGAACAAATTGCTTTACTTCCACCTTACGATCGTGCTAAATTAGCTTTAAAAAAATTAGATGAAAGTCATTATTTACAGAGTGATGAGATAAAAGAATATTATTCTGAGCTGACGTTTATTATTAGAAAATATCTTGATGAAAAAGTTTATGATCGTGCTTTAGAAAGTACTACAGACGAACTTATAAGCAGACTTCATTTACTAAAAGAAGGAAATCAAGTAGATTTAAGCAAAGAAGATATTAAAAACCTTGAAAGTATTTTAAAGCGTGCCGATTTAGTTAAGTTCGCTAAATCTGCTGTCGATGTTGAATTGGCTAAATTAGATAGAAATACGATTGATATTGAAATAGATAATGTAAAAGAAGCCTTACCAGAACCTACAGAGGAAGAAAAGCTTTTAGATGAAAAATATAGAGAAGAATTAGAACGTAAAAAGAAGCGCAAGAAAATTATAATTACTGTTGTAATTGGCGTATTCCTTTTAATAGCAACATTTGTTGGGTTTGGTTTAAAATATGGTTTCCAATATGTAAAAGATACTATTATTGGTCATGATAGTATAGAACTTCTAGAAGGCGATTGGGTAAATAGCCAATATGGTGTACCACCTGTAACAATAAGTACGCCTAAAGTTTTAAAGCGTATACAATTACCAATTCCAGAAGAGGCAAAGGCAAAAATGAGTATGACGTCTTTTGCTTATGGATCTTTAATAGAATCATTTAGTGTTCTAGTAAATACAACAAATTATAAAGATTTAGGAGACAATAAAATAGATGTTGAGCAAGCTTCAGAATCAAGTATAAAAAGTATGGAAGCTCAGGGAGCTGAAGATATTGTTGTTTTAAGAGATAAGTTTACAACTCCTAACGGAGCCGAAGGTTTAAAAACTTATGGAACTCTTAAAACGAAAAATCCAATAACTCAAAAAACACAAGAAGGTAATTATATTTTATTACAATTTGTTTCAGAAAATGTGTTGCAGCAAATTGTTATTACTTATCCTAAAGATGATGTTTATTCAGATGAAATAGTAGATCGTATTATAAATTCAGTTGAACTTAAAAAAGCAGAAGAATAATGTTTGAAGGCATTGAATTTTTAAATAAACAATGGTTCTGGTTGTTGCTTACACTACCACTAGTTATACTTTGGTATATTTTAAAAAATAAAAAGCAAACAGCAGAACTTAAAATGTCTAGCTTAAAAGGTTTTAAAGTCACTAATTCATGGTTGCCAAAAGTTAAGCATGTATTATTTGTATTGCGTTTATTAGCATTGGCTTTATTAATTACTGCATTGGCAAGACCTCAAACGGTAGATGTGTCAACAAAAACAAAAACAACTAGAGGTATTGATATTGTAATGGCAATAGATGTATCGGCTAGTATGTTAGCTAAAGATTTATCACCTAATAGATTAGAAGCCCTAAAAAAAGTGGCTGCAGAGTTTATAAAAGGCAGGCCAAATGATAGAATTGGTTTGGTAGAATATGCAGGAGAAAGTTATACAAAAACACCAATTACTAGCGATAAAGCTATTGTACTACGTTCTTTAAAAAGTATTAAATATAATACGATTATTGAAGGTGGCACAGCAATTGGTATGGGATTAGCGACTTCTGTAAACCGATTAAAAGATAGTAAAGCAAAAAGTAAAGTCATTATTTTATTGACAGATGGGGTTAACAATTCCGGATTTATAGATCCTAAAATAGCTAGTGAATTAGCTGTAGAATATGGAATAAAAACATATACCATTGGTTTAGGAACTAACGGAATGGCTTTATCACCTATTGGTATTTTGCCTAACGGACAATTTCAATATGGTCGTGCTCAAGTTGAAATTGACGAAACATTACTTAAAGAAATAGCTAATGTTACGGGTGGTAAATATTTTAGAGCAACTAATAATAAAAAGTTAGAAGAAATTTACAACGAAATTAATAAGTTAGAAAAAACAGACGTAGAAGAGTTTAAGTTTTATAATTACGAGGAAAAATATCGTTCATTAGTGTTGTTAGCAGGTTTATTACTGCTTTTAGAATTACTAGGACGATTTACAATTTTTAGAAGTTTTATCTAATAACTGTTTTAAAGAATTAATAGTTAATGTATCAATTAGAAGAGAAAATATGGTTTTGGGTATTAGGTGTTATTCCTGTAATATGGCTATTGTTTTTTGTACTTCAATTTTGGAGATATAAAACACAAAATAAGTTTGCAGACAAGACCTTACTTAAAAGATTAAGTCCTAATACATCATTCTTCAAATCGGTTTTAAAAATCGTTGTTTTAAGTTTAGCTTTTGCATGTTTTGCCATTGCTTTAGTAAACCCCAAAATAGGAACTAAGTTAGAAACGGTAAAAAGAGAAGGAGTTGATATTGTTTTTGCAATAGATGTTTCTAAAAGTATGTTGGCAGAGGATATTGCTCCAAACCGATTGGAAAAATCAAAACAATTGGTAACGCAAATCATTAATAATTTGGCAAGCGATCGGGTTGGTATTATTGCTTATGCAGGAAAAGCGTTTCCGCAACTACCAATAACAACAGATTATGCCTCGGCAAAAATGTTTTTACAAAGCATGAATACCGATATGTTATCGTCTCAAGGAACGGCTATTAATGAAGCTATTGAATTGGCAAAAACATATTTTGATGATGAAGAACAAACCAATAGAGTGCTTATTATAATTTCTGATGGAGAAGATCACAATGAAGAAGCAGCAAATGTTGCAGAAGAAGCTAGCGAAGAAGGTATCAGGATTTTTACCATTGGTGTGGGCGATATAAAAGGTGGGCCTATTCCAGAAAAAAGAAACGGTATTGTTTTAAATTATAAAAAAGATAGTCAAGGAGAAACCGTTATTACACGTTTAAATGAAGAAACGCTAAAAAATATAGCTGATGCAGCTAATGGCGCATATATTAATGGAAAGAATACAAATAATGTTGTTGAAAATATCCGTGAGATTTTAAATGGTATGGACAAAACAGAATTTGAAGCAAAACAATTTGCCGATTTTAAAGATCAATTTCAATGGTTTTTAGGTTTTGGTATTTTCTTTTTATTATTAGATATTTTCTTGTTAGAACGTAAAACGGCTTGGTTAAAGAAGCTAAATTTATTTAATGAAAACCTATAGCGTCAACGAAAATATTTTATAATTTTTTTAACGAAGAAAAGCAACAAGGTTTTATATATTAGAATAAAATGAAACAAATAACAACATATATATTACTACTAATTACAACAATATCTTTTGCTCAAGAAAAAGATAAAGAGCAATTATTGGCATTAAAGAAAGCTAATAATTATGTTTATGAAGCTAATAATTTAATAGGGGAAGATGATTTTGTTTCTGCCGAAATGACCTATAGAAAAGCTATTTCAGAAAACCCATCAACAGTAGCAGGTATTTATAATTTAGGAAGTTCATACATAAAAAAAGGAAGCTTTGATGAAGCATTGTTTAGACTTCAAGAAGCGGCAGAATCTGCAACATCTAAAGCAGAAAAACATAAAGCATTTCATAATATTGGAAATGTTTTAATGCAGAATAAAAAATGTAAAGAAGCTGTTGAAGCTTATAAGAATGCATTAAGAAACAATCCTACCGATAATGAAACACGGTACAATTTAGGTTTAGCAAAAGTATGTGCAGAACAGCAAAAGCAAGACCAAAAAGACGATAATAAAGACGACGAGAATAAGGATAATAAAGATAACAAGGATCAAGATAAGGACAATAAAGACAAAGATAAACAAGACGACAAAAAAGATAAAGACGGGGATAACAAAGACCAAGACAAGAAAGACGAAGGCGATCAAGATAAAAAAGAAGGGGACGACAAAAAGGATGATGAGGGAAAACCTAAAGATGAAAAAAATGATAAAGGAAAGGGTGATGAAGAAAAGAAAGATGAGCAAAAACCAAAGCCTCAACCAGGACAAATGTCGCCTCAGCAAATGAAAAATTTATTAGAAGCCATGAATAATCAAGAACAAAAAGTTCAAGAGAAAATGAATGCTGAAAAGAGAAAGGGCGTTAAAATAAAAACTGATAAAGATTGGTAATCTGTCATTCTTGTGAAAACAGGAATCCATTGAAATATTATATTTTGAGAATATAGATTGAAGGAATATGAAGTTTATAAAATACATATCGATATTACTATTTATACTTACTACAAGTATAGCTTCATCACAAGTAAAATTTGAAGCAAAGGCGAGTAAGAAAACATTAGGAATGAATGAGCGTTTACGTCTCGATTTTGAAATGAATCAAGATGGCGATAACTTTCACCCACCAAGCTTTGATAATTTTACTGTAGTTGGAGGACCTAACCAATCTGTAAGTAATTCGTGGATTAATGGTAAGCGTACATATAAAAAAACATATAGCTATTTTTTAGCACCTAAAAAGCGAGGTGATTTCACCATTTCACAAGCACGTATTACAATAGATGGAGAAACTTATAAAACATTACCAATTAAAATACAGGTTACTGCAGCTGTAGATAAACCAAAAGATCCTAACGACCCTAATTTTATAGCATCAGAGAATATTCATTTAGTAGCAGAAGTATCTAATACTAATCCTTATTTAAACGAAGCTATAACGGTAGTTTATAAAATTTATGTATCTCCAACAATAGCTGTCGATAATTTTAATGAAGCAGATAGTCCAAGATATAATGATTTTTGGAGTCAGAATATAGATACTCAAGGATCTAAAGTACAGAACGGCACTTATAAAGGAGAAGATTACAGATATTTGGTTTATAAAAAAGTAGTTTTATATCCTCAAAAAACGGGTAAGTTAAAAATAGAACCACTTACTTTAAATCTTGCAATGCGTGTTCCTACAAATAGACGAGATATTTTTGGAAGTCGATTAATGACACGTGTAAATAGAACTATTTCTGCAGGAAGTAATACTATTAATGTAAAACCATTACCAGAGACCGGCAAACCAGCTGATTTTACAGGTGCTGTTGGTAATTTTGATTTTAATGTGTTTGCATCTAAAAAAGAATTAGATGCTTCTGAATCTTTACAATTAAAAGTTGAGGTTCGAGGAAATGGTAATTTAAAATTATTTAAACTTCCTAAAGTTTCATTACCAAGTTCTTTAGAAGTTTACGAGCCAGAACATAAAGAAAATGTAACGACTAATTTATCGGGTATGAAAGGAAGTATTTCCGATAGTTATACCGTCGTGCCACAATATAAAGGTAAATATCCTATACCAAATATTTCATTTTCTTATTTCGATCTAAAAACAAAAAGCTATAAGCGTTTAACATCACAAGAAATTATAATTGATGTTTCAAACGGACCAACAAATGGTGCTAATACTAATGAAACTGGTGCAGTTTCTAATACAGGAAAGCAACCTGTTGTTTTAAATAATGATCAATTTGCATTTATTAAAACAGCGTCAAATTTTACAAGTATAAAGCCAACTTATTTCTTTAAAACAAATTTATTTTGGAGCTTGTTATTGCTTCCTTTTTTAGCCATTCCGTTAGCTATTGTTGTAAGAAATAAAAAAGCAACAAGAGATGCTGATGTTTATGGAAACCGTATTAGAAAAGCAGATAGGTTAGCTAAGAAATATTTAAAAGGTGCCAAAAAATCTCTTGGACAAAAAGAGGCGTTTTATATTGCTTTAGAGAAAGCATTGCACAATTATTTAAAAGCAAAATTGCACATTCAAACCAATGATTTAAGTAAGGATAAAATCAATAATTTACTAAAAGAAAAACAGGTTGAAGAACAACCAATAAAAGATTTTGTAAGTATTTTAGAGAGTTGCGAATTAGCACGTTATACGCCTATAGATATTGTGACTATGCAAGAGGATTATGACAAGGCAGCTAAAGCCATTTCTTTAATTGATAAACAAGCACGTTAACATGAAAAAGCTAATTTACATACTATCGTTTTTGTTAAGTTTATCTGGTTTATCTCAAAACCAGGCTTTATTTAAAAAAGCGAATGAATTATATAATCAAGGTAAATATGCAGAAGCTATTGATAACTATACAACTATATTAGAAAGCGGAAAACATTCTGCCGACTTGTACTTTAATTTAGCAAATGCTAATTATAAGCTTAACAATATTGCACCAAGTATTTATTATTATGAAAAAGCGCTTCAATTATCACCAGATGATAATGATATAAAAAACAATATGGCATTTGCAAAAAACATGACTATTGATGCTATAGATGTTATACCTGAATCTGGATTTTCAAAACTTGTAAATAATGTAACAAATATGATGCATTTTGATACTTGGGCAAAAATATCGGTTGCTCTCGTATTTTGTTTTGTTATTTTGTTTTTAGGCTATTATTTTGCTTATTCTACTTTAAGTAAGCGTTTGGCTTTTTTGAGTAGTTTAACCGCATTAATAGGTGTTTGTATCACACTGGTTTTTGCTTTTCATAAGTATAATTTAGATAAAAATGATAATCCAGCAATTATTTTTGCACAAGAAAGTAAGGTGAAAAGTGATCCTAATTCTAGAAGTGAAGAGTCTTTTAGATTACATGAAGGTACTAAGGTTCAGGTTGTAGAAGTGTATAACGATTGGAATAAAATAAAACTTTCTGATGGTAAAACTGGGTGGATTCCTTCAAAGGATATTAAAACGTTAAAGGGTTTTTAATTATTCCTTAACAAAAATACTATATATTAGCTTTTTTAAAATTTTTAATTGAAATGTCGAAACGTTTAATTTCTTTATTACTATCAACTATTTTCGTGGTGCTTTTAGTAGCTCCAACGGTTATTCTTTTGGTTGATGATTCTATTGACGTTTCTGCTTTTTATGCCTCTTCTGAAGAAGAAGAAAAAAGCATTGAAAAAAGTAAAGATAAAGAGGTTTTCTTTTCAGAATATAATGGTATTGAATCAGATTTTGTTTTAAATGAAGCAAAAAATAATGTTCAGTATTATTTTAAGAAATATGCAAAGCCACACTTAAATCTTATTTCTCCTCCTCCAGATCATAACATATTATAATTACAGATTTAAAAGGCCTTTTTGGTCTAATTAATTTTTAACAGCTTTTAGTATTTTATACTATTAGCTAAAAATATATTATAGTATGTTTAAAACTATTAAAAAAGACTTACCAGCGAGTATAGTCGTATTTTTTGTTGCATTACCATTATGTTTAGGTATTGCATTAGCAAGTGGCGCTCCACTTTTTTCAGGAGTTATTGCAGGAATTATTGGAGGTGTTATTGTAGGGTCGTTAAGTGGTTCTAAAATTGGAGTTAGTGGGCCTGCAGCAGGATTAGCTGCTATTGTATTAACCGCTATTGGTACTTTGGGCGGTTATGAAAATTTTCTTGTAGCAGTTGTGTTAGGAGGTATTATTCAATTAGTATTTGGGTTTTTAAAAGCTGGTATTATAGGGTATTATTTCCCTTCTTCAGTTATTAAAGGCATGCTTACAGGTATCGGAATTATTATTATTTTAAAGCAAATACCTCACTTTTTTGGTTATGATGCCGATCCAGAAGGAGATTTTGCCTTTATTCAAGTAGATGGAGGAAATACATTTTCAGAAATTATAGGGACTATTAATCATATTAAACCAGGTTCTGCTTTAATTGGTTTAATAGGTTTAGCTATTTTATTGCTTTGGGATAAAGTCTTATCAAAGAAAGGAAAGATTTTTCAAATAATACAAGGTCCGTTAGTTGCTGTAGTTCTAGGTATTATTTTTTATGTTATTACAAAATCAAATGATGCTTTAGCTATATCGTCTTCTCATTTAGTTAGTGTTCCGGTACCAGAAGATGCTTCGTCTTTCTTGGCGCAATTTAGTTTTCCAAACTTTGCCGTTATTACAAATTCAGACGTATGGATTGTAGCTTTTACAATTGCTTTAGTGGCGAGTTTAGAAACCTTATTGTGTGTAGAAGCAACGGATAAAATTGATCCGCATAAAAATGTAACACCTACTAATCGTGAGCTATTAGCTCAAGGAACTGGAAACATTATTTCAGGTTTAGTTGGAGGGCTTCCAATTACACAAGTAATTGTTAGAAGTTCAGCAAATATTCAATCGGGAGGTGTTTCTAAAATGTCGGCAATTATTCATGGGCTTTTCTTATTAATATCAGTAATCTTAATTCCTAGATTGTTAAATATGATTCCTTTATCGGTTTTAGCAGCCATATTATTAATTGTAGGGTATAAATTAGCTAAACCAGCATTATTTAAAAAAATGTATGACTTAGGATGGAAACAATTTATTCCGTTTACGGTTACTGTTTTAGGGATTGTTTTTATCGATTTATTATACGGAATTGGTTTAGGTCTTACCGTTGGTATTGTGGTTATATTAATGAAAAGCTACCAAAACTCACACTTCCTTCATATTGAAGATAAAAGTAATGGTAAACATAAAATTAAAATGACGCTTGCCGAAGAAGTTACCTTTTTTAACAAAGGTGCTATTTTAAAAGAGTTAGATAGTTTACCTAGAGATACTTATTTAGAAATAGATATACTTAAAACAAGATATTTAGATAATGATATTATCGAAATTCTTGAAGATTTTGCCTTTAAAGCAAAAGAACGCCATATTGATATAAAACTACTTTCAAAACGAGGTGTTGTTGAAAATCCAGATAGTTTTATAGAGTTTTTCAAGTTAAGACCAAAGTCTGATATAAGCTTAAGTTAAACCATCATGAAAAACAAAAAGCATAAAATATTAGTACTATCAGACTTAAAAGCGTCTACTAGCAATGTGTTAAAAAGCAGTGTGAGTTTAGCTAAAATGGTTGATGGAGATATTGAGTTTTTTCATGTAAAAAAACCGACGGATGTAGTTGGGAAAGAAAGTCAATTATCGGCATTTCGAACTATTAATGAACAACATAGCGCTACAAAAAAGGATATACAGGATTTAGTAAATCCACTTTCAGAAGCATATGGTATAGCAATAAATTACAGTTATGCGTTTGGAAATGTAAAAAATGAAATTCGAGATTATATTTCAAAAAACAAACCAGATATTATTGTTATAGGGAAAAGAGTTTCAAAAACATTTAATGTTATGGGAGATAGCATTACTCAATTTGTTTTAAAAGAACATGATGGAGTTATTATGCTAGCTGCTAATAATAATGCTTTAGAGCCCAATGAGAATTTGTCTTTAGGATTATTAAACGGCGTAGATGAGTCCTTTGAATTAGCAGAAAACTTAGTAAATTATACAAATACACCACTAAAATCTTTTATAATAGGAAATAATTCTAGTCGATTAAAAGAGTCGAATATGTTTGGTGATAAAAAAACGATAGAATTTGTATTTGAAAAAAATGATAATACTATGTCGAACCTTTCTAACTATTTATCAAAAAATAATATAAATTTATTATGTGTAAATAGAGAGAAGAAGAAAACTGCAAATAAATTAAGTTTAATGAATTCCAATATAAAGGATGTTATTAGTAAGCTTAATGTTTCGCTTTTATTCTCTGGTGGACAAAACTTTTCAATACAATAATAATTTAATTAAAAGCATAAAAATATGAAAGCACATACAAAAGAAACACAAGCAACCATGACGCCACAAAAGGCTCTGGATTTTTTAAAAGAAGGAAATCAAAGGTTTCAAAATAATTTAAAAGCGAATAGAAATTTATTAGAACAAGTAAATGATACTAGCGAAGGGCAATTTCCTTTTGCAACTATTTTAAGTTGTATAGATTCTAGAGTCTCTGCCGAATTAGTTTTCGACCAAGGATTAGGAGATATATTTAGTGTTCGTATTGCAGGAAATTTTGTAAACGAAGACATTTTAGGAAGCATGGAATTTGCATGTAAATTAGCAGGAACAAAGGTTATAGTTGTATTAGGTCACACAAGTTGTGGTGCTGTAAAAGGCGCTTGCGATGATGCTAAACTAGGTAATTTAACAGCAATGTTAGATAAAATTAAGCCTGCAGTTAAAGCAGTAAGTGAGCCTACAGACTCAAGTTTAAGAAATTCTTCAAACATAGAATTTGTTAATAATGTAGCCGATAAAAACGTGCTATTAACTATTGATAGAATTATGGAAGAAAGCCCTGTTTTGGCCGAAATGCAAAATAATGGTGAAATTAAAATTGTAGGAGCCATGTACGATATTCATACAGGTGAAGTTACATTTCACGACTAAATAAAAATAGCTTTCAATGGGAAATATTATTATGAAAAAGAAAGCAACTTTGGTAGCATTAATTATTGTATTGATGCTACCTTTTTTTGGACAAAGTCAAGACAGTAGCTTTGGTAATTGGCTTATTTACATTGGAAACAAAAAATTAAAAAACAACTGGAATATACATAACGAGGTTCAGTATAGAAATTATAACGCTATTGGCGATTTAGAACAATTATTGCTAAGAACAGGTTTAGGCTATAGTTTCAATAATAATAAAAACAATATACTATTGGGTTATGGTTATATTTTATCCGAAAATTATATTGGTAATACTGATGATAAAGTTTCAGTAAACGAACATCGAATTTTTCAACAGTTCGTATCTAAACAAAATATAGGTTCTGTAAAATTAAATCATCGTTACCGTTTTGAACAACGCTTTGTAGAGTCTGATTTTAAAATGCGTTTTCGGTATTTTTTAGGTCTTAATATACCTTTAGGAAATAAAGAAAAAGCCAATAGCAAATACTATTTATCGGCATATAATGAGATATTTTTAAATACTAAAACCTCTATTTTCGATAGAAATCGAGTTTATGCAGGGTTTGGTTATACAATGAATAAAAATATACGAATTGAAGCTGGCTACATGAATCAGTTTTTTGAAACAAGTAGTAGAGATCAATTTAATTTAATCACATTTGTTACTTTTTAAAAAAGTAAAATCGTATTTTAAAACCAATACTTTTAAGTATTGGTTTTTTTTTTGACTAATATGAATTAACTTCGGAATTATTAAAAACTAAAATTACAGATGAAAAATTTATTTTCAAATATAAAAGGCGATGCATTTGGCGGTATTACAGCAGGTATTGTTGCATTGCCATTAGCACTGGCTTTTGGAGTATCATCAGGTTTAGGACCTACTGCAGGACTTTATGGAGCTATTTTTATAAGTTTTTTTGCTGCTCTTTTTGGAGGAACAAGTACACAAATTTCTGGACCAACAGCACCTATGACAGCTGTAAGTATGGTTGTTATTGCCGGAATAATTGCAGCTAACGATGGCGATGTTACTAAAGCTTTACCTGTAATACTAACGGTGTTTTTATTAGCAGGACTTATGCAAGTAGGTTTGGGTGTTTTAGGTTTAGGTAAGTATATAAGGTATATTCCTTACCCTGTGGTTTCTGGTTTTATGACTGCTATTGGGGTTATTATTTTACTAACTCAAATTTTACCATCTATAGGGTATTATCCAAAAGAAGATGTTGAATTTGTAGAAACTTTTAAGCCACAAGCACAAGAAGTTATTTTAGAAAATATTTTAAAAGAAGAAGCTGGAGAAGGTATTTTAGTATTAGAAAATTTTAAAGAAACGGTTAATAGAGCTAACGAAATATCGCAAGATGCCATATTAAATGAATCTAAAACGTTGGCAGCAAAAGAAGCTTCGGGAGCATTAGGTGCCGTTAAAATGTTACCAAGAGCTCTACAAAATATTAATTGGTTAGAATTAATATTGGCATTAGGAACTATTTTTATAATCTATGGTTTTAAACGAATTACAAAAGCAATTCCAAGTACACTGGTTGCTTTAATTGTTATGTCGGGAATAGCAGTTGGTTTTGGGTTAAATTATAGACCTATTGAAGAAATTCCTAGCGGACTTCCAATTCCAAATCTAAAAATATTTACAGGTTTTAAATTAAGTAATATTACCCCCTATGTTTTTACAGCACTTACCTTGTCTTTGCTAGGTGCTATAGATTCTTTGTTAACCAGTGTTGTAGCCGATAATATGACTAAAACAAAACACAAGCCAAACAAGGAATTGGTTGGTCAGGGTATTGGTAATAGTATTGCAGCCATTTTTGGAGGAATTCCAGGTGCAGGTGCTACTATAAGAACCGTTGTTAATATTACATCTGGTGGTAAAACAAAACTATCTGGAATGATTGCGGGGCTTTTATTATTAGTAATTTTATTAGCATTAGGGCCAGTGGCATCAAAAATTCCTGCTGCTGTTCTTGCTGGAATCTTAATTACTGTTGGTATTGGTGTTATGGATTATAAGGGTCTAAAAGCCATTCCTAGTTTGCCTAGAGATATCAAATTAGGGCCGTTAAAGTTAAGTTCAGAAGTATTAATAATGATTGTTGTTCTGTTACTTTCAACTTTTTGGGATTTAATTTATGCCGTTGGTATTGGTTTGGTAATAGCTTCTTTAATGTTTATGAAGAAAATAGGAGATTTAACTGCCGAAAGAAGTGATGTTAAACCGTTAAAAGAAGAAACGTGGAAAGATGAAATTAATTTTCCAGAAAATTTGAAAGAAGAAGTCTTTATAAAACACCTTAAAGGTCCTTTGTTTTTTGGTTCTACAAGCGATTTTCAGCAATTAACGGCCCAAATACCAGACACAGCAAAAACGGTTATAATCAGGTTAGGTCGTATGCAATATATGGATCAGTCAGGGTTATATGCTATGGAAGACATGCTTCAAGATTTAAGCAAGAAAAACATTGAAGTTCTTTTTGTAGGCTTACTTAATCAGCCTAAATATATGATGGAACGTATTGATATTATTCCAGATTTAATTCCTAGAGAACATGTGTTTGAAGATTTTAATATGTGTTTAGAATGGGTAAAAGAAAATGTAAAAGATAAATATTAAGAGAGCTATTATGAAATTAGATAAAGTATTCGAGAATAATAAAGAGTGGATTAAGGCTAAGCTGAAAGAAGATGATAAATACTTTGATAAATTAGGCGAAGGTCAAAATCCAGAACTTTTATTTGTAGGTTGTTCAGATAGTCGTGTAACAGCTGAAGAATTAATGGGATTAGGTCCAGGCGATGTATTTGTACACCGTAATATTGCCAATATGATTTCGGGTAACGATTTAAATGCTATGTCTGTTGTAAATTATGCCGTTACGCATTTAAAAGTAAACCATGTTGTTGTTTGTGGTCATTATGGTTGTGGAGGCGTGAAAGCTGCTATGCAATCGGCAGATTTAGGTATTCTTAATGGATGGTTGCGTAATATTCGTGATGTGTACAGAATACATAAAATGGAACTTAATGGGATTGAAGATGAAGAAAAAAAATACGACCGACTCGTAGAATTAAATGTTAAAGAACAATGTGTTAATTTAATTAAAACTGCTGCGGTACAAAAAGCATTTAGAGATAGAGGTTTAAAAGTATACGGATGGGTTTTTGATGTACATACAGGTAATCTGATAGATTTAAAAATAAATTTTGAAAAATATTTAAGAGATATAATGGAAATTTATCATTTAGATTAAAATATAAAAAAAGCCACTCATTGAGTGGCTTTGTTGTTAATTTCAATACAGAATTGGTATTAAATAGGTTTTATCCAAAGTAAGTGTTTCCACTTTTCTTTTTCTTTTAAAACAAGTATTATATTTATTGTAAATAAAACACCTGTTTGTATAAGATCTCCAATTTCATCAGGTTCTAAAAACAAGTGAAAAAGGAAAATGTGTAATGTAATAGGGAGCAAAAAAAGGGCGCCAATAAATCCTGAACCTTGAATAATTAAAAGTAATCCAAAGAGTAACTCACAAATTCCAAGTACTTGCCAAAAATACCCAGTTTGTTTAGATCCACTTATATATAATACTTTTTGAAGTGTTGATTCTTTTTCGGGTGATGAAAATTTATTAGCTGTTTCTAAAACTTCAATAGGACTTGGAATAGGTTTTTCAAATTTATGAATACCACCATAGACCATAAATCCACCAAGAATTATACGAACTACAATATAAAATACGCTGATTGATAATTTCATATGTTTAATTTTTATAAGGCAAATTTCAAAATTAAAAAGTAGTTACACCTTCATTAGGTTGGTATACATAGTTAAAAGTGTAGTAAGGTGTAGCATCTACAAAAGCATCAGGATTATCAGGAGCATCTTTATAATAGCTCAAAATCTCTACTTTTGCATAAAGCCCTTTATTGGTTTTAAAAACAAGAATTTTTCCAGGAGTTGGACTAATTAAATGAGTAGGAGGGCCAGCATATGTATACCATCCGTTTCCACTTCCTGTAGTAATGGCATATCCTGTATCCGAATCTTGTGTAAAAAGAGACGTGTCTACTTCGTTAATTGAAGCTATGGTGCCATTAGCAATATACACAGCAGCATTTCCTGTTCTATCAGGTTCATCAGTTGTTTCTAAAGAAACACCTCCGTTTACAATAATAGAAGTTCCTCTAAAGGCAATATCCCAATCGGTTTCACTTGTTGTTGTTTCACCTGTTTCAAAATTAAATTTAGTAAATGCACCAGATACTGGTTGCCCTTGACCACCAGATTGAGGCGCATGCAAGTTTGAAATGGTTTTAGATTCTATGTCTAAAATAGTTGGAGTATCATCATCATTACAAGATGAAAAACCAATAAAAAGAGCGACTAATGTTAAAAATTTAAATGTGTTCATAGTGTTTATATATAATTATTAAAATTGAATGTGTAATTTTCCGTAAATAATACGTCCCGAAATATTGGTGATATTTTGAGGGTCTGTAAATCCTAAAATATTATCAATACCAAAGCCTATTTTATGGTTTTTAAATAGTGTTTTATTTAGGGCAAAATCCCAAATGGTGTAGCCTTTAACAAAATCATCATAGCGGTCTAAATATGTATTTCCATTGCTATCAATAATGCCATATTTACTACGATAGGTTCCACGAATGTTGGCATCTAAATCCCATTTGGTGAATTCGTAAAATACCTTAATGTTTCCCATGTGGCGCGATCTATTAAATAAACCGAAGTAATCTTCTTTTTTAAGTTGAAAGGAAGGAGAACTAGAAGATGTTCTTGCGTAAACAGTACCATTTTTAAAAGCTGTTTCTGCTGTTTTATCTTTAGCAATAAGTAATTGATAGCCCCCAGAAATTTTTAAGTTATTATTGGGTTTCCAATTGGTATTAAATTCAATTCCTTGAGTGTATACCGTATTTATGTTGAAGTAACTAAATACATTTTGTCCATTCGTTTTATTAGCAATAACACGAGTATCTATTAAATCGTTTATACTATTTCTAAAAATATTTAGATGTAATTTTAAGGAAGAAAAAGGTTGGTAATCGGCTCCCAAATTCAAGCTTATAGAATTCTCAGAATTTAAATCGCTTTCAAATTCAGTAATAGGTATAATAAGGTTAGCAATTTGCCCTTCTGCTTGTAGTTCTGGAATTTTTGTAGCAACCGCATTATAACCTAAAACGGTGTATCCAACAGTTGCATTGGTGAAATCGAAATATAGTTGTCTAAAATCGGGAGTCTTAAATCCGTAACCAACGGATGCTTTAATGGCTAATTCGCTATTAAATTCATATCTAATAGCCGCTTTGGGGCTAAATTGCGATTTGTATTTATTATGATTATCAAAACGAGCTCCTAGAATAATATTAATATTCTCATTTGGGTTTGTATCATATTGTAAGTAAGCATAAGGTGAATTAAATTCTGGATTGGTAGAAAAGTCAGTTCTCTTCAAAGTTTCATGATTCCAACCTAAACCACCAATAAAATTACTTTTTTTAGAAGCATTAAAAGTTGCTCTAATTTCTGGACGCAATAAAAATTGATTAAAATAACTATCACTAAACCTAGATTCATCAGGGTTATTTAAATATTCGTTGGCTTTATAACGCGTAGCATAAAATTCAAAATAGCTATGCCATTTTTTACTGTAGGTATGACCTAGCTTTAAATGCGTGTTCCACTCGTTTATATTACTTTCTCCTTCTAAGGTAGACGATGCCACATAATCTTGGTTTTGTGTGTAATATTTACCAGAAATTAAAAGATTGGTAGCCTTTGAAAAGTCATAAGTAACTTTTGTGTTTAAAGTATAATTGCTAAAAGGCTCTATAGTTTTTAAATCATCACTTTTATCTAAATCATAGCCATCACTACTATATCTATTTAAAAAAGTAGTTATTCCAAGCTTCTTTTTTTTGTAATTTATAGATGTACTTAAATCATTGGTGTTAAAGCTAGCGTGCCTGTAATTTATATGACCATTTAACCCTTCTTTAGGTGTTTCGGTAATTATATTAATAACACCTCCAAGCGCTTCACTTCCGTATAAACAGGAAGATGCGCCTTTAACAATTTCTATTTGTTTTGTATTTCCAACAGTAATTCTATTAAGGTCTAGAGTACCTGCCGAACGTCCCACAAGCGGCACACCATCAACAAGAATTAAGGTGTATTGAGCGTCTAAACCTTGTAACTGAATACCATCGCCTCCACCAAAATCTGAAACTGTAATTAAACCAGTTTGTTCGTTTAAAATATCATTTAGTCTAACCGAGTTAGAGCTTTCTATATCTTTTTTACTAATTATTTGAGCGGGTAGCGGTAAGGATGATAATTGTCTCGTTGTCCGTGTTGCTGTTATTATTATTTCATCTAAATCTTTAGTTTTTGTAGAATCTTTTGAAGGATTACTTTCTTGAGAAAAAGAATAGCTCACAAAAAAAAGTGAAAAATAAATACAGAAATATTTTTTATTTAGAATCATTCTTAATTAATTTGCTGCAAATATATAAGTTATTTTAATTCAGTCTAAATAAGAATAGATAAATTTTAAACTTTTTTTAATCATTAATATCAAAACATTAAAAATGAAACGATTAGCGCTTTTACCATTATTATTTTTAGCATTTTCATTACAAACGAATGCACAAACCAAAAAAGAAAAAGATCAAAATGCCATAAAAGATATGTGTGGTTGTTATGAAATTAAGTTTAAATATGCCGAAACTTTTTCTCCAGATATTGCTTATGAAAAAGCTTATGATTACAGAGCACACGCCTTAGAATGGGCAGAATTAGTAACTGATAAAGACAATAAAATTGGCATTCAACATTTACTAGTTGTTAATGATACTATGGTTATTAAGCATTGGAGACAAGATTGGGAATTTGAAAACAAAAGTTTATTTACATATAAAGCAAAGAACACTTGGGATGTAAAACATGTAACTGAAGAAGAAGTAAAAGGACAGTGGTCTCAAAAAGTATATCAAGTAGATGATAGTCCGCGTTATTCTGGTTCGGCAACATGGATTCATGTCGATGGAAAACGTTTTTGGGAAAACAAAACCGATGCACCACTTCCAAGACGCGAATACTCTAAAAGAGATGATTATAACATTTTAGTAAGAGGAAACCGAGTACAACTTACAGATTATGGTTGGTTACACGAACAGGATAACGATAAAGTTATAAGAACAAAAGAAGCTGAAGACGAATTACTGGTTCAAGAAAAAGGCTATAATATTTACAGAAAAGTAGCCGATGAAAAATGTCAGGTAGCCAAAGCTTGGTGGAAGAAAAACAATAAGGTTTGGGTGAAAATTAGAAAAGAATGGGATACCGTTTTTGCCGAAAATACCGAAGTAAAATTAAAAGAAAAAGTAGATGGTAAAAAGCTGTATGAGTACTTATTTGCTTTAGATAATACTGCAACAAGGAAAGACATAAGAAACATCATAAATAAGTTTTTAAACTAGTAAATAATTTTTTAACAGCACATTTTTTTTAGCTATGGATGATATAAACACAATTTATTATAATAATTTCGGAATCGCATTCCAATGGAAAAGATGTGCTGCTAAAGATTTTAAGAAGATTCAGTTAGTTTTTAGAAATACGGGCTTGTTCTTAACAGAAAACGAACTTTTTCAGTTCTCTAAAAATGTAGAAAAATCTATAAAAAAATCTTGTTATTGCGATGATTGTAAAAAGAATAATTATTACAAATCATTACTATTAGAAGCACCTAATCCGCAAACAAGCTTTGCAATGAGTTATGCCGAATTAAAAGATATGCAAGATCTATTAAGCGGAACCTTGTTTCAATTAGGCTTAGATAAAATGCTTAAAAATTTTACTATTAATAACAACTGATTTTAAGCATTATCCTCAGAAGTAGCATCCGTTTCTTTAGGCGCTAAAAGATTCGGGAAAATCATTGGAAATATTTCCTTTACAGGTTTGTAAAGTATGGTTTCCTCTATGTTTTCTTCATCAACAAACGTAATCGTGCTATTTAGTTTGTCAAAAATATTTAGAACAATACTTAAAATAAGGGCGATTTTTAAAGCTCCAAAAATACCCCCAAGCAATTTATTTAAAATACCCAGCGCAGCAAAATCAGCTAATTTAGTAAGCGCTTTTCCTGCTAAGGCTATGGCTAAAACAATAATAATAAAGGTAACAGCAAAAGCAACAATATTTATGGTTTTTTCATCCCATTCGGTTTTAGTCTGCAAAAATTCGGCAGCAAAGTTGCTAAAATGTATAGCCCCATAAACACCCGCAACTAGAGCAATTAAAGAGGAAACTTCAACAAAAAGACCTTTCATAAAACCTCTAACAAGTCCAAATAAAATTAAAGCTCCTAAAACAATATCAATAACACTCATAAGTATACAATTTAAGCAAATATAAAATAATAGTCACACTTATGTTTATTAACTTTGCCGCTTTAATTAGTGAAACTAATATTTTAAACTATAGTTGTTTAAAATGTTTTGGTTGAACTAATCCCGATTTAATATCGAGAACTCATCATAATTACAAAAAAACTTAATGGCAAGAGACGAACAATTAAAGGAACGCTGGGATTTGGTGGTAGAAAAACTGTCAAATCAATTTGCCGATGGAGACCCACTAGATCTTGATGCCATTATATACTTAATTGGAGTGCAAGAACTAGGGCAGCTAGATAGAGCCTTTAAAAAGGATCAAAAGTTAGATTTAATGCACATTGCCATTTGTAAAGTGCTAACGCCTTATGGGTATTACGAACTCGATTTTGTAGACGAAGAAGGCTGGCCGCATTACAAAACCTTAGAAGCTTTACCACATTTAAAAGCAGGTGAGCAAAGCGTTTTAATGAAAGAAGCCATTGTGAACTATTTTTTAGAAACCGAATTTATAGATTAAATTAAACGTTACTTCGACTGATTTCGATTTTTTTATCAGAATCGTATCGAGAAGTTGGGCGTTACCACAAGGGTCGGGCTTTCACTACTCGCTCTCTGCGAGGAGCTCAAACAAACCGTTCAATCCCTAACGCAATTATAACAAAATTCATTAAATTTGCATTCATTTTTCAAATGACGTCATGATAGATAAGATAAAAGAACTTATAGCAGAAGCAGAAGCATTTAAAGCACAAACCAAAGAAGAAGTAGAAGCCTATAGAATAAAGCTTTTAGGACAAAAAGGGATTGTAAAACAATATTTTGCCGAGTTTAAAAACGTAGCAAACGATCAAAAGAAAGAATTTGGTCAAGTTATAAATGCTTTAAAGAAAACAGCTGAAGAGAAGGTAAATGCTTTAAAGGAAGAACTAGAAAGCAACGAAGAAGTAAAAGGTGTTTACGGCGATTTATCGCGCCCAGGAGAACCGGTTCAAATAGGAGCGCGTCACCCCATATCAATCGTTAAAAATCAAATTACAGATATATTTTCTCGTATTGGTTTTAACGTAAGTGAAGGTCCAGAAATAGAAGATGACTGGCACAATTTTACCGCATTAAATTTACCAGAATATCATCCAGCACGCGATATGCAGGATACGTTTTTTATTCAAACAAATCCAGATATTTTATTGCGTACGCATACCAGTTCGGTACAAGTACGTTATATGGAAAATAATAAACCACCTATTCGTACTATTTCTCCAGGTCGTGTTTATAGAAACGAAGCTATATCGGCACGTTCGCACTGTTTTTTCCATCAAGTAGAAGGTTTGTATATAGATAAGGATGTTAGTTTTGCCGACTTAAAACAAACACTTCAACACTTTACTAAAGAAATGTTTGGGAAAAGTAAAATTCGTTTACGTCCATCATACTTCCCGTTTACAGAACCAAGTGCAGAAATAGATGTGTATTGGGGATTAGAAACCGAAACCGATTATAAAATAACTAAAGGAACAGGTTGGTTAGAAATTGGTGGTTGCGGTATGGTAGATCCTAATGTTTTAGAAAACTGTAAAATAGATGCTAAAGAATATTCAGGATTCGCTTTTGGTGTAGGTGTAGATCGTATTGCTATGCTATTGCATCAAATAGGAGATATTCGTTTATTAAGTGAAAACGATGTTAGATTTTTAGAGCAGTTTAAATCTGCTTTATAATTGTCATTCCTGCGAAGGCAGGAAGCTTTTCAATTGAATTTCTTAGTTTATTATGAAAAAAGACATCCAAATTCCAAAAGTAGAAGGCGTTTACGTTGCTATTGTAAATGAGTACAACGACATTTATAAAACCCAAGATTGGAACGCTTACATCATAAACGATAAAGATGTTGATTTAGATATGATACTTATTGTAACCAGTGGTTATAATGAAGATAAAATTACATCTACTTTTAGAAAGAAATTAGATAAACTTCCTAAAAAAAGTTATGCTAAAATAGAGTTGATGCAAGAAGGCTTATTTGCATTAAATAACACTTTTAAAGTTACTTTTTTTGAAGGTAATACCATGTTTGATAAAACATACTTGTTTAGAAAGAATACCATTAATTTAAAGGCTTTACAGCCTATTCCTTTAATGCCTGTTAGAGGTATTTTGGTAAAGTAACATTTTCCTGAGCAGGTAGGAATCTCCAAATAAACAAGCGATACCTATGCGTTAAGCGATGACTCTAGCTGATAACTTGCGTTAGGGATTGAGCAATTGTTTGAGCTCCTCGCAGAGAGCGACTTGTGAAATATTTATATTCATGAGTTCTTCTATTTTAAATATTACCCCACGAATAAAGCCCGACCTGTTCCTGAACTTAATTCAGGATAAAGGTAACGCCCAAATATATGTTATAGCATTAATGAGATTCCTATTTTAGTCTAACTTATCAGTCAGTTTTTTAAACACTTTTTTAGGGTTTTTGTTTTCGTATAAAATCTCGTAAACAGCATTTATAATAGGTAACTGTGTTTTTTTAGCATTTTTCTGATTCAATAAAAAAGCACTTTTAGAGGCGTAGTAACCTTCGGCAACCATACTCATTTCCATTTGAGCCGATTTTACAGTGTAACCTTTACCAATCATGTTTCCAAACATGCGGTTTCGCGAAAACACAGAATAGCCAGTAACTAATAAATCGCCTAAATAAGCCGAGTTATTAATGTTGCGTTTCATTTTATGCATCTTTTTTATAAAGCGTTTCATTTCTCTAATGGAGTTACTCATAAGTACACTCTGAAAATTATCGCCATAACCTAAACCATGTGCAATACCTGCTGCAATAGCGTATATGTTTTTAAGCATAACGGCATATTCTACACCTATAATATCGTCGCTAATTTTAGTTTTAATATAGTCGCTAGATAAATTATTAGCTATGGCTTGTGCTTTATCTGTATCAGAACAAGAAATGGTTAGGTATGATAAACGCTCTAGAGCGACCTCTTCGGCATGACAAGGACCTGCAATAACAGCAATATTATCGTAAGGCACATTGTAAATAGCATGAAAATGCTCGCCAACTAAAAGCCCCGTTTCTGGCATAATACCTTTTACTGCCGATACTATTATTTTATTTGAAATATCGATATTTAATTTTTCTAATTCGCTATGAATAAAAGCAGAAGGGATTACAAAAATTAAAACATCGGCATAATTGGCAATTTCATTTATATCGTTGCTAATTTTTAGCTGTTCTAAATGAAACTCTACCGAACTTAAGTAATTAGGGTTGTGTTGTTCTTTTAAAAGATGCTCTTTAGTATAAACACTACGCATATACCAACCAATTTCATCTAAGTTTTCAGAAAGCATTTTTACAATGGCTGTTGCCCAACTACCTGCTCCAAAAACCGCGTATTTTAAAGGTTTATTCATAAAATGATAAATCGTTAAGAGTTCAAAAATACATAAAATATTAATCATTGTTATAGCTTCTAAATATTAAGAAATTCTTTTTTGGCACGCGTTTTGAAACTCCTATATGTAGAAACCCTAAAATATTTGATTATGAAGACTATAAAATTACTTTCAAGCTTTGCTTTAATAGCAACACTTTTTACATCATGTTATACCGATGTTGTTGTTGTAGATGATTTTGATGATACGCCTCAAATAAATATAAATCACTTATTAAATTCATATGAATTATGGTATGTAGACATTAATGCTACTAAAGGTTATGGTGAAACACCATTTTTGCAAAAAGCATTTACTATTTCGTTTAAAAATGGTGTTGTATATGCTAATAATAATATTGTTGGTCTTGGTGATAATGGTAATGGTTTTGGAATTGATGTAGGTGAATATGATGCTTATGATATGATTTTAGATGTTAATCATGATCTTGATGGATTTGAAACTTTTGATATCTATCAAATAGATAATAATACTATTGAGCTTTATAACCCAAATAATGATACATCGTATTTTTTAGACGGTTACCAACGTAGTAATTTTGATTACGATTTTGTGTTTTATGATAATATTCATTATTTCTTACAAGAGTATGAAGCTTGGGAAAAAACATATACGAGCGACGTTGGAGCGATTAACGAATTTGATAACGAAAATTATTTACAGTTTTTAGCTGGTGGCAACGACTCTGAATTTAGGAGTTCTCAAGATGGTAATGGTATGCCAGCAAATAATTTACAATGGGATTATACTGGAGTTTATGGTGTTGGAAATGTTAGTGGTGATATGTACTTAAAAACTTTAACATTAGATTATGATTATTTTGACAATGAATATTTTGAATTGAGCGTTATAAATGACGGGAAGATAGAATTGTATCATCCAGCTTCTGAAACGGTTTATGAGTTTGAAGGAAGAGGATATATTCAGTATTTAAAAACAGCAAACACGAAAGGTAAAAAAGCTGTAACTAAAGAAGATAAGAAACGTAAGTTTAGAAAAGATAAAGTAGCAAACCCAAGAGAAAGTAAAAGGGTTTAGATAGATAATATAAAGTGAGATCCCGCTTTGTAGCGGGATTAGTTCAACATATTAATTTGACTATGTTTTTCAAACAATTCAAATTAAAGTTTCACTAAAATTTTGGTTGGTTAGTTAGTTGAAAAACCGTTTAAAGCAATTTGTTTTAGGCGGTTTTTTTGTTTTTCGTTTAACGTTTAGTGTATGGTTTAAGAACCTAATTTATTAAGCTAAAACTAGCCATTACACAGTATTTTAATTATTGTAAGGATCCATAATTCCTATTGGTTTATGTCCTTGTTCATTTTTTAATTGTTTTTTATTAAAACTACCTTCAAATTCATTCGAGTAGATTGTTAAATTGTCGTTTATATAAAGTTGAAATCGAAATTTAGACTTTATTTTTCCTTTCAAGCAAGGAGCTTTTAAGTCCCAATATTCATTTGATTTTATAAATACACTATGATAACTGTTTCCACACCAACTACTTGGGAGATATTCTATGTCTTGCCATTTGTTTTCGTAGAAAACTTGTCTTTTTAGGTATAGTCGACTGTCTTGTGCTGGTATTTCCACAATTGAATCGGTTTTATTCACAATGAATACTTTAAAGCCTTCTATTCCTTTTTCAAATTCAGTTCTTGAATCAGTTTTTGCAATTAATTGTAAGCCTTTTTTAATAAATAGTTCAGGGCTTTTAGTATTCAGTTTTTTTGGGCTGTTTTGGTCTTCATAAAAACCACCAAGTGCAGTTGAATCGATTTGACTTGTTCCAACATAGAAGTATCCTCTAAGTTTAAATTTGACATTTAAACATTCTTGTCCGATTGAGATTTGAGAAATCAAAATGAATATTGATAAAAGAACTATTTTTTTCATTGGTAAATTGTTTTCTCAAATTTATGCTTTTAGAGTTTTTCTCTAAAGTAATAATGAGTGAACGTCATACTTCAATTAGCAAACAAGCCTGTTTCTGTGTTTTTTCGATATTATGCACAACGACGTTGATAAGAAATCGTTTTATATCATACGTTAAACGAAGTTAGCTAAAATTTCTGACAAAGTCAAGAGAGTGATTACCTATAAAAATTCATCTCATCTAAATACTCCCAAACAAATTCTGGTAGCATAGGTTTTACGTTTTTACCAGCTTTAATACCATTACGTATAAAGGTTGAAGAGAGTTGCATAATTGGCGCATCAACAGGATGTATTTTTTCATGCCCATTAAATTGCGTGTCTACTTTATTTTCAGAAATTCTAGGGTAGACATAAATATGATGGTTTTCAAGAATGAGTTGGTAGTTTTTCCATTTATGAAATCCTTTTAAATTGTCTTCTCCCATAATTAAAGCAAACTCATAATCGGGGTGTTTTTCTTGCAGATAAGTAAGCGTGTTAATGGTGTAGCTAGGTTGTGGTAAGCTAAACTCTATATCGCTAGGTTTTAGTTTTGGATACTCTTTAGTAGCACGATATACCATTTCTAAACGCTGATAGTTATCTAGTAAACTGCTTTTCTTCTTAAAAGGATTATGTGGGGTTACTACAAACCATACTTGATCTAAATCGCTATATTCTGCTATGTGGTTTGCAATAACCAAATGCCCAATATGTATGGGGTTAAAAGAGCCGAAATACAATCCAATTTTCATCTGCTTATTTTTATTTTATTAATTAGGTCAGATGTAACATCCATTTAACTTTGATTATGAATGTTTCATTAAAAACTATTTAAGATTTTAAAAAATTACTGACTAAACTTTCAGCTTCAGTTAAAGCATTTTCTAAATTATCATTAACCACAATAACATCAAATAAAGGCGCGGTAGCAAGTTCTGCCGAAGCTTTAGAAACACGCATGTTTATTTTGTCTTCACTTTCAGTTTTGCGTTTTTTTAATCTAATTTTAAGTTCATCAATACTAGGCGGTTTTACGAAAATAGCTAAGGTTTCTTCAGGGAATTTTCGTTTTATACGCAAGCCACCAGACACATCAATGTCAAAAATAACATGTTTGCCCATAGCCCAAATACGCTCTACTTCTGTTTTTAAAGTACCGTAAAAATTATCGCGATATACTTCTTCCCATTCTAAAAACTCATCATTTTTTATTTTGTTTTTAAACTCTTTTAACGATAAGAAATAGTAATCTTTTGCATGAACTTCTGTCCCGCGTTTTTCTCGAGATGTTGCCGATATGGAGAATTCTAAATTTAAATCATCAATACCTAATAAATGTCTTACTATGGTTGTTTTTCCAGAACCCGATGGTGCCGAAAATACGATGAGTTTACCTTGTTTATTTGTTTCTTTATTTACCACGAATACACGAATATTTTGTGTTTACTAATACTGCCAATTGCTACTGAGTACTGCAGACTTTTTAAAGGACATTCAATAATTGTTCCTTAATTTTTTCTAATTCATCTTTCATCTGCACGACTAATTGTTGCATAGGAGCATAATTACTTTTAGAACCAATGGTGTTGATTTCTCGTCCCATTTCTTGGCTTATAAACCCTAGTTTTTTACCGTTAGATTCAGCAGAATTTATAGTTTCTAAAAAATAGTTAAGGTGATTTTTTAATCGTACTTTTTCTTCAGTAATATCAAATTTTTCAATGTAATAAACCAATTCTTGCTCAAAACGATTTTCATCATGTTTCTCTTTTAAATCGGCAACGCCTTTAAGTAAACGCTCACGTACACCTTCAACACGTTCAGGATCCATGGCAATAACTTGGTCTAGTATATTACTTATTTCAGTAACCCGATTATTAAAATCTTGTTCAAGAACCTTTCCTTCATTTAATCTATGGTTATTTAAATCGACTATGGCAGTGTTAATTTCTTTTTCAATGGTTTTCCACTCGTTTTCATCAATTTCTTCACGAACTGTATTTAATGCATCAGGAAAACGAACCGCCATTTTAAGTAGTTCTATATCGTTACCATCTACTACATTTTTTAACTGTTGGATATATTGCTTAACAACAGGCGTGTTTATTTGTGCCGATGTGTCTTCGGCAGTGGTTTCAACATAAATTGAAAAATCTATTTTACCACGTACTAATTTACTAGCAATAAGCTTTCTAATAGCAAGTTCTTTTTCTCTGTAAATAGAAGGCATTCTTGCATTTAAATCCAGACTTTTACTATTAAGAGATTTTAACTCTATAGTTACTTTTTTTGAAGGTAATTGCAATACAGATTTTCCGTAACCTGTCATTGAATATATCATAAATTGGAGTATTAAGTTGTGCAAAGATAATTAAAAGCTAAACGATAGAAAACTAATTGTAGATAAGCCTAAATATTTGGGCGTTACCACAAGGGTCGGGCTTTATTCGTGCTTTTGCTATTTTTAAATTAATGAACTCATGAATATAAATATTTCGGCAGTCGCTTTTTTGTGTTGCATAGGTGCAACAACACAAAAAGAGCTTCTACAATGCCTTAAATGAATATTCATGATTTCCTATTTAGGAAAAAGAGAATTAATGAGTAATCCCTAACGCAAAAAAAGAAGGTTTCAGTTATGTTTAGAACTAATTATAGATATTTTTGTAATAGATTAACCTATATAAAACGCTTATGAATACTAAAATAGTTTTGTTTCTTATCAGTTTTGTTTCAGTAATAATAAGTTGTAAAAACGATACTAAAACGCCGCCAGAAGGTATGGTATGGATTCCTGGAGGTACTTTTAAGCAAGGAGCTGTTTTACAAGATAAAATGGCGATGAAGCATGAAAAACCACAACACACTGTAACTGTAGATGGTTTTTTTATGGATATTACTGAAGTAACCAATGCTCAGTTTTCAAAATTTGTAAAGCAAACAGGCTATATAACGGTTGCAGAACGTGATATTGATTGGGATGTTATGAAAAAACAACTTCCTGAAGGAACTCCTAAACCACATGATTCTATTTTACAGCCAGGTTCCTTATTATTTAAAAAGACAAAATCTACAGTTCCTAATTTATATGATTTCTCCCAATGGTGGAGCTGGTCTATAGGTGTAAACTGGAAGCATCCAAATGGCGCAGATAGTAGTTTAGAAGGAAAAGAAAATCATCCAGTTGTGCATATAAGTTATGAAGATGCCGAAGCGTATTGCAAATGGGCAGGCAGACGCTTACCAACAGAAGCCGAATGGGAATATGCTGCTCGTGGAAACAATAACAGCACTACCTTTTTTTGGGGAGATGATAGGTCTATCTTATCTAAAATGGCAAATAGTTGGGAAGGCGAATTTCCTGTAAATAATACCTTAGAAGATGGTTTTGAAAGAACAGCGCCTGTAAAATCGTATCCGCCAAATGGTTTCGGACTTTACGATATGGCAGGTAATGTTTGGGAATTTACATCAGATTGGTATAATGTGAATTATTATAATGACTTAGCTAATTTGAAATCTCTTATTGAAAACCCAAAAGGAGCCGATAAAGCATATAACCCTAACAATCCGTATCTTCAAGAAAAGGTGATTAAAGGCGGTTCTTTTTTATGTAGCGATTCTTATTGCGCTAGCTATAGAGTGTCTTCTCGCATGGGAACCAGTACCGATTCTTCAGCAGAACATATTGGTTTTAGAACAGTTTTATCCTCAGATTAATTCTCATTTAATAACGAATCTGCTGCTAGAATAAGAAACATATAATCTGTCGTACCACCACCTAAAACGTATTCAGTTTGTTGCCATAAAAATGGCCATTCTAAAAGCTCGGGGAAATCAGGACGTATTAATGCTGTTCCAGAACCAATACCTCCAGGAATGAATGAATGCTCGCCTCTATTAACTCCATAAGCCTGTGTTAATGACCTTGAACCAACGCCTGAGGCAAACGAAGATGTATTAACGCCTGGGTGAACACCCAGAATAAAATTCATGGCATTTAGCATATATGTTTTAGGAAATATATCAGGATAACTGGAGTGTAAAAAGTACTGTTGCACACCAAAATTTTGAATACCCCATCCGGCTCCCCAAATATTAGGTTTGTAAGGAACGCCATAGGGTGTTTCTTTTCCTTGTTCTTGGATATTGTTATAATAGTCTTTTACTTTATTTTTAATAGCGTTGACGAATTTTTTATTATTTATTAATGGCAATGTTGAGCCTATAATCCATCCTGTTTTATTTATATTACTAGTAATAGCTTTTTGATTTGTAATTAAAAATTTGGCATATTTTTGATCTTTAGTCGTTTTTAATAATTCCACAGCAAGACCAAATTTTAGCATATCATTTTCAGATAGGTTTTTATTCCAAACAGCTTCAGCAATTAAAAGACATTCATTGGCTAATGATGTATTATAATTTTTTAAAGCACGAGCCGAAGTCGCTAAAGCCGCGGCGGTGTTTAGTGTTCTTCTTGGGTTTTCTTCAGTAAACATCCATCTGTCGTCTGGTGCACCTATTAACCCCATAGCAATGGAGTTATCTTCTTTTTTATTAGAAAAAATCAAGTTGTCGCTATGGTTTACAGGGTCGCCTAATAATACATATTGTCTTTTGGTAGGTACAATAATGCCTCTATAAAATCGATTCATTGATTTATAGCCACCAATAATTGATAACGCACCGTGTTCTATTTGTTGTAAAATATCTGCTTTTCCATCGGGTTTGTGTATTTCTACAATTCTAGTATTTTGGTCTATGCTAGTATTGTCATAATTTACATTGAATAATTCATAGATATAAGATAAACCTTGAATTGTAGATGCTTGAGATTCTACTCTTAAATCATAATCGCCGGCATCATGCCAGCCTCCAATATTAATTCCCGGAACATGCTCGCCAGATTTATAAGATGTAAGTGTTGAAGCACCTTGTAGGTAACTATCAAAATGGTTTGTGTTTACAGGAGCCATTCTTGCATCGTCCATATGGCATAACCCATGCCAAACCTTATAGCGGTCGTTTACGCGCATGTGACACATTTGTACAGGAAGGAAATACTCTAATGTAGGTTGCCAAACATTTCTTTTAAAAACCTGGTTGTTAATTTGAAATGGATTGGATGTAAATGTTTTATATTTAATAATATACATCCCAGGTTCTTGAATTTTAGAAAAGTTAAAATGATAGTACTTATATCTTAAAAAATCACCCCAATTTTCAGGTTTTTCATTTAACACATTTGTTAAGTCTCCATTAGGTTCTACTTTTAAAAGTTGAATGTTTTCAACATCTAAATTATTTTTATCTGTTTCAATAACGGCTATCTTTTCTTGTGTTGTATGGTATCCAACCTGTGAAACTTGCACTACAGGATCATAAATAAAATTATCTTTAACATGTGGTGTTATTAACCATTCAATGGCATTTTTTGTTGCTCCTTCTGGAATTAACGATCTTACAATAAACCATCCGTTATTATGTTTTGCTCTACCATCTATAAGTTTTAGAGTGTTGTTTTGAAGGTTTTTAATGATTAAAGTTCGTTCTTTATTTTCAGGAATTATTGCTAATTCTTTTCCTTCAGCCATTGGTTTTATTTGATAGTCGTTTGAGGCATCGTAAAAACCGGGTCCATTGGCTTGCCTATTAAAAATTCCAAATTGATTATCTAAATAATACGATTTTCCAAAAAGCTCGCCTGGAAACAATTCTATATTCATGCCTACTTTTCCAATCCATTCTTTAGGGAGTGGTTTATCTAAATCAACAACAATTTTAAAAGAAGCTCCTTGAGCAATAATTTTAAGGGTGTATGAAAACTCTAAATCAGGATAAATAATAGGGTTAAATCCTGTTTTTTTACTGTCGTCAGGATATGACATTTTTACACTAATGGTTTGATTTTCTATATCAACAATTCGTGTCCCAACTTTTGGTACTGGTTGCCACTGTCCTGGAGTTGGTTCTAAACGTAAATCGCCGTTGGTGGCTATACGAATGCCATTTTGAATAATGCCTACACCGCCTTGGTGACTTTCTGGATAAAAATCGTGAGCTAACATCACATTAGCACCTCTTCGTTCAAGGTATTCTTGACTATTTATTGAAAAATCATTTGAAGAAGTGATTTTATTTTGTGCATTAAAATGGAAGATGCTAAATAGAAAAATTAGAGTGTACAATGATTTCATACTAATGTTGTTTTAGTAAAAATTAACAAGAATATTTTAAGATTTAGTCTATTTACTAATTGAAAATAGACTTATTTATCAGTTCTAATAAATTGTAAATAATCATCATTCTTTACAGAAATAATATATGGCGTGTTTTTAAATTTTATAACACCCATATCTTTAACATCACCAGGAGTGAAAAAGCCACTTTTAGAAGGTGTTATAGGCTTAAAATTACCGTTACCATTTCCTTCTAGGTACAGTCCGTATCCAGCATCATTTCTTGGCGTTTCAACTTCAGACATGTATAGATTGCCAGCAATAAGGATGTCTAAATTTCCATCTTTGTTATAGTCGTCTACCAAAATTTTATTTATACAGGAAGTTTGTGCTTCAACAGGTAGATTATGAATAACAAATTTGCCATCTTTATTTTCTAAGTAAATACTAGCAAACGATTTTATTTGATAATGTAACGATTTTTTTAAAGCCTCTTCAGTATATACATCAACTAGAGTTGCTTCAGCAAAACTTTCATAATTTTCAAATTTTTCTTTGATACCAGGTATTTGTTGCGATGAACATCCACGACCACGAACAGGATATTGTTTCCCTTCTTCATGGTAACTTAATACAATATCATCTTTGTTATTTTTATCAAAATCGTTTACGTAAATATCGAAGGTTTCTTCTGGATTCGCTTTGTATTTATAATTAAGTCCATTATTTCCTAAAACATAATCCATATCACTATCACCATCAAAATCACCTTCAGAAATACTCCACCACCAACCTGTAGTATCTTTATTTAATCCCATATCTTCAGAAACATCAGCAAAACCAGATTGTATATTTTTAAACACTTTAATGCTCATCCATTCACCAACAATTATAAAATCGTCCCATCCATCGTTATTAAAATCTGTAATAACAGCGTTTGTAGCCATTCCAAGGTTTGTAAATGCTTCAGGTTGCATACTGTTAAAAATCTCGAATTTAGGTTTACTAGTTTCTCCCACACCTTTTAATAGATAGCTGTTTACAGCTTTGGGATAGTCGCCAGGTAGTTGTCTTCCTAGTACTAATAAATCTTGTTTTCCGTCTTTATCGAAATCAGCATTAAAAATTTTCGAACTACTTGTAATCATTTCTGGTAAAGCATCTGTTTTAGAGAAATTTCCTTTTCCGTCGTTTATATACAATCTGTCTTGTAGTAATTCAGAATTTGGAGCAAATTCATAACCACCACTGCTTACATATAAATCGTTATCACCATCACCATCAGCATCAAATATTAAAGCTCCTATGTCTTCACTTGCTTTATCGTTATTTAGGAATTCTGAATCTTGTTTTACAAAACCTTGATCTGTTTGTATAAAGATACTGCCAGAATTATCTTTAGATCCTCCAATAAAATAGTCGTCTAAACCATCATTATTTAAATCGCCAATAGCCATTGCAGGTCCAAATGTTGACATTTTATGAGGCAGCAAGACTTGATCTTTAAAATCATCATACTCGTTTTCAATATGTTTATGTTGAGGAAATAATTCGCTATTATCTGTAACAAATAAATGTTTTTCATTTATAGGCTCTTCTTGTTCTGCAATAGCATTACTATATTTTAAAGTTAGTTTTTGATTGCTATCTATATCGTTTAATTTTTGAATTTTGCCATCAGTCCAAACAACTTTTAATTCTTTAATTTTTTCTGATTGCCCTAATCCAAAATGAAGTTCTGGTGCTATAGACGATTGAAAACCATGAGTAAGTGTAAGTTGTTGCATTTGAGTTTGATCATTTACAGTTACATATACTTTATTTCCTAATCCGAAATGGTTTCCTTTGTTTCCTTCAAATTCAATAGTTAAGTAATCGTTTTTTAAAGAGCTTTTGTTCTCAAATATAGAAGCTAGATCATCAATATTATTGGTAATTATTTCTAAATCGCCATCGTTATCTAAATCGGCATAAGTAGAACCATTAGAAAATCCTTTAAAAGAGATGCCCCAATTATCGTTTGCTACTTCAAAATTTAAATCACCGTTATTACGAAATACAAAATTGTCAATTCTTTCTGAAGGGATGTTTAAAGCTGCATTTAAAAAATCTTTTTCTTTAATTTTGTCTTTTTTTAGTTTATTGAAATAATCATTATTATTTATTTCTCTACGCGTACCGTTTGATACAAATAAATCTTTTAATCCATCATTATCTAAATCGACAAGAAGCGGACCCCAACTCCAATCTGTAGAAGAAGTTCCTGTTAATCTAGAAACATTTGAAAAATGAGGTATTCCATTTTTAAAAACACCACTATTCAATTGCATTGTATTATGCATGTATTGATAATGAAACCCAGCATCAACTGTATTCCAAAATAAATCTGGATTCATACTTGCCATGTTTGCTTTTTGTCTTCTATGGTTTTCGGCATCCATGTCAACTTGAAAAATGTCTAAAAATCCATCGTTATTAATATCTGCAATATCTGCACCCATACCATAAAATGCAGTATGTGCTGTTGCATTTTTAACTTCTTCTTTAAAGGTGCCATCTTGATTATTTAAGTACATAAAATCGGGTGACATAAAATCATTAGATACATATATATCATCCCAACCATCATTATTTAAATCGCCAATTGTAGCACTTAATGACAATCCAAAATTACGAACTCCAGTTTCATTTGTAACATCTGTAAAGCTACCATTGTCATTTCTATATAAGTGATCCGTTTCATTTTCTTGTACATTAGCCATTCTGTATTTAAAAGCAAAAACTGGAGCTTTAAATGGCATTGAAGGATAGTTGGCTACATAAAGATCTAAATCTCCATCTTTATCATAATCAAAGAAAGATGCCTGTACACTACTTCCTATATCATCTATACCGTAATCTTTTGCTTTTTCGGAAAAAGTGTTATTACCATTATTAATATAAAGTTCGTTGTTTCTTGGGCCAAATTTTCCACTAACCGAGCAATAAATATCTAAAAATCCATCATCGTTAACATCTGCCATAGTAACACCTGTGTACCATTTATTATCTCCGCCAACACCTGCTGATTTTGTGATGTCTTCAAATTGAAGGTTGCCTTTGTTTAAATACAGTTTATTTGAAACTTGATTTCCAGTAAAGTATAAATCTATAAGCCCGTCGTTATTAATGTCTCCAGCTGAAACACCTGCACCCATATATAAATATCCGTAAGTGAAATAATTAAGAGAATCGTTCTCAGTAAGTACATTTTTAAAGTCTATCCCAGATTTATTAGCATTAAGTGATGTAAAAATTTTATTATCTGTATGGTTTTCTTTCGAGCAATTTATAAGAAGTATGAAACTTGCTATGTATATGATTGGTTTTGTTAAGTTTTTCATATTAGTTTTCTTTGTAAACAGTTATTCTTTCGTTATTATTTGCAATTAAATAATACGGTTTATTATGAATGGTTATTTTTTTAATTCCTTTAGTGTTATTTCCGTTATAGAAATTTATGTCTTTATAAGTATTAAGATTTCCTTTGCCATCTCCTAAAAGGATATAGCCAAGATTTGCATCGTAACGAATTGTTTCAACTTCAGTTTCATGAATAGCTCCAACACCAATGACATCTTGAAACCCATCGTGGTTAATATCGCTAAATTCAAAACCTAAAGTTGGTCCTGTTTGTGCTGTGTTTGGTAATTTGTGTAATTTAAATGATTGGTTACCCGTGTTCTCAAGATAAACGGAGCTAAACGTCACTATTTTTTTATGATAAGAGGATTCTAATTCTTTATCTCCATAAATATCTACTAATGTTGAATGTGCGAAATCTTTATAAGTTTTCATTTTTTCGCTTACAAAAGCATTTTGTTGAGATGAACATTCTTTACCTCTAACAGGTACTAATTTCCCTTTATAAACTTTACTTAAAACCATGTCGTAAGTATCGTTGCCATCAAAATTATTGCTGTATATGTGTAAAGGTTTTTCTTTTGAAGGATGAAATTTATTGTTGTTGCCTAAGTTTCCAATAAAATAATCTTTGTCTCCATCATTGTCGAAGTCTATTTCTGAAATGGTATTCCACCAACCTTCTGTTTCTAAAAAATTGGTAACAGATATTTTTGAAAAATGATTGTTATCATTTTCTAAAATTGTAATAGGCATCCAATCTCCAACTATAATTAAGTCTTTATCGTTATCATTATCGAAATCTGAAAAAATTAAATCGTTAACTAAACCTATACTATTTAGTTCTGGAGCAATTTCTTTTGTAGCATCAATAAAATTGCCATTTTCGTTTTTTAAAATATAAGATTTTCCTGCTAAAGGGTATTTGCTAGGAAGTGTATGTGCTCCAATAACTAAATCTAAATCGCCATCATTATCAAAATCGGCAGATGTAACACTTTTAGTATTTGTTAGTATTTTGGGGAAGTTATTACTTCTATTTAAAACCCCATTGCCATCATTTAAATAGAGTCTGTCTTGCAGTAGTTTGTTGTTTTTAGTTAACTCATAACCTCCACTAACTACATATAAATCTATGTCATTATCATTATCTGCATCAAAAAATAGGGCATCAACATCTTCAAATCCGTTATCTTTTATTAAAGCAGGTTGTTTAAGTTCTGTAAATGTACCTTGGGTATTTTGTAAATAAATAACACCAGATTGATTTTTTGATCCACCTATAAAAATATCTTCTAAGCCATCATTGTTTATATCTGCTACAGACAAGGCTGGACCTTGTTGAGATAACTTTTGAGGTAATAATACTTGTTTATCGAAATCGTTAAATTCATTTTCTGTATGAATAAAGTTTATTCCGAGTTGTTGAGGTTTTATAGGGGTTAAGTTTCTGTTTACATTAAATTTAGTTGGAGAAGCGTTAGTTGCATCATTTATATTTAATGTTATAGTTTGATTTGCTTTTATATTTTCTAGTATTGAAACGGAACCATTATCCCAAACAACTTCTAGTTTGTTAATTGTTGATTCATTATTAAAGCCAAAATTAAGAACATTTGTAACAGACGATAAGTAACCGCGCGATGTATAAAGTTCTTGATATTGTGAGTTATTATTAGTGTAGACTTTAACTTTTGCTCCAATAGCATTTATATTTTTATTACATCCTATTAATTCTATATTTAGATAATTGCCTGTAGAATTGTTTTTATAAAGACTAGCCAAATCAGACATGTTATTCATTACCATATCTAGGTCTCCATCATTATCAAAATCGGCATAGGCAACGCCATTAGAGTTTAGTTTTTTATCAAATCCCCAGCTGTGTTTTGTGTTTTTAAAGGTTAAATCGCCATTGTTTTTAAAACTATAATTAGATAATTTATCTGATGGCATCATTTCAATAACCTCCATTTTAGTCATTTCAATATGTTCATCTAAATTCTTCTTCACCTTATGAGCATAGTCTTGGTTGGCAAAATTTCGTTCAACACCATTACTTACAAATACGTCTTTAAAACCATCACAATCAAAATCTGCAATTAAAGGAGCCCAACTCCAATCTGTTTTAGAAACTCCAGCTAATTGTCCAATATCACTAAATGAGCCATTGCCGTTATTCAATTGTAAAACATTTGACATGTAAGCATGATGATAGTTTGCTTTTACCATGCGCTCAAAGCTTTTTGTATCCATCGTTGGCATATTTTCTTTGCTACGAATATGGTCTTCTGCAGACATTTCTAAAACCATTAAATCTGGTAGAAAGTCGTTGTTAATATCGGCAAAATCAGATCCCATACTATTATAACTTATATGCTTGAAACGCGTATTGATTTGATTTGAAAACGTACCGTTTCTTTTATTTATATATAGGAAATCTGGAGCCAAATAATCGTTAGCAACATATATGTCTGGCCAACCATCATTATTATAATCGCCAATAGAAGCGCTTAAACCCCAAGCTTTGTTTATAACTTTTGCTTGTAAAGTAACATTCGTAAAATGATTTCCATCGTTTCTAAATAAATGATCGGACGTTTCTGGATAGAATTTTTGATTTTTTTCAATTCTTGATGTGTTTTCAAAATCTGTTCTATGATTTACTAGATACATATCTAAATCTCCATCTTTATCGTAATCGAAAAAATATGATTGAATGGAAAATCCATTATGATCTAAGCCCCAAGCTTTAGCATCATCTTTAAATGTGCCATTTTTTTGATTTATAAAAAGTTTGTTTTTTCTAAGTTCCGGATTATCCATTGAAGCCGACTTACAAACGTAAATATCTAACCAACCATCATTATTAATATCTATCATTGATACACCTGTAGACCATCCGTCGTTATCTGTTGTGTTTGATTTTGCAGTAATATCTTCAAAGGTGAAATTTCCTTTATTGATATAAAGTTTGTTGGAGTTTTGATTAGATACAAAGTATATGTCTTGTAATCCATCATTGTTAATATCACCTACAGCAACCCCTGCCCCAATTAATGCATACTCATAATTAAGACAATTAAAGGCATTGGTTTGTTTTACTGTATTGTTAAATTCTATTTTAGAAATAGAATTAGGAACTAATGAAAAAAGGGTACCGGTATTAGAAGTCTTTTTTGCAAAGTCTTCATTGCATCCGCAGCATACAATAAGAATTAGAATATATAATGATAATCGTTGTGAAAGCATTTTATAAAGATTGTTAATACCTTTTAAAAATAGATAAAAAAAGCGTATTATTTCTAATACGCTTTTCTTTTAAATAAACTAAAACCAAACTAATTATTTTTTAATATCCCGTATTTTGATCTGCAGGAGTTATGTTTTCATTAGAACTTATTTCAGATAATGGAATAGGGAATACTTCATGTTTTCCTGATTGAAAACCAGTGCCATTTAATACTGTACCAGCTAATCCCCATCTTATAAGATCATTGAAGCGACATTGTTCTCCAGCCAATTCTACTTTGCGTTCGTGTACTATAGCATCAAATACTTGTGGTTTTGTAAGAGTTGTAGCCAAAGGAGTTAATGAAACACTTGGTCTTTCTCTAACCTCATTGATATAATCTATTGCTTTTGCTTGTGTTCCAACTTCATTTTCGCACTCAGCCATCATAAGTAAAACGTCTGCATACCTAATAACTTTACAGTTAATACCCGAAGCCATATCTTCATGTTCGTCTTTATAATAGTTTTGGTATTTTTTCCAACCTGCATTGCCGCCACCGTTGCTAGGAAAAGCATTTACAGTAAATTCGTTATTTGCACCAAAAGTATCTCCGTTTACATAAAATGTGTCTGAAAATCTAGTATCTCCAGTTTCAAATTCGTTTAAAAGGTCATCTGAAGGAAATACATTAAACCAATCGTTAAAACCATACTCTTGTCCTCTAAAAGTTACTTCATTAAGACCTTCTCCACTCGAATCTGAGTTCCAAACAGCACTATTTCCTAAATCATCGTCATAAACAACTTCGAAGATAGATTCAACTCCATGCTCTGTTTCTTCCTTAAAATTATCATAAAAATTATTCTCTAATTGGTAATCTCCATAAATTTTTTCAAATTCGTCTAATGCTAGTCGATGCTCTCCTCTAAATAATTGGACTTTACCTAGTAAAGCTATAGCAGCTTCTTTAGTTGCTCTTCCATTTTCTTCAGATGATTTACTTAAAAGTGTATTTGAAGCATCTTTTAAATCTGTAACAATTTGCTGATAAACATCTGCCTTTGGGCTTCTTGGAGAGCCCACGCCATCTTCTGGAATAGAAGTAATTAATGGAACATCTCCATATCTAGTTACTAAAAAGAAATAATAAAGTCCTCTTAAGAATTTTGCTTCTCCAATAAACTTAGCTTTATTGGTTTGATTTAAAACACCATCAGGCAACTCATTTATTTTATCTTGATTTCCAATGACAAAGTTTGCTTTATTGATGCCTTTGTAACAGCTATTCCAATATGCAGCAATTGCTCCATGTGCAGAAGTAAAAGAAAAATCTAAATACTGTCTTTTATCTGCTTCTAATTGGTTATTACCTCCGTTTTCATGAGCCATATTATCCATCATAAAAAACATATGACGTGCATAAAGCCCTCTAGTTTGTAAGTTAGCATAAATAGCATTTACAGATGCCTGTACTTGACTAGATGTAGAAAAGAATGTTTCTGGGGCTATGTTGTTTTTGTTTATTTGCTCTAGCCCACTTTCGTCGCATGAATTAATGGTTATAACACCAAGAATTATTGCTAATATATATTTGTATTTTTTCATAATTAACGAATAAGTTTTTAAATTAAAATGATGCTTGAATACCAATTAAAAAAGATTTTGGTTGCGGGTAATTACCTCTATCTACACCAATCTCAAAAGAACTAGAATTTAGTGGATTTCCAATTTCTGGATCTAAACCAGAATAGTCTGTGATTGTGATTAAATTTTGACCACTAACATATAATCTTAATTTAGAGAACATACTTTTAAAAGCTTCTGAATCGAAAGTATATCCAATTGAGATATTTTTAAGTCTAGTATATGATCCGTCTTCAACAAAACGATCTGATGCAGATACATTTTGAGTTGCTCCTAAAGCTCTTGGTATTGTATTTGAAGTTCCAGGACCTGTCCATCTGTTTAGTATTTCTACTCCAGAATTAAATAGTCGAGGCATCCCTTGTAAATCATATATATTAGTATTATAAATGTCATTGCCAGCAACACCATTTATAAACATACTAGCATCCCAGTTTTTGTAATTTGCACTTAAATTTAAACCATAAGTAAAATCTGGAAATGGATTACCTATAACTGTTCTATCATCTGCATTAATATCACCATCACCATTTAAATCTTTAAAACGAATATCGCCAGGTTGCACTGCTGTTTGTCCTAAGTTATTAAAAAATACAGCATCTACTTCTGCTTGATTTTGGTATATACCATCTGTTTGTAAACCAAAAAAATGGAATAACGATTCTCCTGGAGCTACACGTGTTAAATTCTCATTTTCAAAATTACCACCTGTAATATCATCTAGTCCTCCTAATGAAAGGGCTTCGTTTTTAGATGTTCCTAAATTAAAATTGGCAGACCAAGTAAAGTCGCCATCAAAATCATTATAACCTAAACTAAGTTCTAATCCTTGTGTTTTTACTGAGCCAACATTATCGTAAACAAAGTTATTAGTAAACCCAAAAGAATCAGCTAGATTTAATCGCATTAATAAATCGTTACTTTCATTATTGTAATATTCTAACGCCATTGTTATTTTATCATTAAATAACCCAGCATCTAATCCAATATTAATCATGGTTGTTTCTTCCCATTTTACATTAGGATTTGCTACACCTTCAGCCGTAACACCTGTTGCGTTATTACCACCAAAAGGGTAAAAGAAATTAGGTGTTAAAGACGTAGTATATGCATAGTTTCCAATATTATCATTTCCTGCTACACCCCAACTACCTCTTAATTTTAAATTACTGAAGTTAGAATCAGATAAAAAGTCTTCTTTTGCAATATTCCAACCTAAAGCTAGAGAAGGGAACCATCCCCATCTGTTGTTTGCTCCAAACCTAGAAGAACCATCTCTTCTCAAGGATGCTGCAAATATGTATTTTTGATCGTAGTTATAGTTTAATCTTCCTAAATAACTAACTAAAGTATATTTATCTGTTCTTGAAGATAACGTAGCATTTGTATTTGATAATTCTTCTATACCATCAGTTAGGAAATTTCTGCTTTGTGCGTTAATAGAGGTAAACTTACTAGCCTGTCTTTCTGTTAAAAGTAATAAATCGAAATTATGAACATCATTAAGGGTTCTTTCATAATTTAAACTATTAGTAAAAATAATGTTTTGATTTACTCCTGTATTTTTATCTATTTGAGCATAAGTTTGAACACCTGTACCAGTATTTAAATCATCGTCATTATGAGACGGTGAGAAAGCACTATTTTTGTAATTTCTATAATCAAAACCTAATTGAGATTTAAATTTTAATCCTTCAATGATATCATATTCGCCAAATAAGCTTCCAGTTATAGCTAGGTAATTATTTTGTCTGTTACCTAATTCCATGATTCTAACAGGGTTCTCAGCATCCTGTCCATCAACACTTGAACTTGGTCCTTGATAACCGCCTAAATTAGTTGAGTTATAAACTGATAAGTATGGAGCCATTTTTATAGCATGTTCAATTAATGAACGTCCACCTGATGCAATTTCTGGTGCTTGATTATTAAACGACATGGCTAACGTTTCTCCAAATTTTACTTTACCAAGAGAAAAGTTACTGTTTGCTCTAAATGAATATCTTTTAAACCCAGTTTCAACAACCGCTCCATCTTGGTCAGCATATCCTGCAGAAATCTTGTAGTTGCTATTTTCTCCACCACCAGAAATTCCTAAGTCGTAGTTTGTCATTAAACCCGATGTAAATAACTCATCTTGCCAATTTGTTTCACCACTAACATCTGTTCTACCAATAGTTACTCCTAAATCATTAGCGTATTGTAAATATTGTGCTGTATTTAATACATCATATCTGTTTGAAATGTATTGTACACCTGCATAAGTATCAAAAGTAACATTTACTTTTCCGTTTTTAAGACCTTTTTTAGTAGTCACCATAACAACACCATTAGCTCCACGTGATCCATAAATTGCTGTTGTTGAAGCATCTTTTAAGACGTTCATAGATTCTATGTCATTTGGGTTTATACCAGATAAACCATTTCCTGATACTACACCATCTATTACAATAAGTGGGCTATTACCATTCGTAGTACCCAATCCTCTAATACGTACAATTGGAGATGCTCCAGGTGAACCATTATTAATAACTGTTACACCAGCAGCTCTACCTTGAAGTGCTTGTTCAGCGTTTACTACAGGAGTTGCTGTAATAGATTCAGAACTTACTGAAGAAATCGCTCCAGTAACTTCGGCTCTACTTTGTGTTCCATAACCTACAACAACGACTTCAGCAAGTGATTGTAAATCTTCGGTTAAAACAATGTTAATAGATGTTTTTCCGTTTACAGAAACTTTTTGGCTAGTATATCCAACATAGCTAAAAACTAGAGTACCGTTAGATGGTACATCGTTAAGCGTATAGTTTCCATCAAAATCTGTGGCAACACCATTAGTTGTGCCCTCAACAATAACGCTTACACCTGGTAGCGGACCATTTTGGTCAGACACAGATCCTGTAACTGTTGTTTGAGCATTTGCCCCTGCGCAAAAAACAAGCATTAGGAATACGTATCCTAACTGTTTAAAGCTTTCCTTTTTTAATAGTAAAAAGTTTGTCATAAAATTTAGTTTAGAATGTGTTAGTAATTATTTAGTTTTATTTGGTTTATGAGTGTTATTTGTTAAAAAACAATAACAATAAGAAATAGCAATAGTGCAATAATTGCAACTATTAGAAATATTTCTACAAATTGTTTCTTATCTGAATTACTCCCCATGGAGTCAAATTTATGTTTAAGGGAATAACATTAATATGAAATATTGCGCAATAGATAAGAATAATGTAGCAATTGGAATGTGTATTACACGAAATGCAACATTTGTAGTATTATGTGCAACATTTTTTAATTTTGTTTTAGAGAAGAATAGTCTTGTATTTATTTTTATACATATATGTATTTGAAAAACAAGCTTTTAATTGTTGTGTTGTTAATAAAGAGTATTGGATGCTGTAGATATTTATTTAACCTCTGTGGGTAAGTGTCCGAAATAACTTTTGAAGCATTTAGTAAAGTAAGATGGCGATGAAAACCCTATTTTATAACATACGTCACTAATATTTGTATTACCTTTTTCTATTATTTGTTTTGCTTTTTGAAGTCTAATATTTCTTAAAAACTCATTGGCCGTTTGATTTGTTAGGGCTTTAATTTTTCTGTAAAACTGACTTCTACTTAAATTCATTTCAGAGGCCATTGATTCAACACTTAAATCTGGATTTCCAATATTTTTATCAATATAATTCAGTACTTTATTAATGAATTCTTTGTCTAAAGAGGTTGTTTTAATATTTTCTACATCACTTATTAAACTGAAATATTTATTGAAAATTAATTGCCTACTTGTTATTAATTGAGATAGGCGTAATTTTAATAGCCTTATATCAAATGGTTTGACCATATAAGCATCTGCGCCATGTTCAATACCTTCCATTCTATCGTCTATTTGTGTTTTTGCTGTAAGCATTAATAGAGGAATATGACTTGTTCTTAAGTCGTTTTTAATTTTTTTGCAAAAGTTAAAGCCATCCATTTCAGACATTACAACATCTGTTATAATAATGTCTGGTAATATTTTTTTTGCTGCTTCTATACCTTCTTTTCCATTGTTTGCAGTCAGTACTTTATAGGTGTTTTTAAATTCTTCTTTTAAATAATTTCTAAGTTCAACATTGTCTTCTACTATTAGTAAGGTGTAATCTTCATTCATGTCACTTTCGCTAATAGGTGTATTGTTTTCTGAACCAGTGTTTACATTTGTTCGTATAAAGGGTTCTTTTTTATTTGAAACACCAAAAGAGTTTGAAGCTAATTCGTTTTCATTAAAATGAGATTTGCCAATTGGTAATAGAATTCTAAACGTAGTTCCTTTACCTAATTTACTTTTAACTTCTACTTTACCTTTATGTAATTGTACAAAGTTTTGAACAACTTCTAAGCCTATGCCTGTACCTCCGTAGTATGTTTTGTTTAAATTATCAACTTGATAAAATCTTTCAAAAATTCTTTTTACCTGGTCTTCTTTTAAGCCTGGACCAGTATCTGAAATTGCTAATTCAATTACTTTTGTTTTATTTTCGGTATCAACGAGTGGCAGCTTTATTAATTCTTCTTTTGAAATAAGATCAACTCCTATAATGCCGCCATCTGGAGTTAATTTGATAGCGTTTGATAATAAATTAAATATAATTTTTTCTAACATGCTTTCGTCTCCCCAAACGAAAAGTTCTGTAACGTCTGTATCTATAGATAAATGGATGTTTCTGGAAAAAGCTTCTTCTTTAAAATGACTTACTACATCTTTTGTTAGTGAAACTAAGTTTAGTTTTCCTGCTTTAATTCTAACTTTATCTAATTCTAGTTTCCTGAAATCTAATAATTCATTGATTAAACGGTATAATCTATCTGTATTTTTATGAATGATATTGTGTTTCTGTTTTATTCTATTAGGTAAATTTAAACTTGTGTCTCTAATAATGTCTTCAAGCGGATTTTTTATTAAAGTTAATGGTGTTCGAAATTCGTGTGAGATGTTTGTAAAAAATTGAAATTTCTTTTCATTCAATGCCTTTTCTTGAAGCCTTTTATTTCTTTCGTTATTTATTAATTCTTTTTCTTTAATTCTATTTTGAGTCATTTTATTTAAGATTAAAAGTCCTAATAAAAATAAAAAGATATATGTTATTATGGCCCAATTTGTTTTCCACCATGGTGGTAAAATGGTTATTTGTAGCGACAATGGTTCTTCATTCCATATACCATCGTTATTTGAGGCTTTTAATTTAAATGTATAGTTTCCAGGATCTAAATTAGTATAGGTCGCGCTTCTTAAATCTCCAACATAATTATAATCTTTTTCATAGCCTTCTAAATAATAAGCATATTCGTTTTTTTCAGGTCTGGTATAGTTTATGCCAGAATACTCAATAGTAAAAACAGATTGTTTACTAGTTAGTGAAATGCTATCGGTTTCTGAAATGACTTTTTTTAATGGAGAGTCTTTTTGTGAAGGATGCGTTTTTTTGTTAAATATTTTAAATTCTTTGAGATATAGAGAAGTTAAACTCGTATTTGTTTTTATATCACTTGGTTTAAAATAATCAACACCTTGAAAGTTTCCAAAATAGAGTATTCCTTTATCGTCTCTAAACGCTGCATTTATATTAAAATCATTTGATAAAAGTCCGTCATTATTTGTGAAATTTGTAAATGTATTGTCTTTTATGTTTAATTTAGAAATACCTGAATTTCCACTTACCCAAATATTGCCGTCTAAATCATTAATGATTCCAGAAACATTTTCTTCGGCTAAATTGTTAAATTTATTATACCAAGTAAACGTGTCTGTAGTATAATTGTATTTACAAAGTCCTGCGCCTCTAGTGCCGATCCATAAGGTGTTGCTGTCTTTTCCTTGAAATAAAGATAGAATATAGTTTGCACTCGTGTAATTTTTATATTCTTCAGACATTTTATCTGTCATGGAAGTAATAATTATATTATCGGGATTTTCTTTGTTAATTTTAAATAATCCAATTTCTGTTCCTAGCCATAAATTATCTCTTGAATCCACCAATACTTTTCTAAAGTCAGCATTGTTTAAAGAATTTTTTATAAAAGGTTCTGTATCATAATAGGTGAATTTGTTTTTATTCGGGTCGAATGAATGCAGACCTTTATAGAAAGAACCAATCCAAATAATTCCGTCGGAATCTTCAGCAATGCTAAAAATAGTATTAGACTTAAGTTGTCCTCCTGTTGAGGCCATACTATAATTAATAAATTTTTTGGTTCCTTTCTTTAAAAAAAACAGTCCATGATTCCAGCTACCTGCCCAAATATTTTGTTTACTATCTATGAATAATGTTTCAAAATAATCATTATTTATGCCAGAATATGTACTATTGTCAAATTGATTTATGTGAGTAATTTTATTTGTAGATTTATCGTAAACATCTATTCCTCCACCATCCATAGATATCCATATTTTACCTAAATGACCTTGAACTATACCAGTTACAGATCCAATATGTAATGAATTGGGGTTATTAGGGGTGCTTTCTAAATTTTTAAATTTATCGTATAGTTTGTCATAAATTGCTACACCTTTATTGTAATACCCTAACCATATTCTTTCGTTTTTATCTACAAATAAAGACCAAATAGAATTGGATAATATGCTCTTTTGATTTGATTTATTTGATAGGTAATTTTTTAAAACAATACCATTGTTTTTTATGTGAAATAAACCATCATTTTCTGTTCCACACATTATACTACCATCAGGTAATTGTGTCATCGATAAAAATCGATTATTTGAAAAGGAAAAATTATTAAGTTCATAAAAAGAATTAGTATTCATTTTTATGTTAAATAATCCATTAGAGACACTTCCAGCCCAAAGTGTGTTATTGTTATCAATTAATAATGTTTGTAAGGGCTCTTTTATACTAATATAGCCATTTTTGCCATTGAATAATACTGTTTTTAAAGTGTTTGTTTTATTGTCATATTCTTTCAATCCTTGATTGGTGCCAGCAAATACACGTCCGTTTTTGTCGGTTTTTAGTGCATGTACAGCTAAAGGTATTTTGTTAGCGGTGTAGTTAGGAATTTTTTCAATTTCTAAATTTTTCAATTTTAATTTAAAAAGACCTCTTCTAACTGTGCCAATAAATAAGTTGCCATCATTGTCAGTTGTTAAGCTACGAATAGAAATATTTGTTTTATTTTTTTTATGTGATTTTAAAATGGGGATTCTTTTAAATTGATCATTTTCTCTATCATATAAGTTCAGTCCATCTTCTGTCCCTATCCAAAGTTTATTTGTTTTGTCTATGAATGAACAGTAAACCAGGTTGTTACTAATTGAAGTTGAGTCGTTTAAAACATGTTTGTAATAATCATAATCAATGCCGTCAAAACGGTATAAGCCAGAGCCATTAGTTCCTAGCCAAATAAAACCATGGTGATCTTGGTTTATAGTAGACACACCAGCTTTTGAAATACCATCTTTTATATTTACAAAGCGATATTCTTGATAGTTGTGTTGTGCACAGATATTTAAACTAAATAAATAGAAAAAAATAATGAATGAATAAATTATTCTCATCATAAAATTAATTGTGTCTTAAAAAAGTATTTGGCACTTAAATATATGCATTTATTATTCAATGAAAGGCTTTTTTTTGACAGAATAATTTTTAATAAATTGTTTAAAAGCCTTAGGTTTTTATTGCAAAATAAGCATATGTTTTAGTTTCGTTTGTTTTGTGTAAAACTATTTGATAACAGAATTTATTAATAGCAAGTATGTAGCACTCACTAAAAGATTTGTTGCATCCATTAGATGTGAAAGAATAGATAAAAACGAAGAGTGTGTTTTTTTAATAAATGAGCAAAAAAAACCATAGTTGTTAACTATGGTTTTTTATCTGTACTCAAGGCGGGAATCGAACCCGCACTCCGAAGAATCGGATTTTGAATCCGACGTGTCTACCAATTCCACCACTTGAGCTAATATTGGACAGCAAAAATATAGTTTTTTTCGATATTATGCATAAAAATACTAGTCAATATACTTTTTAGGTTAAAATAAATGCATAAATTTGCACCTCGTTTAAAATAAGGTGCTGTTTTGCACTATAAAACAACAAGTTAACTATGCCAATTGTAATTACCGAAGCTAAAATTTTTGCATGTACACAGAGTAAAGTGCTTGGTGAAAAAATTGCTAAGGCCTTTGGTGCCGAATTAGGGAATGTAATAACTTCTACTTATAGTGATGGGGAGTTTCAACCATCTTATGAAGAGTCTATTCGTGGTACTCGTATTTTTATTATTGGTTCTACAAACCCTGGACCAGAAAATTTAATGGAAATGTTGTTAATGATTGATGCAGCAAAACGTGCTTCAGCAAGACATATTACAGCAGTATTACCTTATTTTGGATGGGCTAGACAAGATAGAAAAGATAAACCAAGAGTGCCTATTGCAGCAAAATTAGTAGCTAAAATGTTAGAAGCTGCCGGAGCTACTCGTATTATTACAATGGATTTGCATGCAGACCAAATACAAGGGTTTTTTGAAAAACCTGTAGATCATTTATTTGCTTCTACTATTTTTCTACCGTATTTGAAAAGCTTGAATTTAGACAATTTAACAATAGCTTCACCAGATATGGGGGGGTCAAAACGTGCGTATGCCTATTCTAAAGCTTTAGCTAGCGATGTTGTTATTTGTTATAAGCAGCGAGAAAAAGCTAATATTATTTCTCACATGGAGCTTATTGGTAATGTAGAAGGTAAGAATGTGGTATTGGTAGATGATATGGTAGATACTGCAGGAACCTTAACAAAAGCAGCAGATTTAATGATGGAACGTGGAGCCTTAAGTGTAAGAGCTATATGTACGCATCCAATATTATCGGGCAAAGCTTACGATAATTTAAACAATTCAAAATTAGAAGAATTAATAGTTACAGATTCTATACCAGTTAAACCTTTAAGTGATAAAATTAGAGTTTTAAGTTGTGCCAATTTATTTGCTGAGGTTATGGAGAAAGTACACAACAATCAATCTATTAGTTCAAAATTTGTAATGTAGCAAGTCCTTTACTAATTCATAAAAAGAAAGAGTAAGGCGTTAAATAAGAATAATTATTAATTAAATTATATATAAAAAAGATGAAATCAATTACAATCAACGGATCTCAAAGAGAAAGCGTAGGCAAAAAAGCAACAAAAGCCTTACGTAATGCTGGTCAGGTTCCTTGCGTACTATACGGAGGAGATAAGCCAGTTCATTTTTCAACAACTGAATTAGCATTCTCTAAATTGGTGTATACACCAAATGCGCACACAGTTGTAATTAATTTAGAAAATGGAGAAACTTTTAATGCAGTACTTCAAGACATTCAATTTCACCCTGTAACAGATAGAATTTTACACGTAGATTTCTATCAATTATTTGAAGACAAAGAAATTTCTTTAAATATTCCAGTAAACTTAGTAGGTAACTCTAGAGGTGTTAAAAATGGAGGTGTTTTAAGAAGACCTTACCGTAAATTACGTATTAAAGCACTTCCTGCAAATTTACCAGATTTTATTGAAGTAGATATTACACCATTAAAAATTGGAGATAAAATTGCTGTGGGAGATTTACCTAGTGATAACTATACTTTTTTACACAATGATAATGCAGTAGTATGTGCGGTTAGAACTTCTAGAACAGCAGTTGTTGATGATGATGACGATGAAGAAGTTGAAGGAGCAGAAGCACCAGCAGCAGAAGCAGCTCAAGAATAACACATATTCTTTATTAAATATTAAAAAGCATTCTGTTTATTCAGGATGCTTTTTTATTTTTACAAAAACAATCTTTTTATGTGTAGATTTTTGTTTCAATTATTTAATAAGAAAGCACATATTAAAGAGCAAGATTATATGAAGAAATATTTAATTGTTGGCTTAGGGAATATAGGAGGAGAATATGCCAATACGCGTCATAATATAGGTTTTAAAATATTAGATTATTTTGCAAAAGAAGAAGATTTTACGTTTGAAACTCAAAAGCTAGGAGATATAGCTACATACAAACTTAAAGGTAGAACTTTTGTATTCTTGAAACCTAACACCTATATGAATTTAAGTGGTAAAGCGGTTTTGTACTGGTTAACTAAAGAAAAAATTCCTTTAGAGAATTTATTAGTAATTACAGACGATTTAAACTTACCTTTTGGAGGTATTAGGCTTAAAATGAAAGGAAGCGATGGTGGACATAATGGGTTAAAGGATATTCAAGAAAAGCTAAATACCACAAAATATAACCGTTTTAGGTTTGGTATAAGTGATGCATTTAGTAAAGGAAGGCAAGTAGATTATGTTTTAGGCGAATGGACCGATGAAGAAAACAAAGGTTTAAATGAACGCTTAGAAAAATCTGTAGCACTTATAAAATCTTTTGCACTTGCAGGCGTAAATAATACGATGAATACTTTTAATGGAAAATAAAATAGAGCTTCTTTTTATTCAATTATAATTTTTCTGGTAGATTGTTTAATACCGTCACTAACATTTAAAATATAGATGCCTGATTGTGCATTTTTTAAGCTAATTTTTTTATTAAAATCAGTCCTATTTTCAAAACTGTTTTTATAAATACATCTACCTCTTAAATCGTAAACACCAATATTAATTTTATTTTTATTTAAAGTTGTACTATTTAGTTTAATGATAAATTCTCCCTTATTAGGGTTTGGGTAAACTTTAAAATCAACAAAATCAAATTCATTAATACTTAGAGGTGTTTCTGTTGTTTCGCAAACTTCTATAAACCAAGAATTTAATGTTCCTGTGTCTCCATTTTCAAAATCACCTAACTTAATTGTCCAACTCCCAAAAGTATTTTCACCATTAAAACCAGTTAGTAAATCATTAATAGATTTAGAAGCAATATTACTTGCAGCATTAGAACAATTATAAGTAATAGCACTATCATCAAAAACCCCAACAATATTCTCCTCAGAATCGCAGTCATTAGAAGATTTTAGTAATAGTTCTGTGCCATTAGGGCTTAATATAGCAATAGCTAAATCTCCAATATAGGAATGTGAAATGTCTAAACCAATATTAATATCTGAAATAATTGAAGAATCATTAATGTTAAAGATATGACTTTCAGTAAAATCAGCTCCATTGTCAGTAATAGACAAACCTAAATTTGAAGGCGAATTATATTGAGTACAAGTAGTATTTACAATATAATCTATTGCAAAATCTTCAGAATTTATTGCAAAGAAATTATTATTTGTTGGTTCAATCATTAGTCTACAATAAGGTGCAGGTGTGTTTGGTACAGTAAGCGAATAACTTCCATTGTTAGGAATATTATTTACAATAGTATTATAGGTTAAACCGCCATCTGTTGAAAGCAAAATATTAACATTTGAAGCTCCTGTTAATGTATTGGTGTTATTTACATTCCAGGTAATTGTTTCGGAAGTACCGCTTGCCCATAAAATTCCTGATGTATTTTGAGAGGTAATTTCAAAAGGGCCAAAAGAAGTATCAAAAGTAACTTCCATATCATCATGAGCATTGTTTGCGCCACCAGTTTTATTATCTCTAACAGTTAATCTAAAATCTGCAGTTCTATCTGTGTTTGGTATTTTTTCCCATTGCGTGGAGTTTATACCAAACTTAAGGTCTGTTAAATTAGGAAAATACCTTGTGCTACTTGTTGTTGGAGAATACGATCTAAAAAGAATGGAGTTAGAATTACTTGAATTCGAATTTGGATATATAGTTGCTGCGTTATCTTCATTAATTTGTTCCCAGCAAAAAGTGATAACATCTCCATCAGTATCACTACCAGCCCCATTAAGTTTAAAAGCTGTACCTATAGGTAATAGTAAATCGCTACCAGCATTTGCTGTAGGTGTTGTATTTCCAGTATTTACAATTGAAGCACAAGACGTACTTTTTATATAGGTAGTAACTTGCTCTATAGATATGGCATGAAAGTACGCATCACTATGAGATTGAACATTTGTAGAGCCAGTAATACCTGCATATCCCATAATTGTTGAGCCGCTTCCTGGTTCCATTTGAACATCTTCTCCCTCATTTCCATCATGTGTCCAAGTGTGATTAGCTCCAAATTGATGTCCTATTTCATGTGCTACTAAGTCTATATCAAAATTAAATCCATCAGGACTTGTGTCTGATGTATATCCACTCCCTTTTATGCCATCAACACAAACACACCCAATACATCCAGAGTTTCCATCAAACCCTATTGCAGATAATAAATGACCAACATCATAATTTGCTTCTAGAATTTGAGTGTCTAAAGTTGTTTGTAATTCAGAAGCGTAATTTGAAAATCCTGAGTAAGGATCTGTACCAGAATCTAAATATATTACAGCATCATTAGTTGCAATTAATTGTAGAGATACATTAAAATCGTTTTCAAAAACAGCATTTACATTGCTTATAGTTGATACTAAAGCAGCATTTACTGACGCTAATGTTCCTCCATGAAAAGAAGCATATTCACCAGTAACAGAAATTGCTAATTTGTAAATTCTTTTTTGACTGTCATCAGCATCTTTTATGCCAAAATATTTTGATGATTTTTTTAAATTAGAATTTATTGTAGAACAATTAAACTTATCTGTTTTAGAATTATCAGATTTGTTTAATACCGTAAATTGGTTCGTTAATTTAGAATTAGCTTCGAAAATTTGAGTTTCTTTTTTCCCTAAAACAATTCCTGATAAACCTTTATAAGGAGATAAACTAAATCTTAAATATGCTGATGGAGTATCTATACCGTAACCTATATAAGATTTTATTTCAGGATATTTAGCTTGTAAATCAGGATGCATAACTGACGATTCTTCAATTTTGAATCTTTCAAATTCGCCATTAGTGTTAGGTAAACTTATTATTATGTTGGGTGTTTTTTCTTTAGAAGATTTTTTTGAAGTATTTGATAACGCATTTGATAATGCCTTGTAATCAAATTCAAAAGTAATTCCTTTTTCAAGACCTTTACTTTTTGTTTTAGATTGTAAAGTGCTGCTCTTTTCAATTTTAGAAAATAAATTATTTTGTCCAAAAACCGAAAAACTAATCAAAAATATGGTAGTTGCTAAAACATAATGTAGTTTTGCTTTCATAAAATATTATTTGGGGTAATCTTATTTAACATTACTTACAAATTTAGTTTTTTTTTAATTAAAATGGCAATTAGTGCTTTTTATGAGCGAGGTTAAAAATATTGAAGCGTATAAATCTAAAGAATCTACAGTAGTTACTATTGGTACTTTTGATGGTGTACATATTGGGCATCAAAAAATAATTAAGCGCTTAATAAATAATGGTATAGAGGAAGGTTTAAAATCTGTAATTCTTACTTTTTTTCCACATCCTCGCATGGTTTTACAAAAAGATTCAAACATTAAATTAATTAATACGATTGATGAGCGAAGTCAAATTTTAAAAGATTTAGGGTTAGACTATTTACTTATTAAAAAGTTTACGAAAGATTTTTCGAGACTTTCTGCCGAAGATTTTGTAAAAGAATTGTTAGTCGATAAGTTGCATGCAAAGAAAGTTATAATAGGCTACGATCATAGATTTGGAAGAAATAGAAACGCTGATATAAATGATTTAAAAACTTACGGAAATTTGTATGGTTTTGATGTAGAAGAAATTTCGGTGCAAGACATAGATGATGTAGCTGTAAGCTCTACAAAAATTAGAAAGGCACTAAGCGAAGGTGATATTGCAAAAGCCAATAGTTTTTTGGGATATAATTTTATGTTAACAGGAACGGTTGTAAAAGGTAAAGCTTTAGGAAGGCAAATAGATTACCCGACGGCTAATATTTTAATTGAAGAAAACTATAAGTTAATACCAAAACAAGGATCATATATTGTGAGTTCTGTAATTGATGATGTGTTAGTTTATGGTATGATGAATATAGGTGTAAACCCAACAGTTAATGGCGAAAAAGAAACTGTTGAAGTTCATTTTTTAAATTATAGTAAAGATATTTACGGTAAAGAAATTCAAATAGATTTGTTAGAGCGTATTCGCGATGAGAAAAAGTTTGAATCGGTTGATGCTTTAAAAATTCAATTAGCAAAAGATAAAGAAACCACGCTAGAATATATAGCAAAACATTTTGGTTAATAATAAATTACTTAATTATATAATTTCTTTTCATCAATTTTTTAGAAAGTTAGTTTCAAAAAATTCCTTACTATCTCCGCAATTCCCTAAATTTGTCGCTTAAATTTTAAACAAATGTTACAAGTACCTTTTATTAGAGAGAACAAAGATTTGGTAATTACTCAATTAGCAAAAAGATGTATGGATGCTACGAGTATAATTGATGCCGTTATTACTTTAGATGAAGATAGAAAACGTATTCAGACTTCATTAGATAATACGTTGGCAGAATCTAATGCATTATCCAAAGAAATAGGGAATTTGTATAAGTCTGGTGAAGCTCAAAAAGCAAACTTGTTAAAGGAAAAAACCAGTCAGTTAAAAGAAACATCAAAAGAATTGACTGATGAACTTGGTAATAAAGTTAATGAGTTAAACGAATTGCTTTATAAAATACCAAATGTTCCAAATGCGATTGTTCCTCCTGGAAATTCGGAAGAAGATAATGAAGAGGTTTTTAAAGAAGGAGCTATTCCTGTTTTGCATGAAGGCGCATTACCGCATTGGGAATTAGCAAAAAAATATGACATTATAGATTTTGAACTTGGTAACAAAATTACAGGTGCTGGATTTCCTGTTTACAAAGGAAAAGGTGCTAGATTACAACGTGCATTAATTGCTTATTTTTTAGATAAAAATACAGCAGCAGGGTATACCGAATATCAGTTACCCCATTTAGTAAACGAAGCATCTGCTTTTGGTACAGGACAATTACCAGACAAAGAAGGACAAATGTATCATGTTACTGGAGATAATTTATATTTAATACCAACAGCAGAAGTGCCAGGTACTAATATTTTTAGAGATACATTACTTAATGAAAGCGATTTACCTATTAGTATTACAGGGTATACACCATGTTTTCGTCGTGAGGCAGGAAGCTATGGCGCGCATGTTAGAGGTTTAAATAGATTACATCAGTTTGACAAAGTTGAAATTTTACGTGTAGAACACCCAAGTAAATCTTATGAAGCTTTAGATGGTATGGTAAATCATGTTAAAACCATTCTACAAGAATTAAAATTACCATATAGAATTTTAAGACTTTGTGGAGGCGATCTAGGATTTACGTCTGCTTTAACTTATGATTTTGAAGTGTTTTCAACAGCTCAAGACCGTTGGTTAGAAATTTCATCAGTATCAAATTTTGAAACTTTTCAAGCAAATCGTTTAAAACTTCGTTTTAAAAATAGTGAAGGTAAAAACGAACTAGCACATACATTAAACGGAAGTTCTTTAGCGTTGCCAAGAGTACTTGCTGGTATTATAGAAAATTATCAAACTAAAGATGGTATTGTTATTCCAGAAGTGTTACAACCTTATACTGGTTTTAGTATTATTGATTAAAAATATCACATTAGAAAAAGAAAGTAAAAACCTTCAATTTTGCAGGTTTTTGTATTTATAATCGATTAAGCGCAAGATAATTAAGTTGTTTAACGATTTTAGGTTCATTTGTTTTGTGTTTTGGTATTTGTTTTTGACATTAGCATACCCAAACCTAGTAAACTTAACCTACCATGAAAAATGTTAAACGCCTTGTGCTTTTATTTGCATTGATTTTTTTCGCAAGTAAGGTTTTATTTTCAGATTTCGAAATTTATAAATCCGAAAATAAAACAGCAGTAATTGTAAGCAAATAATTAACGGTTTTATGAAAATTATACCTTAATACAACGTGTTAAGGCTTCATTTATAATGGATATTTTTAATAAAAATTAAAGATTGTCCCCAATCATGTACGACATTGTTTTTTTAATTAACAGTTAGTTAAATAAAATAGGACATTTATTTTGGTTGGTTAGTGCCCGAATTTTATTCGGGCATTTTTTTATAATAATATTTAAACGAGTTCAACATCTAAAAATCACAATTGTTATATTTACAGCATGAGATTTTCAATTCTTTTTATTGTATGCCTTTTTACTAGCACTATTATGTTTGCTCAGGCAGATGATATACTTGCTAAAGACTATTATAAAAATGGCGAATATGAAAAGGCTTTGCATGAATATAAAAATCTATATAAAAAATCGCCTTCTAATATTACGTATATAAATCAAATAGTTAGTGCACATCAACAGTTAGAACAATATAAAGAGGCTGAGGCTTTTTTATTAAAATTATTAAATCGAGCAAAATATCCTGCTTTTATAGTAGAATTGGGATATAATTATCAACTTCAGAACGATTTAGAAAATGCTACTATAAATTACAATAAAGCACTTGCTACTATTGATGATAGACCAATTAATGCAATGTCTTTGGCTAGAACTTTTCAAAGTCACTCGCTTTTAAAAGAAGCTATTGTTTCTTATGAAAAGGCAATGTTGTTAAAACCCGATTATAATTTCAATTTACAATTAGCTCAACTATATGGCGAACAAGGAAATATTGAAAAAATGTTTATAAGTTATATTGATTTTGCCGAAAAAAACCCAGCGTCATTAAGTAATATAAAGCGTCAGATAAATGGTTTTATAAGTGAAGATGGCATGAACGAAAACAATATGTTATTTCGAAAAATTCTGCTTAAAAAAAACCAGCAAGAGCCTAATTTATTATGGAACACCTTATTGAGTTGGCTATTTATTCAGCAAAAAGATTTTAAAAAGGCATTTATTCAAGAAAAAGCTATTTTTAATAGGCAACCAGAAAGTTTAAATAGTATAGAAGATTTAGCCGACATAGCTTCTAGCGAAAATGATACTGAAACAGCTAAAGAAATATACACGTATATAATAGAAACAGCTCAAGATCAAGACACATTATTAAACGCGCAATACAGGTTACTTCAATTAGAAATAAAAGAAGCAGTAAAAGAAGATTATAATAGTATCAAGACTAAATATTTAGCTTTATTTGAAGAATTTGGAAACTTTTCACAAACGTTAAACCTTCAAATTTCATACGCGCACTTTTTAGCTTTTTATATGAATGAAACAGCTAAAGCAACTTCATTTTTAGAGAAAACCTTAAAATTGCCTTTAACCGAATTACAAAAGGCAGCTGTTAAATTAGAGTTAGGCGATATTTTAGTATTACAAGAAAAATTCAATCAAGCATTAATTTATTACACACAAATTCAGAGGAATTTAAAAAACAGTACTATTTCTCAAGAAGCTAGGTATAAAGTAGCAAAAGCAAGTTATTATAAAGGCGATTTTAAATGGGCAGAATCTCAGCTTAAAATTTTAAAAGCATCTACATCTCAGCTTACAGCTAATGATGCACTCGAATTAAAACTACTTATTACAGACAATAAATATGAAGACTCTCTACAAACAGCACTAAAACTATATGCTAAAGCCGATTTGTTAGCTTTTCAAAATAGAAATAATGAAGCTATAAATTTATTAGATAAAGTTTTAAACGAACATAAAACAGAGCCTATTATAGCACAGGCATTATATAAACAAGGGCAATTGTTTGAAGGAAAACAACAATTTGAAAAAGCGGCTACAAATTATAAGTCTATTATTGCTAACTATCGTGATGGTATTTTAATAGACGATGCCCTATATAAATTAGCAGAGCTGTATACAAAGTATTTAGAGCAACCCGAAGAAGCAAAAGCATTATACGAGCAAATTCTTTTTAATCATGCCGATAGTATTTATTTTGTTGAAGCTAGAAAACGTTTTAGGGCTTTACGGGGCGATGCTATTAATTAGATAATTAAACAGACTTAACAAAAAACGAATAACTTCCAATGTACATATATAACGTAACAGCAAACATAGACGAATCTATTCACGATGAATGGTTAATTTGGATAAAACAACATATTCCAAAAGTGTTAGCCACCGGTAAATTTGAAAAAGCAACTTTAACCAAGGTTTTGGTTGAGGAAGATATGGGAGGACTTACCTATTCGGTACAATATCGTTCGTATTCTCGTGAAGCTTTAGATGCTTATTTTAGAGACGATGCCGATAAGTTAAGAGAAGAAGGCATGAAAAAATTTGCCGATAAAATGTTAGCTTTCAGAACCGAACTTCAAATTATTGATGAGTATACGGTAAACTTTAAATAGTTTTTGTTATTCCTGTAAAGGCAGGAGTCCATTTAATAGATTACTTTTGCATTTCAAACATCCGTAAATTCGTGGCATATAACAACCAAAATCAAGTTAAAGCAAAGAAACATTTAGGGCAACACTTTCTAAATGATGAATCTGTAGCGCAACAAATTGCCGATACACTAGCTTTAAAAAACTATAAAAATGTTTTAGAAATTGGTCCAGGAATGGGTGTTCTTACTAAGTATTTACTTAAAAAAGACATCACAACCTATGTTATTGAAATAGATACCGAATCGGTAGAATATTTACAAGCCAATTACTTAAATCTGGCGTCTAGAATTATAGAAAAAGATTTTTTAAAATACGATTTAAACGAAGTTTTTAAAGAAGAACCTTTTGCAATAATAGGCAATTTTCCATATAATATTTCAACACAAATTGTTTTTAAAACATTGGAAATGCGTAATCAAATTCCAGAATTCTCTGGAATGTTTCAAAAAGAAGTTGCACAACGTATTTGCTCGAAAGAAGGTAGTAAAGTATATGGTATTTTATCGGTATTAGTACAAGCATTTTATGATGCCGAGTATTTATTTACTGTACCACCAAATGTTTTTAATCCGCCACCAAAAGTAGAATCTGGTGTTTTAAGACTTACTAGAAAAGAAGATTATTCATTACCATGTGATGAAAAGTTGTTTTTTAAAGTTGTAAAAACAGCCTTTCAGCAACGTCGAAAAACCATTCGTAACAGTTTAAAAACATTGAATTTAAGCGATAGTTTAAGAGAAGATAGTATCTTTGGGAAACGTCCAGAACAATTAAATGTGCAACAGTTTATAGAACTTACCCAATTAATTGAAAAAGACGTTTAGAATTTTTTAAATTTTTTCCATTTGTTAGAAGAAAACGAAAACATACAATTTCAGTTAACCGATGAACTTATTGAGCAAGTTGAGTTACTTATCGAAAATAAAAGCGATAAAGAACTTCGAACCTTATTAGATGAGTTTCATTACGCCGATATTGCCGAAATTTTAGATGAATTAAATCTAGAACAGGCTATGTATGTTATTAAGCTTCTAGATTCTGAAACAACTGCAGATATTTTAATGGAACTCGATGAAGACAATCGAGAAAAAGTTTTAAAAAATCTATCATCAAAAGAAATAGCCGAAGAAGTTGAAGAGTTAGATACCGATGATGCTGCCGATATTATTGCCGAATTATCAGAGGAACGCCAACAAGAAGTTATTTCTCATATTGAAGACGAAGAGCATAAAGAAGAAATTACAGAACTTCTTGCCTATGATGAAGATACTGCGGGTGGGCTTATGGCAAAAGAGCTTGTTAAAGTTTACGAAACATGGACGGTTGCTGGTTGTATGCGAAGAATTCGCGGTCAAGCCGAAGAAGTAACACGCGTACACTCCATTTATGTAGTAAATAAGCAAGAAAAACTTATTGGTAGACTGTCTTTAAAAGATTTAATTGTTGCTAAAAGTGACCGAAAAATAGCTGATCTAGTTAAAGTAAATGTAGACTATGTTAATGTACATGATGATGTTGAAGATGTTGCTAGAGTCATGCAAAAATACGATTTAGAAGCCATTCCTGTAGTTGATGATAACCATAAACTGTTAGGGCGCATTACTATTGATGACATTGTAGATGTCATGAAAGAAGAAGCCGAAAAAGATTATCAATTAGCAGCAGGTATTACACAAGATGTAGAGGCCGATGATAGTATTTGGGAACTTACAAGAGCAAGAATTCCATGGCTCTTTTTAGGACTTATTGGAGGTATAGGAGCTTTTTTAATTATGGGCGGTTTCGAAGAATCATTTAAGGGAGGTGCTTTTAAACTTTTCTTTTTCACACCTTTAATAGCAGCAATGGCAGGTAATGTTGGCGTGCAATCAAGTGCTATAATTGTACAAGGTCTTGCTAACGACGATGTTAAAGGAAGTATTAATAGCCGACTAATTAAAGAAATGCTTTTAGCTGCATTAAACGGTTTAATATTAGCTGTTTTTTTATTCCTTTTCGTATGGATTACGCAATCTGATTTTAATTTAGCGCTTGCCATTTCGGTATCACTTGTTGTAGTTATTATTGTAGCAGGATTAATTGGGACATTTGTACCTTTATTTCTAGATAAGCGAGGTATAGATCCAGCAATTGCAACAGGACCATTTATTACAACAAGTAACGATATTTTTGGCATTTTAATCTATTTCATGATTGCCAAACTTATTTTAGGAATTTAAATCGAAAAGAATCTCCCTAAGATTTGTCTTGGGGTTTCCTTAGAAATTGACATTCTCGTGAAAACGGGAATCTAAATAATTTTTTATTTCGGGCGTTCCCTTTATCCTGAATTTAGTTCAGGAACAGGTCGCGCTTTCCGTTATATCTTTTTAAAAAGGTTCTAGCTAATTACTAAGTTATCTGTTACCTGTTAAATCTATCGCTTCATTAAAATCAGTTTTATCATTTTTTAAAAAGGATGCCACTGCAATCGCTAACGCAAAACTTCGTAAATTTGAACCTTAATTTTTTCAAATGAAAATCCTTCACCTCGATACCAATCACGAACTATTAATAAATCAACTAAACGATTTAGGATTTACCAACCACGAAGATTATACATCTTCAAAAGAATACATTGAAGCTAAAATTCAAGATTACGATGGCATTGTTTTAAGAAGCCGATTTACCATAGATAAACAATTTTTAGATGCCGCAAAAAACCTGAAATTTATTGGTCGTGTTGGTGCAGGATTAGAAAATATAGATTGCGATTATGCCGAAACAAAAAGCATCACCTTAATCGCAGCTCCCGAAGGCAACCGAAATGCTGTTGGCGAGCATGCTTTAGGTATGCTTTTATCTTTGTTTAACAAACTTAATAAAGCTGATGCCGAGGTAAGACAAGGTAAATGGCTACGCGAAGACAATCGAGGTTTTGAGTTAGATGGAAAAACCGTTGGACTTATTGGCTATGGCAATATGGGAAATGCCTTTGCAAAAAAGCTACGAGGGTTTGATGTACAGGTACTGTGTTATGATATTAAAACAGGCGTTAGTAACGAAAATGCGAAGCAAGTTACCTTGCAAGAGTTTCAAGAAAAGGTAGATGTTCTTAGTTTACATACGCCACAAACACCGCTCACTTTAGGAATGATAAATTCCGATTTTATCAATGCTTTTAAAAAACCGTTTTGGTTCATAAATACAGCACGTGGTAAAAGTGTTGTAACATCAGATTTGGTGTCAGCATTAAAAACAGGAAAAATATTAGGAGCAGGACTCGATGTTTTAGAATATGAAAAAGCATCGTTTGAAAACTTGTTTACAGATAAAATGCCTGAGGCTTTTCAATATTTAATAGATTCTGAAAACGTATTACTATCTCCTCATGTAGCAGGATGGACAATAGAAAGTAAGGAGAAACTCGCTCAAACGATTGTCGATAAAATTAAAGATAAATTTTGTTAGTTTATTAAATGAGTAATTCAGAAAATGATATACAACCCGATTATATTTTCAGAATAAATAAAGCTTTAAAGTTTATTGATGCTAATCTTGATTCTAATTTAACATTAGATAAGGTTTCCAAAGTAGCTTTATTTTCTCCTTTTCATTTTCATAGAATATTTAAAGCCATTACAAATGAAACTTTAAATTCATACATAACTAGAATACGCCTTGAAAAAACAGCTTCTGTTTTAATACGAAAAAAAGACGTGTCAATTTCAGAATTGTCTTTACAATATGGTTTTACAAGTAACACATCATTTACAAGAGCATTTAAAAAGTTTTATGGCGTATCTCCAAGTGAATTTAGAAAACAAAGCCCAAGTAAATTTAGCAAGATACGTCAAGTTGAAAGCAAGAACGGACAAGAAAACTTAGTTTTCGAAAAATACATTTGCAACATTAATAATCTAAAACAATGGATAGAAATGAATGCAAAAATTGAGATTAAAGAAACGCCGGAACTAAAATTAGTAAGTATTACTCAAATAGGCGTTGATGGTATTGAACATACTTTTGAAAGATTAAAAAAATGGGCCATTCCTAAAGGGTTTATGAATAATCCTGAAGCTAAATTGGTTAGAATTTTTCATGATAGCTTTAAAATTACAGCATCAAATAAAGTGCGAATGAGTATTGGTTTACTAACAAACGAGCTTTTTAATAATGAGGGAGAAATTATATTAGAAACCATTAAAAAAGGGAAGTGTATTGTCGCGCGTTTTGAGATAACACCAAATAATTTTGAAACATCATGGAGTAGTCTTTTTATTTGGATGAATGAGAATGGCTATAAAAAAGCATCACAAAATCCTTTCGAAATATATCATAACGATTTTAGAACGCATCCAAAAAATATATGCATAGTAGATTTTTATATTCCTATTGAATAAAGAATAGAAACATTCTAGTTTTAATTTTTATATCTTTAAATTCAGGAATTCTTCAACGTAAATAATTTCAGTCATGCAATATAAAGCTAAATCACCAGAAGATTATATAAGTCAAGTACCAGAAACGCGTCAATCTATTTTAAATAAACTGCGTTTAGTTGTAAATGAAAATTTACCTAACGGATTTGAAGAAGGCATACAATATGGCATGATTGGGTATTTTGTGCCTCATTCAATATATCCAGCTGGTTATCATTGCAAACCAACAGAACCATTACCTTTTATGAGTTTTGCATCACAAAAAAACTCTATAAATTTTTATCATATGGGTATTTATGCAAATCCAGAATTGTATACATGGTTTGTAAACGAGTATCCTAAACATAGCAAATACAAGCTAGATATGGGTAAAAGTTGCATTCGGTTTAAAAAAATGGAAGCCATTCCTTTTGAATTAATTGGAGAATTAGTTTCTAAAATGACAGTAAAAGATTGGATAACACTTTATGAAGCTAATTTTAATCAAAGTAAAAAATAATAGTATTTTAAATTGAAATTTTGCAACTTGAAGTTAAGTTGTTTTTTTTAACAAAACGTAGCCTATTGTCTTATTTAGAAATTCTTCAATCACAAAATTTGTCTCTTTTACAATGGGTCTTTATAGGATTAGCCTTTTTTTTATTAGGTTTATCTAGATCTGGAATTAAAGGCATAGGTATTATTATTGTGGTTATTCTAGCCTTTGTGTTTGGTGAAAAAGCATCTACAGGAATATTGTTACCTATGCTTATATGTGCTGATGTTTTTGCGGTTATTTATTATAATAGGCATGCACAGTGGGATATAATTAAAAAATTAATTCCTTGGATGATTGTTGGTGTTTTGGTTGGTGTTTGGGTAGGAAATGATATTTCAGAGATCTTGTTTAAAAGACTTATGGCAATCATTATTATTGTGTCAGTATTAATCATGTTTTATTCAGAAAGTAGAAAATCTAACAAAGTACCAACAAATAAATTGTTTTCAAGTGTAACTGGATTTTTGGCCGGTTTTACAACTATGATAGGTAATTTGGCTGGACCTATTTCTAATATATATTTTCTTGCTATGCGCTTCCCAAAGAATGAGTTTATAGGAACAGCAGCTTGGTTATTTTTCATCATAAATGTTTTTAAATTACCTGTTCATATTTTTGTTTGGAAAACTATTACTATAGAAACTTTGGTTTTAAACTCTGTTTTAATTCCACCGGTTATAATTGGTTTTTTCTTTGGGGTTTATATTGTTAAACTTATTTCCAATGTAAATTATAGACGTTTTATATTAATTGTTACTGCTATTGGTGGTTTATTATGTTTTTCAGATAAATTTTAAATTTATGTAACGTTTTCTCTATTTGTGTGTCATAAATTAAAATAGGTTTATTTTTATTAACTTTATATCCTAATCAAAATTATTTTATAATTATGTCTGATGAAAAAAATTTAAGCGACGACCTAAACGATATGTTGGGAGACGCAAAAGATGGCGCTAAAAAAGCAGCCGATAAAGCAGGAGAATTTGCAGAAGATGCAAAGGAAAAAGCTAAAGAATTTGCTGAGGATGCTAAAGAAACAGCTTCAGAATTTGCAGAAAGTGCTAAAGAAACCTTTGGTAAAGCAACTGGTGAAAACAAAAAGGTATTAGCTGGAGTTTTAGCTATATTATTAGGGCCTTTAGGTGTGCATAAGTTTATTTTAGGATATAATAAAGAAGGAATTATATTATTAATAGTAACATTTGTTCTTGGTTTTATAACTTGTGGTTTAGGTGCTGGGTTAACTGGTATTATTGGTTTAATAGAAGGTATTATGTACTTAACCAAATCTGATGAAGAGTTTTATAACACATACCAAGCTGGAAAAAAACCTTGGTTCTAATTATATAGATATTTTAAAAAAGTCAAAAAAATACGTTTTGACTTTTTTATTTAAAATTAACATCGTAATATTGCAATATATAAATAACAAAGATATGGGAATTACTAAAACGGATATGTTTACCGAAAATCAAAATGATCTAGCACAGTTTTTTAAAGTACTAGGTCATCCAGCACGTGTTGCCATTCTTCAATATATAAGTAGTCAAAATACTTGTATTTGTAATGATTTAGTTGAGGAAATTGGTTTAGCACAAGCTACGATTTCGCAACATTTAAAAGAATTAAAAAGTATTGGTTTGCTTAAAGGAGAAGTAGAAGGGAAAAGCATGTGCTATTGTATTAATGTAGAACGATGGATAGAACTCCAGAATCAATTAAACATGTTTTTTAATACAACTAAATCTAACTGTTGTTAAACTTTTTGTCATTCCTGCGAAGACAGAAATCTTTTAAATTGAAAATAAAATAAAGAAAAAATTTCCTCTTTTGAGGAAAATAAAATTACTTAATTATGAAAACACAAGAATTATTTAAAGCACTAGAAGATAATAAAGACAAATCTTTATTGTTTGAATACGCTCCTAATTTATTAGTTGGAGCTAATTATCATATTACTGAAGTGAAACATTTAACAATAGATTCTGTTGATTGTGGTTCGCAAACAGATGCATGGAAAGAAACTATTATTCAACTTTGGGAAAGTCCTAGTGAATTAGGAAAAACAGAATACATGACAGTTTACAAAGCATTAGCTATTCTTAAAAAAGTTGGTAAAATGAAACCTTATGTTTTAGATGCTGAGGTGAAATTTGAATATAGCAATGCAACATTTCATACGGCACAGTTATTTGTTAACGATTTTGATATACGAGGCAATAATTTAATAGTTAAATTAGCCGTTGAAAAAACAGATTGTAAAGCCAAAGAGATATGTGGTGTTCCAGAGGTAGAAGAAACGGTTTCAAGTAACGAACCTTGTTGTTCACCTGATGGAAATTGCTGTTAATTATAGATGATATGAATAAAACATTATTTGCTGAAATTTCTAATAGTATAGATTCACTAGAAATAAATGAAATTTCTGAGGAAAGACAAGAAACCCTTCAAGGTTTAATTGATTATTTAAAAGATAAGCTTGAAGCAAAGCAACCTATTCGCTTAAATTTTATTTGCACGCATAATTCACGCCGTAGTCATCTATCTCAAATTTGGGCACAAACTATGGCTGCTTATTTTAATATTAATAATGTATCTTGTTATTCTGGAGGTACAGAAGCAACCGCCATGTTTCCAAAAGTAGGAGAGACTTTAACAAATCAAGGATTTAAAATTTCTAAACTATCCGAAGAAGAAAATCCTGTTTATAGTATTAAGTTTTCTGAAAACGAACCTGCTGTTATCGCATTTTCTAAGCAATTTAGTGATGATTTTAATCCTGCTTCAGAATTTGCAGCAATTATGACTTGTTCTTCAGCAGATCAAGGCTGCCCTATGGTTTTTGGATGCGATAAACGTATAGCAATAACTTATGAAGATCCTAAAAAATCTGATGGTACACCACAGCAAACAGAAACATATTTAAAAAGAAGTTTACAAATAGCAACCGAAATGAAATTTGTTTTTGCTAGTTTAACTTAGCTATATAATTGAAAATTAAAACAGAAGCTTTTTTAGAGTTTCTGTTTTAATCTCCATTATTGCCCATAAATTTACGTTCTAATTCTGCTTGAAATTCTTCCATTACTGGTTTTACAGTGCTTTCAGGTAAGTCTGCAATTTTAATATACATAAGGCCGTCAACAGAGTTGTTAAATAATGGGTCTACATTAAATGCTACTAAGCGAGCATTTTGTTTAATGTATTTTTTAAGCAGTACAGGCAAGCGTAATGCTCCTGGTTCAATTTCATCAATAAACTTATCGAACTTGTTTAAATCAGCTTCAGTTTCATCAAAAACAAAATCTTTATCGGCATCTTTAAGTTTTACTTTAAACTCTTTTTTAGGATGTACGTATTGCGCAATATAAGGATCGTAGTAATGTGATTTCATAAACTCTATCATCAATGATTTAGAGAAATTTGAAAACTGATTACTTATACTAACACCGCCTATTAAAAATTTATGTTCAGGAAAACGCAATGTGGTATGCACAATACCTTTCCAGAGTAAAAATAAAGGCATGGGTTTTTGTTGGTATTCTTTAATAATAAAAGCGCGTCCCATTTCTATAGACTGGCTCATCATTTTATAAAGTTCTGGCTCAAACCTAAACAGGTCTTGTAAATAAAAACCATCTATACCATAGCGTTCAAATATTTTCGAGCCTAAGCCCATTCTATACGCTCCTGCTAGAACTTTCTTTTCATTATCCCACAAAAACATATGATGATAATAAGAATCAAAAGTATCTAAATCTATAGCTTCATTGGTGCCTTCTCCTATTTCTCTAAAAGTGATTTCACGTAAACGACCAATCTCTCTAAGAATGTTAGGGATTTTTTCTGCTGGAGCTAAAAACACTTCGTAATTTTTACTTTGTAAAAGTCTAAAATCACCTTTATAAAGATCTTCAACCTCTTTTGTTACTAAAGAACCATCTACAGGTGTTACAATGTTTTTAGGAAGCTTAGGTGTTTTTAATGTTGAAGATATACTATCTAATATCTTAGATTTTTCTTCAAAGGCATTAGCAAGCATATATGTTTTTCTTCTTAAAAACTCTGAAAAATTTTCAATAGATGTATGCTCTTTTTGGTCCTTAACGGATATAGGTTTTCCAATTCTAACTTTTATAACACGACGTTTTTGAGTTAAAACTTCCGATGGTAATTTGGCTGTTCTAAACGTATCGCTAATTTTTGAAAGCTTGTAAAATAATTTACTGTTTTTAGCATGAAAATAAATAGGAACTACAGGAACTTCAGCTTTTTTAATAAGTTTTAACGCCGCTGGCTCCCACGGTTTATCAATTACAAGTTTACCATCACGATATGTTGATACTTCGCCAGCAGGAAAAATTCCTAAAGGGTGACCTTCTCTTAAATGTAAAATAGAATTTTTAAAACCGGCAATACTCGATTTTACATCTTTTCTATCCTCAAAAGGATTTACTGGCATGATGTAAGGTTTTAATGGAGCTACTCTATGCAATAAAAAATTAGCAATTATTTTAAAGTCTTTTCGCTGTTCTAACATCAGTTTTAAAAGCAGGATACCATCAATGCCTCCCAGAGGATGATTAGATACGGTTATATAAGCTCCGTCTTTAGGTAAACGCTTTAAGTCTTCTTCTGGAATTTCAAATTTAATTTGAAACTCTCCTAAAATACTATCTAAAAATACAACGTCTTTTAGGTGTTTATTTCTGTTGTAAAATTTATTTAATGTAGATATTTTCAGCGTTTTCATAAGTAACCAACCTATAAACGTTCCAATGAATCTGTACTTATCTATATTTATAGCTTTTGCTACTTCTTTGGCAGTAACTAACCCTGTATTTTGTGGTTTACTCATGAGTGTAAATGTACTAAATAGTTTATTTAGTTACTACTTGAATTGTTTCTTGCGTTAATTGTTTTAATAACACAGTTTTATCGGCCTCAATTTGAGTAATAGCATTTTCATTATAATGCCTAATTGTATAAAGAGACACATTTTCATGGCAAGTTACTTTAAATTTTGCTTTTAAGTGATGCAATAATTTTTCAAGATTATTGTAAATATTATCAACACATACTGAAAAACTTATTGCGGAGTTTTGAATAACATCGACTTTCATTTTATATAAATGTAACAGGTTAAAAATGTCACTAATATTTTCTTCAACAATGTATGAAAAATCTAAAGATGAAAGAGAAATAAGTACTTGGTTTTTCTTTACAATGAAGCAAGGAATCATGGGTTCTAAAGTAACATCTTTTCCAATTGTAGTACCTGTAGCTTCTGGGTTTAAAAACGATTTAACTAATAGAGGTATTTCTTTTCCTTGTAGAGGTTGTAATGTTTTTGGGTGAATAACAGAAGCGCCATAAAAGGCTAATTCTATAGCTTCTCGGTAAGATATTTTGTTTAATAACTGAGCATTTTCAAAATAACGAGGATCAGCATTTAAAACACCAGGAACATCTTTCCAAATGGTAACACTTTCAGCATTTAAACAATAAGCAAAAATAGCAGCAGTATAATCGCTACCTTCTCGACCTAATGTTGTTGTGAAATTATTGGCATCACTTCCTAAAAAGCCTTGTGTAATATTTAAAATAGAATTATTAAAGTTTGAAGATATTAACTGCTGTGTTTCTTCCCAATCTATATTAGCATGTCTGTAATAATTATCGGTTTTAATATAGTCTCTAGCATCTATCCAATTATTTTTTAAGCCAATAAAATTTAAATACTCACTTATAATAGTAGTAGAAATTAATTCGCCAAAGCCTATAACTTGATCATAAAGAAAATTATAATCAGGTGATTTATTAACGTTTAAAATACTTTGTAATTCATCAAAAAAAGTAGTTGTTTTTTTAAAAACGGGGTGGTTTTTATTTTCAAATAATTCTAAAAGAATATCATTATGATACTTTTTTACATCTTCAATTGAGTTTTGTAATTCAGCTTTATTTTCAAAATAATTTTTAATAACAACTTCCATGCTATTTGTAGTTTTTCCCATAGCAGAAACCACAATAAGAGTGTTTTTAAAACCTACTTTTTGTAAAACAGATGCTAAATTTTTAACACCATTCGCATCTTTTACAGATGCACCACCAAATTTAAAAACTTGCATATTATAATTTTGATATATAATCTTTAATACCTTTTTCGTTTAAATGTACAACGCGCCAGTCTTCCATAATATTGGCTCCCTTTTTTTTATAAAATGTTATAGCAGGTTCATTCCAATCTAATACATCCCAAACAATACGTTTTGCATTTTCATTATGACCGTGTTTTATAATTTCATCAAAGAGTGCAGAACCTAGCCCAGAACCTCTCATTTTTTCTCTAACTATCAAATCTTCTAGGTGTATGGCTTTTCCTTTCCAGGTGGAATATCGGTTGTATCCTAAAGCAATGCCTTCTATTTTTGAGTTTGCTTCTGCAACAAAACAAAAGAATGCCGGATGTTCACCAAAACCATCTTTTTCTAAATCTTCTACTGTTATTTTAACAGCTTCAGGCTCTTTTTCAAATTCAGCTAGTTCTTTAATAAGTTGATGGACATGTAACATATCCTTTTTTTTCGCTTTTCTTATTGTAAAATCCATAATGAATAATAATGTTTTTCAAAGATACTTTAAACTTGTGATTTGTTAAGATTAATCTCGTTCGAAAACGATGTAGTTCGTTAAATTTTATAGATATTTGTACAAACTAAAATAACATCTTTATGTCTCATAAAAAGCAAACATTAGGGGAATTTATTATTGAAAACCAATCATCTTTTAAATACTCTTCGGGTGAGTTATCTAGTTTACTTAATTCTATTAGGTTAGCGGCTAAGATTGTAAACCATGAAGTTAACAAAGCGGGTTTGGTTGATATAATTGGTGCTGCCGGCGATACTAATATACAGGGTGAGGACCAACAAAAGTTAGATGTTTATGCAAATGATAAGTTTATACAAACGCTAACTAAGAGAAATATTGTTTGTGGAATTGCAAGTGAAGAAGAAGATGATTTTATAACTATTAATAGTCAAGATGAAAATCATCAAAATAAATATGTTGTTTTAATAGATCCGTTAGATGGTTCATCAAATATTGATGTAAATGTATCTGTAGGAACTATTTTTTCTATTTATAGAAGAGTAACTCCAGTAGGTACTCCAGTTCAACTTGAAGATTTTTTACAAAAAGGAAGTGAGCAAGTTGCTGCCGGTTATGTGGTTTATGGTACGTCTACTATGTTGGTTTATACTACAGGTGATGGCGTGAATGGTTTTACTTTAAATCCAGCAATAGGATCATTTTATTTATCGCACCCAGATATGAGTTTTCCTGAAGATGGTACTATTTATTCTGTTAATGAGGGTAATTATATTCATTTTCCACAAGGAGTTAAAGATTATATTAAATATTGTCAACAAGAAGAAGGAGACAGACCTTATACATCTAGGTACATTGGTTCTTTAGTGTCCGATTTTCATAGAAATATGATTAAAGGTGGGATTTATTTATATCCACAAAGTTCAAAAAATTCTAAAGGAAAATTACGTTTACTTTACGAATGTAATCCTATGGCATTTTTAGCAGAACAAGCTAACGGAAAGTCTAGTGATGGATTTACTAGGACTTTAGATGTTGTTCCAACAGAACTACATGAACGTGTTCCTTTTATTTGCGGAAGTAAAAATATGGTAGAAAAAGCAGAAGAGTTTATGCGAAATGCTAAGTAGATAATAAACATTGATATAAAAAAAAGCGAACTGAAAAGTTCGCTTTTTTTATAAATACTAAGAAACTATTTAGGTTATTTCCATTCAAAATCACCATTTTCAACAGACCAATCATTCCCAAAAAAACCAGCACATTTCACAGCTGTCATTCCGTTTATTAAAACCTCATTGTCAAACAGTAGTAAATCAGGGAATGTAGTGCCATTAACTAAATAATGATTCATATAAGCTGCTTTCATTCCCTTTTCTCCTGTGGCTGTAACAACTCCAATACTAGCATAGTCACTGTTTTTATCGGGTACAATAAAATACATTCCCCATTGTTTCCCTTCTAGTATTTTTCCATTAAAATCTATTTCATTATTTTTAACTTGAATAGGACTATCTTTTAATAATTTTTTCCAAGCCACATTATTACTTTTATTTCCATATATAATCACATTTCGATTGGCGTATTTTTGTGTTGAAAAATCAACATCTTTTACAATCTCAACAGAACCATTTGCTCTATACCAAAAAGTTTCAGCATCAAATTTAGCTCGATTATAATACCATTCGTTTTCATTTTCAGACCCTTTTGTAGCATAAATAAACACAACATTATTTCTAAAGGCATCTTTAAAACCACCATTTCTATGAGGGCCTTTTTCTTGTAAAGAAGGAGAGTTAGACAAAGCCCAAATATTATCTGTTTTCTTAAAAAACACTTTAGTATCATTCGACACTTTAAAATTTGCTCCATCAATATCAATGGAGTTAATGGTATCCTTTATTTTTGAAAAATCGATTTCAATTAAATTTGTATTATCTGTTTTTAAGGCATAGGATTTTTCTTTTTTAAAATTAAAAGAACTTATTTTAAAAGGAATTTCTTGCTGATGTATAGTTATAAAATGTGATTTAGAAGATACACCAGGCGATCCTGTATAGAATTCTAAAGTCTTTATATCCTCATCGTTTTTTATACTATGCCATTTGAAATAATCAAAAATGGGATCCCAATCTAAGCTGTGATTTCCATACCAGTGTTTGCCATCAGGATACTCATAATAATTAAAATCGTTATGAAATTCGCCTAAACGTTTTCTCATATCTTGAGCTATATATGTAGGCACAACATTATCTTTTTCCCCATGTAAGATATAAACGCCATAATGTAAATAATTCCGAATTAGTTTCAGAGTTCTGCTTGGTGTACCTGCTCTTTTAATTATAGTTTCAACGGGAGAGTCTATATGTTTTATTTTTAAACGTTCTATGGTTTTTGGAGTCATGCCTAATTTAAAAAGATTTTCATTTGGCATTTTTAATACTTGTTTTAAAAAGCTGCCTCTATATAAAAGTAGATCAGGATATCCTGCACAAGGTGCAATAGCGGCAAATTTATCTGGATAGGTTGCTCCTAAATACCAAGTGCCATGGCCTCCCATAGAATGCCCTGTTAAGTATATATGTTTAGGGTCTGGATTGTATATTTTTTTTGCATTTGATAAAACTTCTAGAGCATCTAATCTACCCCAATCTTCCCAGGCAAAACCAAATGGTCGTCTATTGGTAGGCGCTATTATGTTGCCCCAATCTTTTTGTTTATAAGCATTAGCTTGATTAACAGCTTCTACTGATGCACCATGAACTGATAAGAACAGCGCACCATTTTTTAAGCCATAATTACTTGAAGGGGCCACACTATAATATTGTAAACTGCCATCTATATTACTTGTAAAAGTGCGTTTATGATGTTTATGGTTTGATTTAATTTGTAAGGTAATATCTTGAAAATCTATTGTTTCTTTTTTCTCATTATTTAACTGTAGATTTAATTGACTTTCACCGATTTTGGTATGTTTTGATACAGCAGCTATTTCAAAAGTAACTTTTCTAACACTCATAGGAGATATACTAGGAATATTAGAAGTTAATGTAATTCCATTAAATTTAGATGTAATAGTATGGTTTTTTATCCAATTATCACTTGCATTTACAACACGTATGGCACCTTTAAATGTTTTGTTTTCTTCTATTAATATGTCTGGGAGAGTTAAATCTCTAGTAGTGAATTGTACTTTAGTTTTCGGTTCTATAAGTCTTGCACGAATTCTAGGAAATCGTCCAACTTTTAAAAGAAACGTATTGATGCCTTTCTTTAATGTTAATGGAATTAAATTCCAACCAAAATCGTAATGGTCTCCTTCATGGGGTAGTCCATTAATTAAAACTAAGGAATGACCTGATGCTTCAAATAGTACTGTTTTTGTCTCTTTCGAATTATATGAAAAATAAATATAACTAGACCTTAAATTTTTACCAGTAAAACTATTTGTTGAATCTGTTTTTATTGATTTCCATATCATTTCGTTGCCCAAATAATCAATATCAAAAACATCATTATTTTTAACTTTGTATTTAGGGTCTTTTAAAAACTTATCAAAAATTTGGTCTTTTGGAAATGATGATGACTCAAAACCAAGCTTTTTAGTCTCTAAAATAAATGCAGATTTGAAGACATGTAAAAGTTTGCCTTCTTTAATATCATTCACTTTTTCTTTTCCAAAATATTCTACAATATTTCCTGTTTTATTCTGGGAGGAAAGAATATTAGCTGAAAAGAAAACAAAAAGAAATATAGAATAATTAATTTTAAGCATAACAAATTTGATTTAAAAGAATTGTAGTAATTAATAAAAATAATTACTACATCCTAGTTTCAAATATATTTCGACTAATAACTATAGGTACGAGTTAAATAACAAATAAAAAGCCTCAACATATGTTGAGGCTTTTTATTTGTTATTTATATTCTATTAATTATTTAATGTACACCTACTAAATCACCAGTAACATCTTTTGATGGTAAATCAGATTTACCCATTAAGTAAATATCTACTTGACGTGCAGCTTCTCTTCCTTCAGAAATAGCCCATACAATTAAAGATTGTCCACGACGCATATCGCCTGCAGTAAATATATTAGGGATATTTGTTTGATATTTACCATAGTCTGCTTTGTAATTAGAACGTGGATCTCTGTCTAATCCTAATTGATCGGCAATAGTGCTTTCAGGTCCTGTAAATCCAAGTGCCAATAATGCTAAATCACATGGCCATGTTTTTTCGGTTCCTTCAATTTCTATTAATTTAGGACGTTCGCCAGGAATCATTTCCCATTCAACATTAACTGTTTTTAAAGCAATTAGCTTTCCGTTTTCGTCCTTTACAAACTCTTTTGTGTTTATTAACCAGTTACGTTCGACACCTTCTTTATGAGAAGACGATGTTTTTAACTGTAATGGCCAATATGGCCATGGTGTAGTTGGAGAACGATGTCCTGGAGGTTTCGGCATAATTTCAAAATTAACTACCGATTTTGCACCATGACGGTTAGACGTTCCTATACAATCTGAACCTGTATCTCCTCCACCAATAACGATGACATCTTTATCAGTTGCTATAACTTGGTTTTCAATTTTCTGACCGAAAACAACTTTGGTTTGTTGTGTTAAGAAATCCATAGCTTGCACCACTCCATCGGCATCAATACCAGGAGTTGGTAAGCTTCTTCTTTCCGTTGCACCACCACAAAGAACAACTGCATCAAAGGCTTTTAATTCTTTTACATCGTAGTTTACACCAACATTTATATTGGTTTTAAATATAATGCCTTCAGCTTCTAAAATAGCTACACGACGATCTATAACACCTTTTTCCATTTTGAAATTAGGGATTCCGTAGCGTAATAACCCTCCAACAGCATCATCTCTTTCAAAAACAGTTACTAGATGTCCTGCTCTATTTAATTGTTGGGCAGTTGCTAAACCAGCAGGTCCAGAACCTACAACTGCAACTGTTTTACCGGTTCTTGTCTTAGGTGGTTGTGGTTTTATCCAGCCTTCTTTAAAAGCACGTTCAACAATATTTTTTTCAATATTTTCAATAGAAATAGGATCTTCAATAATACCTAATACACAAGCTTGCTCACAAGGAGCAGGACACAAACGACCTGTAAACTCAGGAAAGTTGTTTGTAGAGTGTAATATCCAAGAGGCTTTTTGCCATTCACCTTGGTGTACCATGTGATTGAAATCTGGAATTAAATTACCAAGTGGACAACCACTATGGCAAAAAGGAATACCACAATCCATACAGCGAGAACCTTGCTCGGTAATATCTTTATCACTTAAAGGTACTGTAAATTCATTATAATGTTCTACACGTTCTGGTACAGGCGTGTACGTTTCATCTTTTCTTTCGAATTCTTTAAAACCTGTTACTTTTCCCATCGTATTATGCTATTTCTAATTCTTCAACCATTACTTCTCCTTTTGCTAAACGCTCTAATGCTTTCTTGTATTCCGTAGGCATTATTCGAACAAAGTTCTTTAAGCTATTATCCCAATCGGCTAATAATTTTTTAGCAAGATTACTATCTGTATATAAAACATGTTTTTCAATCCATGATTTTAAATCGGCAGCATCTTCTGGTAAGATATCTTCAAAATCTATAGTTTCTGTATTGCACAAACCATTTACAAATTTATTTTCTGGATCGTATACATAAGCAATACCACCACTCATACCTGCAGCAAAGTTCCTACCTGTACTACCAAGTACGATAACTTTACCTCCTGTCATATATTCACAACAGTGATCTCCTACACCTTCAACAACTGTAGTTGCTCCAGAGTTACGAACTGCAAAACGTTCGCCAGCAATACCATTAATATAAGCTTCACCTTGTACTGCTCCAAATAAACATACATTACCTACTATAATGTTATTTTCTGCAATAAAATCTGCTTTAGTAGGTTTCTTAACAATAATTTTAGCTCCAGATAAACCTTTACCTAGGTAATCATTGGTATTTCCTTCAAGGTTGAAAGTAAGTCCATGTGCACCAAATGCTCCAAAACTTTGTCCTGCAGAACCCGTAAAGTTTATATTTAAAGTATTTTCAGGTAAACCTAGATGTCCATGTATTTTAGAAATTTCGTTACTAATAATTGCTCCAACTGAACGGTCTATATTGTTAATAGGGAATTCTAAAGTTGTTGGAACTTTATTAGCAATTGCTGTTCTAGAGTGCTTTAAGATGGTAAAATCTAAAACATTTTCTAAACTATGATCTTGTTTCTCAGAATTTTTAACCGGCATCTTACTATAAGAAGCAGGTCTGTGTAAGATAGATGATAAATCTAATCCTTTTGCTTTATAATGCTTAATAGCTTTATTAGCATTTATTTTATGAGTTTGACCAATCATTTCATCCATAGTACGGAATCCTAATTGTGCCATAATACCTCTTAATTCTTCAGCTATATAGTAGAAGAAATTAATAACGTGTTCTGGTGTACCTTTAAAGTTTTTACGTAACTCTTTATCTTGAGTCGCAATACCCACAGGGCAAGTATTTAAATGACATTTACGCATCATAATACAACCCGAAGCTACTAATGGCGCTGTTGCAAATCCAAATTCTTCAGCTCCTAATAAACAAGCTATAGCAACATCGCGACCAGTTTTTAATTGGCCATCACATTCTACAACAATACGAGAACGTAAATTGTTTAATACAAGAGTTTGTTGTGCTTCTGCTAACCCAAGTTCCCAAGGAAGTCCTGCGTGTTTTAATGATGTTAAAGGAGATGCTCCTGTACCACCATCATAACCTGCAATAAGAACCACATCTGCTTTTGCTTTAGAAACACCTGCAGCAATAGTACCAACACCTACTTCTGATACTAATTTTACATTAATTCGTGCTTCACGATTTGCGTTTTTCAAGTCGTAAATTAACTGCGCTAAATCTTCAATAGAATAAATATCGTGATGTGGTGGCGGTGAAATCAAACCTACAAAAGGTGTTGAGTTACGTGCCGATGCAATCCATGGTAATACTTTTTCTCCAGGTAATTGCCCACCTTCTCCAGGTTTAGCACCCTGAGCCATTTTTATTTGAATTTCTCTTGCATTAGATAAGTAATGCGAAGTTACTCCAAAACGACCAGAAGCTACTTGCTTAATAGCAGAGTTTCTACTATCTCCGTTAGCATCAGGAATAAAACGTTTTCTATCTTCTCCACCTTCACCAGAATTAGATTTTCCTCCAATTCGGTTCATGGCAATTGCTAAATTTTCGTGAGCTTCTCTAGAAATAGATCCGTAAGACATGGCACCTGTTTTAAATCGTTTTACGATATCGGTCCATGGTTCTACTTCATCTAATGGAATAGGATCTAAATTATCAAACTCAAATAAACCACGAATGGTCATTAAGTTTTCTGCCTGCTCATTAACAGCTTTAGCATATGTGTCATAACTAGCTTGATCGCTTAATCTAACCGCTTGTTGTAGTTTTGCAACTGTTGTAGGGTTAAACATGTGGCGTTCGCCATTACGTCTCCATCTATAATCGCCACCAATATTTAAGCCTAATCGTTTGTCAATATAAGTATCTGGATACGCATATTTGTAGCGTTCGCTAATTTCTTTTTCAATTTCATATAAACCAATACCTTCAATTCTTGAAGCCGTATATGGGAAATATTTTTCTACGAATTGCGAGTTGAAACCAACAATTTCGAATATTTGAGAACCTCTGTACGAATGTAAAGTAGAGATTCCAATTTTGTTCATCACTTTTAAAATACCTTTTCCAATGGCTTTGTTGAAATTATCAACAGCTTTTTGCTCGTCAATACCTTCAATAAAACCTTCTTTTACTTGCATTCTAATTATTTCGTTAACCATGTATGGGTTAACGGCACTAGCTCCGTAACCAAATAATGTAGCAAAATGATGTGGTTCACGAGGTTCGGCAGATTCAATAATAATATCGAAATAAGAACGCTTACGTAAACGGTTCAATTGATGGTGTACATAAGAACAAGCTAGTAAAGACGGAATAGGAGCAAATTCTTTATTAACACCTCTATCTGATAAGATAATAATATTCGTCTTTCTTAATAAGGCTTTTTCAATTTGTACAATAATATCATCTAAAGCATCTTCAAGTCCGTTAAGTCCTTTTTCTTTTGGATATAACATTTCAATAGTTTCAGCTTTAAAGCTTTCTATTGATATGTTTCTTATTTTTTCTAAATCGGCATTAGAAATTACAGGGTTTTGAATTTTTAATTTTCTACACTGTCTTTCTGTAATGCTGAAAATATTTCTATCCTTACCTAATGATAAGCTAATATCTGTTACAATTTCTTCACGAATACCATCTAAAGGTGGGTTTGTAACCTGCGCGAATAATTGTTTAAAGTAGTTTGAAATTAATTGAGGTCTATCAGATAAAACAGCTAAAGGTGTATCAATTCCCATTGAGCCTAAAGCTTCTTTACCAACTATTGCCATTGGCGTGATAACTTCTTGAATATCCTCGAATGTATAGTTAAATAAACGTTGTCTTGTTTTTATATCGATAGTTTCGATAGGACACGTTGTATTAGTATAAGGTACATCTTTTAAATGTAATCTTGTTTTTTCTAACCATTCTTTATAAGGTCTTTCAGAAACAATTTTACTTTTAATTTCTTCATCGTTAATAATACGACCTTCATTCATGTCTACCAAGAACATTTTCCCAGGCTCTAAACGACCATGACTTTCAATATCTTCGGGAGCAACTTCTACAACACCAATTTCTGAAGACATAATTAATTTACCGCTTTTGGTAACCGTATATCTTGAAGGTCTTAATCCATTACGATCTAATAAAGCTCCAACATAATCACCATCAGTAAAAGGCACAGAAGCTGGTCCATCCCAAGGCTCCATAATACAAGCATTATAATCGTAAAATGCTTTGCGTTCCTCAGACATGGTTTTGTGTTTTTCCCATGCTTCAGGAATCATCATCATCATTACTTCTGGTAACGAACGTCCTGTATGTGTTAATAATTCAACAACCATATCCATAGAAGCAGAATCTGACTTTCCTGGTAATATAATTGGGAATAATTTATCTATTTGAGGTCCGAAGACATCACTTTTCATAATCTCTTCTCGAACACGCATTCTGCTTACGTTACCTCTTAAAGTATTAATCTCTCCATTCTGACACATATAACGGAATGGTTGTGCTAATTCCCATGCTGGCATGGTGTTAGTAGAGAAACGTTGGTGTACTAAAGCTAAACGTGTTACTAAATCTTCTTGTTGTAAATCTGTAAAATAAGGCCCAATATCTTCTGGCATTATAATACCTTTATATATTAAAGTTGTAGTAGATAAACTTGGTATATAGAAGTAATCACTTTGAGATATTTTTGAAAGTCTTATAGTATGCTCAGCAATTTTTCGAGCAGCATATAATTTTGCTTTAAAAGTAGCTTCATCAATAGTTTCTGTCTTTCCAATAAAGATTTGCTCTATATTAGGTTCTGAAGCTAAAGCTATTTCTCCTAATTGCGAAGAATCTACAGGAACTTCACGCCATCCTAAAATAGAAAGTCCTTGCGCTTTTATTTCTTTTTCAAAAGTATCTTTACAAAATTGATATTGGTTTGACACTTTTGGTAAAAATAACATACCTACAGCATATTCTCTTTGAGTTGGGATTTCAAAATCACATACTCGTTTAAAATAATCGTGAGGAATATCAATTAATAAACCAGCACCATCACCGGTTTTTCCATCGGAGCTAACACCTCCACGGTGTTCTAGTTTTACTAGAATTTCTAACGCATCATGAATGATTTGATTTGTTTTTTCTCCCTTGAGATTACAAATAAAACCTGCGCCACAATTTTCGTGTTCAAATTCAGGTAAATAGAGTCCTTGTTTCTTCAGCATAATCAACAAATTTTGGTTTAAAAACTTGAGTCGAAAGGCTAAGATATAACCTAGTTTTTAAATAACAATAGAGGGTAATTCATTATTCCGATTTTTTAAGAGAAGCAAAGCTAAAAATAGTTATATATCAATAATAATGAGATTTATTAATAAATATTCAATTGATGATTTTTAGTAATAAATACATATATGTGAATTAATGATAAAGAAATCTTTAAATGATGAGAATAAAAGCACTAAAATTTGATAAATATTGACAAATTCTCAAAGTATTTGGTTGTTGAAAAACCAAAAAATCAAAAAATAAACAGAATACCTCCAAAAAAAAGGGGTAAAAAATGGAATATTGATAAAAGTTAATCAAATACCCCTATTTTTTATGGGGGTTAACACTTTTTAACATAGTTTTACATCATTCTTAAGGAAAAATTAACCAAAAAATTAAAACTTAAAATTAAACATTATGAAAAAATTAATTACACTTTCAATGCTTTTTATGGCAACGGTATTATTTGCACAGGAAGCCGAAAAACCAGCTTTAACTATTAGTGGTAGTGTTGATGCTTATTATCAAACATATTTGTCAGCTTCTGATAATGATGGTCAATCTTTCGGAACAGCTTTTGCAGGTCAATCTGGTTTTGCTGTTGGTATGGGTAATATAATAGCTAGCTATGAAGGAGAGAAAGTAGGAGCGGTACTTGATTTAGTTACTGGACCAAGAGGAGCAGGTGCTACTTTTAATTCAGATATTATTGATGGTATTGTAAATCAAGCATATGTTTACTGGAATGTTTCAGAAGGAACTACTTTAACATTTGGTAGATTTAATACGTTTTTAGGATATGAAGTTATTGCTCCTGCAGCAAACTTTAACTATAGCTGTTCATATTTATTTTCAAACGGACCTTTTTCTCATGTTGGTTTAAAAGCTGATTTTGCTTTATCTGATGATTGGAGCTTAATGTTAGCAATAACTAACCCATGGGATACTAATGATATTTCTACTTCTGGTGAATATGCACTTGGAGCACAATTAGGTTTTTACGGACAATACTTAAACTTATACTATGATAGCGGTAATGCTGGAGGGTTAGGTTTTGAAATTGATTATACAGGTGGTTTCGATTTATCTGATTCTTTCTTCTTAGGTATTAACGCTGCATACAACGATAATGACGGTTCTGGTTTCTATGGTGCTGCTTTGTATCCACAATTAGCTACTTCTGATGCTTTTTCTATTGGATTAAGAGGAGAGTACTTTGGTTTACATGGAGATGCAAATCCAGCTGAAGAAAGCGTGTTCGCTACAACATTAACAGGAAGTTATACTATTGATAATTTAATTATTAAGCCAGAAATTAGATTAGATTCTTGGAGTGATGCTATGCCATATTTAGATGCTGATGGTGCTGCTTCAGATAATTTAGCTGCATTTACTTTAGCTGCAATTGTAACATTCTAAGGAATACAAAAAAATAAAATTTAACAAAGAGAATAAAATAAAGTTTCTGTTCTCTAAGAGCAGAAACTTTATTCTTTTTTAACACTAACCCTTAAAATTATATATTATGTCAATGTTAAACATGCCCCTTATAATTCAAGATACTGCCGCTATTGAAGGCGACATGGGAATGATGTGGATGCTTATTTCAGGTATCTTAGTATTCTTTATGCAAGCTGGTTTCTTTTTAGTTGAGTCTGGAATGACAGATTCAAAAAATGCGGTGAACATCGCCATGAAAAACTTCTTAGACATTGCAGTGGGCTCTTTAGCTTTCTGGTTTATTGGTTACTCTTTAATGTATGGAGCAGATCAAGGTGGAGGTTTCTTTCACTGGGGAGGATTTATCTTTTCTCAAGGAGCTGCCGATTTATTCTTTCAAACTGTATTTGCTGCTACTGCTGCAACTATTGTTTCTGGAGCTATTGCTGGAAGAACAAAATACACAACTTATGCAATATTTAGTATTATATTAACTGCTTTTATTTACCCTATCGCTGGTGGTTGGGAATGGAATGGTGGTTGGTTAAATAATACTGACGGAATTATGCCTGCTGAGTTTATTGATTTTGCTGGATCTTCTATTGTTCACTCTGTTGGTGGATGGGCTGCTTTAGTTGCTGCTTGGATGGTAGGTCCAAGAATTGGTAAATTCTTAGATGGAAAACCTGTTGAAATGCACGGTCATAACCAAATGTACGCTACTTTAGGTGTATTTATCCTTTGGTTAGGATGGTTCGGTTTTAATGGTGGTTCTCAATTAGCTTGGGGTGGTGACGATGCTACTGCTGCTTCTCAAGTAGTACTTGTAACAAATTTAGCTGCTGCAGCTGGTGCATTAAGTGCTTTATTATTCACTTGGATTAAAAACGGAAAACCTAATTTAGGTATGACATTAAACGGAGCGCTTGCAGGTCTTGTAAGTATTACTGCTGGTTGTGGTAATATGAGCGAAGGTGGAGCAGTATTAGCTGGTTTAATTGGTGGTATTCTTGTAGTGCTTTCAATAGGATTTATTGAAAAAACATTAAAAATTGATGATGCTGTAGGTGCTATTTCTGTACACGGTGTTGCTGGTGCTTGGGGAACTTTAGTTATAGGTCTTTGGGGTATTGATGGTGATACTGGTATTGGATTATTCAATGGTGGTGGTGCTGCTCAATTAGGAGCACAAGCTATAGGCGTATTAGCATATGCTGTATGGGCAATTGTTTTATCTTTTATTTTCTTAGGAATTATGAAAAAGACAGTTGGACTTAGAGTTTCTGAAGCAGAAGAAATTGCAGGTCTTGATATTTCTGAGCACGGAACATTAGCTTACCCAGGAAAAAGACAAAGAGAAATGGAAGATTAATTTCTGTTACTATAATACACTTTTTTTGAAAATTTAATAAAAAGATGCCTTATTTATAAGGCATCTTTTAATTGTTTAAAAATGGTGGGTTTAGATTTATAAAAGAATCTAAATATTCTTTAATATTGAATACTAAACAATTTAAGATAATATTATTATGAAAAAAATTGAAGCAATTATTAGAAAATCAAAGTATCGCGTCGTTAAAGAAGCTTTACATGAAGTTGGTGTGAATTTTTTCTCTTACTGGGATGTTACTGGTTTGGGAAATGAAAAAGAAGGACATGTATATAGAGGGGTGTCTTACAGTACAAGTGATATACAAAGAAGGTATGTATCAATCGTTGTGAATGATGATTTTGAAGAGGCAACGATACAAGCTATTCTTAATTCTGCTGGAACAGGAGAAGTTGGAGATGGTAAAATATTTGTATCAGATGTTACTGAATGTTACAGAATACGTACAGGAGAAAAAGGAGGAGATACTTTAAAATAACTAACTGTCAATAAAATAAGGCAATAAAATATAATTATGGAATTATTAACAACAAATAATGTATGGATGATGATCTGTACAGCGCTGGTTTTCTTTATGCATTTAGGTTTTGCATTTTTAGAAATCGGATTAACTAGACAAAAGAATACAATAAACATATTATTTAAAAACATTTTTATTATTACTATCGGGCTATTATTATATTGCTTAGTAGGTTTTAATTTAATGTACCCAGGTTTTGCTGAAGGTTCTTCAGGAATTTTTGGTTTTGCAGGTTTTGGCTTAGATTCACCACTAACAGCTGAAGGCGCTTTAGATTTAACATATAATGAAGGCTATACCTATTGGACAGATTTCTTATTCCAAGGTATGTTTGCAGCAACTGCAGCAACCATAGTTTCTGGAGCTGTAGCTGAGCGTATGAAAATTGTACCATTTATGATTTTTGCTATTGTTTATGTTGGATTTGTTTACCCAATTGCAGGATCTTGGAAATGGGGTGGCGGATTTTTACAAATGCTAGATACACCTTTTTATGATTTTGCAGGTTCAACTCTAGTACACTCTGTAGGAGGTTGGGCGGCTTTAGTAGCTGTTTGGTTATTAGGATCTCGTATTGGAAAATTTAAAGATGGAAAACCACAAGCTATTCCAGGTCATAATATTCCATTAGCAACTGCAGGGGTTTTAATTCTTTGGTTAGGATGGTTTGGGTTTAATGGAGGTTCTGTACTTTCTGCCGATCCAGAATTAACATCGTTAACTTTAGTTACTACATGTTTAGCTGCTGCTGCCGGAGGTGTGGTTTGTATGTTGGTTTCTACTGCTATGTTTAAGAATTTAGATTTAACCATGTTCTTAAACGGAATACTTGGAGGTTTAGTTGGTATTACTGCAGGAGCAGATCAAATGAGTCCAACAGATGCTATTATAATCGGAGCTATAGCAGGTGCTTTAATTGTATTTGCAGTGAGTTTTGTAGATAAATTAAAATTAGATGATCCTGTTGGAGCCATTGCTGTACATCTTATTTGTGGTATCTGGGGAACATTAGCAGTTGGTTTATTTGGTAACTTAGCAGGAATGGATCAATTTATTAGCCAATTAATAGGTGTTGGTTCTTATGCCGTATTTTGTTTGGTAACAGCGTTTATTATTATTTATACGCTTAAGAAAACAATGGGAATAAGAGTTTCTGAAAAAGAAGAATTAGAAGGATTAGATGCTCATGAACACGGTATGGATGCTTATCCAGACTTTAGATTAAATGAGCATTAGTAGAATATAATAATATTTAGTTAGTGTTAAAAAGGATGTCTTACTTTATGTAAGGCATCCTTTTTATTTGAATATATCTTTTTAACCTAAGCAGAATTCAATTTATTACACAACAGGATTTATTGCTACTGTAGGTGTTAAGAATAACGGTTGTTTTTAAAGCCTTTCTCCTTCTCTAATGGTTGTTGAAAATTAATTTTTATAATCCATTTTAGGTTCTGATAAATATGGTTTTAGTGGTAATTATTAAACTTAAGAGCGTGAATTTAATGCATAAAAAAAACCTTCTGATTGAGGAAGGTTTTTTTATTATATAAATATTTTTAAATACTAATTAAGCAGAATTTCTACTCGCATTAATATTTCCAAACAAAGAACGTGTTACAATTTTTTCATATATTTTTAATTGTTCTTCGTCTTTTACGTCTTCTTTCATAAGCTCTTGAATTTTTTTAAGAGCATATTGTTGTATTGTAAGTAATGGTAAAACTATAGATTCTCTTACTTCAATAGACGCTTTTCCAGAAGGCTCATTTTCCATAAGTTCTTTGTAGCCTGTAAGTTTAAGTAAAAGTGATTTTGTGGTATTGTACTCTGCGTAAATAATCTTCCAGAAATCACCAAATTCTTCGTCTTTAGACATGTATTTAGTTAAATCGAAAAACGATTTGGTTAAAGACATCATACTGTTTTCTAAAAGTGTTTTAAAGAATTTAGAGTTTTTGTAAAGTTGTTCTACTTTATAAAATTCTCCTTTTTCTTCATACTTTTTTAGTGCTGTACCAACGCCATAAAAACCAGGAACGTTTTGTTTTAACTGACTCCAAGACCCCACAAAAGGAATAGCTCTTAAATCTGAAAATATTAATTTATCAGAAGTTCCTCTTTTAGATGGTCTACTACCAATATTGGTTTTTGCATAAAATTTTAAAGTACTCATTCTTTCTAAGTAAGGAATGAACATTTCATGCTTTTTAAAGTTTTTGTATGCTTCATAGCTTGTTTCAGCTAAGTCAGTCATAACAGCTTTGTCTTCTTTAGACATTAAATGTTTGTCTTTTCCAATACGGTTAGACATACCAGAACTAATAAGTTGTTCTAAGTTATATTGCGACGAATCTAAAGTTCCGAAATTAGAACTAATGGTTTGTCCTTGTATAGTAAGTTGTACTTCTTTGTCTTCAATAGTTGGTCCTAAAGAAGAATAGAATTGGTGTGTTTTTCCACCTCCACGTGCAGGAGGTCCACCACGTCCGTCAAAGAATATAGCAGTAATGTCGTATTTTCTAGACATTTCGGTAAGCAGTTCTTTAGCTTTATAAATTCCCCAGTTTGCCATTAAATAACCACCATCTTTTGTTCCGTCAGAGAAACCAAGCATAATAGTTTGTTTGTTACCACGACGTTCTAGATGTGCTCTATATGCAGGATTCGTATATAGTTGCTCCATAACATCTGGCGCATTTTCTAAATCTGGAATTGTTTCAAAAAGTGGTGCTACGTCTACTGTTAAATCTTCTTGAAATGCTGTTAGTTTTAGCATCGCAAAAAGTTGCATCACATTAAGAGCCGTTTGGTTGTTACTAATAATGTATCTATTAGCACCTCGTTCTCCATTAGATTTTTGTATATCTTTAATAACTTTAATAGTTTTTAACGTATTATGAGTCATTTCATCTTCAAAAACATCAATATCTATAAGTGAGTCTGTTTTTACTTCTGATAAAATTTTTACTTGTTCCTCATCAGATAAATCATGATAATTTTTAGGGAACGATTCGTGTCCATTTTCAATTAAATTATTAATAACAGTTGTAAATACACCATGGTGAATTCTACTATCTTGACGAATATCTAAAGTTGCAAAATTAAAACCAAACAGGTGAATTCTATTTATTAAGTTATTTATTTCGCTTACATATAAAGATTGGTGTTTTTCTATAATAAGGTCTCTAATACTTAATAATTCTGAAAGAAGCTCTTTTGCTGTAATGGTTTCAGAAGCATTTAAATTTACGCTATAGTTATATACGATAGTTTCTAAACGAATAATACGATTTTCAACACCTCTAAAGGTTAGCTTACGTCTTAAATTTTTAAGATCTGAATAGTATTTTTTTAATACAGCTTGTTTTAGCTTATTAGCAACTTTTAATGTGGTGTCTGGTTTTACAAAAGGGTTTCCATCTCGGTCACCACCAGGCCAAAAGCCAATGTTAATTATTTCGTTGTGTTTTTTACCATCGTCGTAAATATTCTGTTGAATATAATTATAAATTTCTCCAAAAGAATGATAAAAAACATTTTCTAAATACCATATTAAGCTTTTTGCTTCATCATAAGGCGTTGGCTTTTCATGTTTAAAGAAAGGTGTTTTTCCTAATTGAGCAAACAAATCATTAATTCCAGATAGATCATTGTTTTTAATAGCTGCTGTTAAATCGGTAATAATACCAAGTACAGTTCCTGGATAAAATTGTGTTGGATGCGCTGTTAAAACAATACGAACTTTAAATTCTTCTAAATAGTTTTTTAATTCTTCTAATTTGTTTTCAGAAGTAGCCGTTTCTTTAAGGTTTCTTAAAGTACCAATACCTTCCATGTTATTTACAACTGGGAAAGCAGCATCTTCAACCGCATCAAATAATACAACTTGACGCTCTATATATTGTATAAATCTAAATAATAGGTTTATTTGGCTTTCTTTAGAACGTCTTCCTTGGTATTTCTTAAAAAAAGTATCTACAATTGTGGTTGGGTCGTCTCCGTTTTTAAACCCTTTTTCACAAGTTTCATGAAATAAAGGAAGAAGAACTCCTGTTTTTGTTATAGTATCAAAAGGTAGTGTCATAAATATACTATTGTATATTTGATATTTTGACAAAACGCTTTGTTTAAATCGTGTTAATTTCGGCTCTACTGACATGGTATCGTTCTATTGAAAATTAGTCATAAAAATAGTAAAGCTTAAGTTAAGGAACGAGGTCTTGCTAAAGTTTTATCAATTTTTGTTGTTTGATGAATTCTAGTTAAGAATAATTAAAAAAAACAGGAGCTATCACCATATCTTTCTAATCAATACCCCAAATTAAATAGGCGTTTTTAAGAAACTGCTTACGTGAAAGTATGATATATATCATATTTCGAGGTAAAAGAACGGCATACTTTTACAGATTATTATATATAATAATATATAGATGTAATACCCATAATTATTTATGGCTGTTACATGTGATAATTGATAAACTAAAGCACATGAAAAAAGCACATTCATTTCATATTCCAGTAATGGGAATTGGATTCACAATAGATTCTCCTTTAAAGGTGGCTCAATATGGTATAGATTCTGTTATTTCTTTGGTAGATGATATTCTTATAGAGAAATTAAGAAAAATGTATAGTGAGAAATTTGAGATTCCTTATAGCGAAATCACAGATAAAGTAGACGATTTTAGAGCAAAAAGAATCACTTCTTATTTAAACTTGATAAACGATGCCGTTGATAAAAAGTTTGAAGCGTTAAAAAACATAACACTTGAAAAGAGTGATGATATGAAGGCTTATATTAATATGTTGCCTTCAAACTCATCAATAAAAGAAGAGTTTAAAAAATTAACAGAAACTGGGTTTAATGTTTCTGAAATTAAAAGTTGGGCGTCTAAAAACTTAGTAAAAGGAAGTATAGATGTAAATATCATGACTAAGGTTGATAAAGACAACTATATTAAAAATGAGCAATTACCTTCAGAATATAATGATGCACATGCTGCTTTAAGGGGTTTTGCAAATAGTAAATTAAACGCTTCGGTAGTATTATCTGCAGGAATGAATCCTAGATTGTATGCATACATGGGGCAGTTTGATGATTTTTATCCAACCGAAGATGGAACTTTTAAAAAGAAAATTATTTTAAAAGTAAGTGATTATAGATCGGCATTAATTCAAGGCAAGTTTTTAGCTAAAAAAGGATTGTGGGTTTCAGAATACAGAATAGAATCTGGACTTAACTGTGGTGGTCATGCTTTTGCAACAGATGGTTATTTATTAGGACCTGTTTTAGCAGAATTTAAAGAAAAAAGAGAAGAGTTAAGAGCGTCTATTGAAACATTGTTGAATCAAGAATTAGAAAATCAAGGACGTATTATTTCTAAAGCACCATTAAAAATAGATATTACGGCTCAAGGTGGCATTGGTACGCATGAAGAGCAAGAGTTTTTAATTGATGAATATAATTTAGATGCTGTAGGTTGGGGAACGCCTTTTTTATTAGTTCCAGAAGCTACAACTGTTGATGAAAAAACTATAGATAATTTAATTGATGCTAAGGAAAAGGATTTGTATTTAAGTGATATTTCTCCTTTAGGAATTCCGTTTAATAACCTTAGAGCAAATACGAAAGATTTAGAAAAAGAAGCCTTAATAAATAAAGGGAGACCAGGGAGTTCTTGTCCTAAAAAGTTTGTGTCACTAAACAAAGAATTTAACGATAAAGGCATTTGTATAGCGTCAAGAGAATACCAATATTCAAAAATAAAGGAGTTAGATAGCGAAGGTTTATCAGGAGCAGATTATCAAATAAAATTTAATAAAATAGTCGAAAAATCTTGCACATGTGTTGGTTTAGGTACATCTGCTTTATTGGCTTATAATTTAGAAACAAAAGGATTAGGAACAGGAGTATCTATTTGTCCAGGTCCAAATATGGCATATTATTCTAAATTAATGAGTTTAAAAAATATGACCGATCATATTTATGGAAGAGATAATATGATTTCTAGAACAGATCGTCCTAATATATTTATTAAAGAGCTTTATATTTATATTGACTATTTGAAAAATAAATTAGAAGAAGTAAGTATAGAGTTAACTAAGAAAGAAGAGAAGTATTTTAAAACATTTACTCGTAATATGAATGAAGGTGTGGAGTATTATAAATCGTTATTTAACGACTTAAAAAACACATTTCACGACATAAAAGACGAAGTTTTAAATGAATTAGATAAAGGAGAAGAAACATTAAAGCAAATAGCTTTAGAAATTGAAAACTTGTCAATTAATAATCAAAAATCTAAAGTATTAGCCTAGTTTAAATTTTAGTTTCAAGGATTAGAGTTTTAGTTTTAGTAATTAAATAAGTATTTGTTTAATGAGAATTTAAATAATTGCTAAAAAGCTAATATCTCTTCAATTTTGCTTTATTTTTTGAGGTAAACTGAATTCGTTATAATTTTAATTAAGATATTTGTAAAAAGTAAAGCCTTGGCATAACTATTGGTTTTACTTAATTAAAACTATTTATTTTAATTAAGGATGGATTTAGTAAAAGAAATTAAACGACTTAAGGAGGAAAAGAATGCTGTAATTCTAGCACATTATTATCAGGTTGCTGAAATACAGGATATTGCGGATTATGTAGGTGATAGTTTAGGTTTATCGCAAAAGGCAGCAGAAACTGATGCCGATATGATTGTGTTTGCAGGAGTTCATTTTATGGCAGAGACTGCTAAAATTTTAAGTCCAGATAAAACAGTTGTTTTACCAGATTTAAATGCAGGTTGTTCGTTGGCAGATTCTTGTCCGCCAGATGCTTTTGAAAAATTTACCAAAGCACACCCAGATCATGTGGTTATTACTTATGTAAATTGTTCGGCAGAAATTAAGGCCTTAAGTGATATTGTTTGTACGTCATCAAATGCTTTAAAAATAGTAGAATCTATTCCAAAAGAAACACCTATTATTTTTGCGCCAGATAAAAACTTAGGCGCTTATATAATTAAAGAAACAGGTAGAGATATGCTTTTATGGGACGGTAGTTGTATTGTACATGAGGCTTTTTCTATGGATAAATTAATTGAATTACATAAAAAATATCCAGATTATAAAATTATAGCACATCCAGAATCTGAAGAACATATTTTAAATACAGCAACATATATTGGTTCTACTTCTGGAATGATAAATTATGTGAAGGATCATCAAGATCAAAAATTTATTGTAGCTACCGAAGCTGGTATTTTGCATAAAATGCAACAAGAAATGCCAAATACAGAGCTTGTTCCTGCGCCTGCTAAAGAAGATAATACTTGTGCCTGTAGTGAGTGTCACTTTATGAAAATGAATACGCTTCAAAAATTATACGATTGCTTACTTAACGAGTCGCCACAAATTGATGTTCCTGAAAATATAAGAGAACGTGCTTTATTGCCAATTGAACGTATGTTAGAGCTTTCAAAATAAATAATCATGACAACAAATTATTTAGTAATTGGTTCTGGAATTGCAGGTTTAACGTTTTCGGTTAAAATAGCTGAAAAATTTCCTGAAAGAAAGGTTGTTATCGTTACTAAAGCGAGTGAGGATGAATCGAATACTAAATATGCACAAGGTGGTGTTGCTGTTGTTATAGATAAAGAAAACGATTCCTTTAAAAAACATATAAAAGATACTTTAATTGCCGGCGATGGACTTTGTAATGAAGCCGTTGTAAAAATGGTTATTAAAGAAGGTCCCGAACGCCTTGAAGAGTTGATGCTTTGGGGAGCAAATTTTGATTTAGACTCTAGTGGTGATTTCGATTTAGGAAAAGAAGGAGGTCATTCTGAATATCGTGTGTTACATCATAAAGACATTACAGGTTTTGAAATTGAACGTGCTTTATTAAAACGTGCGCATCAATTACCAAATATTACTATTTTACCACATCATTTTGCTATAGATTTAGTTACTAATCACCACATAAAAGATCTTGATCAAGAAGACTTAAAGTGTTTTGGTGCTTATGTTTTTAATCAAAAAACAGGAAATATTTTCACTATAAAAGCAAATAGTACGCTGTTAGCTTCTGGTGGTATTGGCTGTGTATATGGGCATACTACAAACCCAGTAATTGCAACTGGCGATGGTATTGCCATGGCTTACAGAGCAAAAGCACGTATTAAAGATATGGAATTTGTACAATTTCATCCTACGGCTTTATATGAGGAAAAAGGAGAATCATCTTTCTTAATTTCTGAAGCAGTTAGAGGTTTTGGAGCTTATCTTAGAAACAAGGATGGGTATCGTTTTATGCCAGATTATGATGAGCGTGCAGAACTTGCTTCTAGAGATATTGTGTCTCAAAGTATTGATAACGAGTTAAAAAAATCTGGAGAAGCGCATGTGTATTTAGATTGTACGCATTTAGATATGGATGCTTTTATAAAGCATTTTCCTAATATTTATAATAAATGTTTAGAACACCATATTGATATTAAAACCGATTGGATTCCAGTTGTTCCTGCATCTCATTATTTATGTGGAGGTATTAAAGTGAATAAAAAAGGAAAGACAACCATTACCAATTTATTTGCCTGTGGCGAATGTTCTAGAACAGGTTTACATGGTGCAAATAGGTTAGCATCAAATTCGTTATTAGAAGCTTTGGTGTATGCACATAATATTTTTAAATACCATGCTAAGCATGAAGAGTCTGTTGTTGATGTAACAATCCCAGATTGGAATGATGAAGGTACTACCATTGCAAAAGAGCATATTTTAATTCAGCACAACCTTAAGCAATTGCAGGCTTTAATGCGTAATTATGTTGGTATTGTAAGAAGTAATGAGCGTTTAAAACGCGCCATAAAACATTTAGATTTAATTTATAATGAAGTTGAAGATTTATATAAAGAATCTAAAATAACAACATCGCTTTGTGAATTACGAAATATGGTGAACATTGCACATTTAATTGTGAGACAGTCTTTAGATAGAACCGAAAATAAAGGCGGTTATTACAATGTTGATAACGTTAAAAAATAAACGAGATTCCTTTTTTAAAGAAATCTCGTTTTAATAAAAATATAATAGGTTAAGTATTTATTTCCCTAACATTAACAACTCACTACAAACTACTTCTGTAATAAAACGTTTGTTACCTTCTTTATCATCATAACTACGAGATGTTAATTTACCTTCAATAGCAACTTCTTTTCCTTTGGTTACATATTTTTCAATTATCTCAGCAGTTTTTCCCCAAGCCACAATATTATGCCATTGTGTATCTGTAATTTTTTCACCTTTATTATTGGTGTAGCTTTCGTTTGTAGCAATATTAAATTTTGCTAATGTTTTTCCAGATTCTAGATTGATGATTTCTGGGTCGTTTCCTAAGTTACCAATCAACTGTACTTTGTTTCTAAGTGTGCTCATAATTTTTAATTTAATTGTTAAACAGTTAATACTATATCCTGAATTCGTTTCAGGAGCTTTTTAATTTTCCTAATTGTCGTTTTGTAAATGAGTTACTGAAACAAGTCCAGTATAAATTCGACACTGCAAAGATGTATTAGGTTTTAAAAATTATTCGGTACATAAATACTTACTTCCGTTTGTAAGTATTTGTAGTCGTTTGTAAACGGATAAAAAATATTGTATATTTCGGTTCTCTCAAAAACTAAAAATATGTTAACTAAATTAAAAAATGAAGAATGGTGTGTTGTACAAAAAGACGATTGGTTACCTAAAGAACGTTATCACATTTCGAATTTAGGTAGAGTTTATAGCGAAAAACATGCTAAACGCAAGCTTAATTTTAAACTGACAGATATTAATGGATATGAAGCTTTTTCAGCCATTAGAAAAAATAAGACTATTCATTTAATGTATGTACATAAAATTGTAGCCGAATGTTTTATTCAAAACAGTGAGAATAAAAGATTTGTAATTCATAAAGATCATGACAAATTAAATAATTCGGCTGAAAATTTAGCATGGGCTACTCGTTCAGAAATGGTAAAACATAATCAAAATAATCCTTTAGTTATTGCAGGAAAAATAAAACGAAAAAAGAAACGTTTAAATGCAAAACTATCTGTAGGAAAAGTGAAAATGATAAAGCGAAAACTTTTCGACCCAAACAGAAAAACTAGAATGCGAATTATAGCAAAACAATTTGGAATTTCTGAAATGCAGTTATATAGAATAAAATCTGGTGAAAATTGGGGAGATGTAACAGATTATTAAATGTTATAAAGTTTAAATATTTAGCAATTGTAATATTAAGTAAATGCAAAAAAAATGTTTAGAGTGTGGGGATACTATTATTGGCAGGATTGATAAGAAATTCTGTAGTGATGGATGTAGAAATGCTTATAATAATAAGGTTAATAAAGACAGTAAAAATTTAATTAGGAACACTAATAATAGACTTCGTAAAAATTATAGAATATTAGAAACGCTTAATCCTAATCAAAAAACAAAAACATCTCGAGCAAAATTAATTGAAGCAGGTTTCGATTTTAATTACTTTACAAGTATTTATACCACGAAAGCAGGAACTATATATTATTTTGTTTACGATCAAGGCTATTTACCATTAGAAAACGAATTTTACGCTTTGGTAAAACGAGAATAAATTTGTTATTGGTAAAATAAGTAACATTTTAAAAGTAAGATGTACTTATAGTTAAAGAGGTTAATAGAATATGCAAAAAAATCCAGAGTACTTATTTCCCGTTTTAATAGTTGTTGCTATTGCTACGGTTGTTTTTTTGATAGTTTATTTTAGTAGAAAACATATTATTTTAAGACAATTATCGAAATTTAAGCCTAAACGAATTTCTCAATTTAGAACAAACGAGTTAACAAAAATATCGGGTAAGGTATTGCAGGTTGAAGCTCCTTTTGTTGCGCCATATAGCAAGCGTAAATGTGTTGCCTATATTTTTGAAGTAAAGCAAAAAATAAGTACAGGTAAAAGTTCGCATTGGAAAACGCTGGTTAAAAAAGAAGATATACAAGATTTTTTTATAAAAAAAGATGGTGAGTTGGTAATGATAAAACCATCTCTAGAACTTAGTAATTATAATAGTTATATAGTTGAAGATAAAAGTATTTCTTCTGGCACTTTTAATAATCCTACACCTAAGTTTCAAGAAGTATTAGATGATTATGGAATTGAAAGTGAGAACTGGTTAGGTTTAAATAAAACCTTGAAATATTCTGAAAGAATTATAGAAATAGGTGAAACTATAACAGTAGGTGGTATTGCCAAATGGAAAGTGTTAAGCGAATCTATTGAAGGGTATAATTACAGTAAAATTGCAGCATTAGAAAGTAGTGATGCACAAAAACTTATAATTACAGATTTGCCTGAAGCTATTAAAGTAACAAAAAGAGAGCGTAGGCTTTGATTATTTCCAAGTTTGTCCTTTAAGCTTCATAGCAGCTTTAAGTACATCTTTCTGACTTATTTGACCAACTAATTTACCATTTTCTACAATAGGGAAACGGCGTCTTTTAGCGTTTAAAAACTTGTTGGCAGCATCAAAAATATTCATATTCCCATCAATAGTTTCAACATTTAAAGCCATATGTTTTTCTATGGTTTTATCTTGCATAGGCATATTGTAATAACGACTTTCACTTATTTGTTTAATACAATCTCCTTCAGATATAATGCCAATTAATTCATTTTTTTCATTTACAACAGGGCCTCCAGAAATTCTGTTTTTAATTAATGCCTGCATCACACTTTCAATTGTTTGATTAGGAGTAAATGTAATTAAATTTCTAGTCATATAATCACTAACCTTTAAAGGCGTGTTGTCTATTGTATTTGTTTGTTGCCTTCTAGCGCCTTGAAAACTCTTTATCCCCATAATAAATTAATTTAGTAATCTTAAATATAGGGGTTTAATTTTAATATTCCTAAATATTTTAACAATTATTATGAAGAATATTCGATTTTTGATTCTTTTTATTGAGTTAATAGCGTTGTGTGAACTATAATAATAAAAACAATTAGCATTCTTTTAAGAGTTTAAATGTTAATTTTTTATAGTTTTAGCGTATTAAACAAGAAATAAAATAATGAAGTATAGTTATATAAAAAAACTAATCACAATAAGAGATTATTATATGGCTGTTACATTTGACTATTTATAACAATTAAAACTAACAAATGAAAAAATTACTAGCGTTGCTATTATTGGTGGGAAGTATGCATTTAGATGCACAAGAAAACACAAATTTACTTAAACATTATGAAGCTTATTATAAGCAAATGAAAGCTCAGGGAGATGTTCAAGGCATTATAAACGCGATGACACATTTAAATGTATTATCAACATCTGAAGCACGAAAAGATACTTTGGCTTATATTTATATGTCTGAGGGGAAATATTCGCAAGCATTAAATACCATTGGTGTAGAAAGAAAAGTAGATGATTCTGAAATTGCTGTTGAGGTTAAAGCAATTTCATTAAAAGCTTTAAAGCAACCAAAAATGGCTATTGGCCATTTTGAAGAAATGTTTAAACGTAACCCAGACGCTAAAGTTGCATATGAATTAGCAGAACTTAATTTACAAATACAAAATATTCCTGGAGCAGAAAAACATATTAATTATGGTTTAGCAAATGCTAAAGATGATATGAAAAAGGCGTTTTATGAAACACAAACACCTTATGAAGTTTCTTTAAAAGCAGCTTTTATGTATTTAAATGCTTTATCTACTTTTAATAAGGATAGAAAAGGAAATATTGATGCTGCTGTAGATATTTTAGATGCGGCATTAAAATCGGCACCTAATTTTAATTTAATACAAATAACAAAATCTGAATTATTAAGACAAAAACAAGCTCTACAAGCTCAGGCTGCGCAACCTAAAAATTAATAACATGTTATTAATAAAAAAGGGACGTTTCTAATTTAGAAATGTCCCTTTTTTATTGAAAATAATTTTTAAGGTTTTTCAATATTCTGATTATCATTTTCTATTTTTTTATTCATTTGAAAATTAAGGTTAGAAAAAGATTCTAAAAACTCTTTTATACTTTCCAGAAGTTCTTTTTTACTAGTAGATAATAATGTTGATACATCTTCTAGTTTGTAAAGCTTTGTTTCTAAAACTGTTATTCTCGCTATAATAGGATCGGTATTCACTATGCTAGGAATAGTTTGCTTAGCATTTTTCATAAGCTCCTTTATTGGGTCTTCCTCATTATCAAAATAACTTAAATCGCCTTTTTTAACATTGGTTACAATAATTTGTAATTCTTTATATTCATTCCAATCTTCAATCGCTTTTTCGGTTTTTTCATCTAGAGTAAATTCAATATAATTTAGTTTAGAAATATCTTTTTCTGATATACCGCTAATTGTAGTATTGTCTTTGTTATCCTCTAAATTAGTTTCCTCTTTTTGCTTACAAGAGAAAAAAATTACAAATAAACTAAGGGCTGTTAAAAATTTAATATTCATGTGCTTTATTTGTTACCTCTTTTTAAAAAGATTTAGTTCTAGGTGCGTTACAAAGATATAGTAATAGTTGATTAAATAAACGCTTATCAAATTGAAAATATTATTAGTATTGATGATTGTATTTGTTGCTTTAAATGATAAATATAATTTGGTTTTAAATGCATCTAATTAATTGTATATTTGAATCTCCCTAAACTTAAATTATTATGCTTGAAAATTTCTGGTTTAATGTTGAGTATGGTATTAACCATGTGCTTGATGTTAATGCTTACGATCATGTTTTGTTTCTTACCGTTTTAACTGTACCGTACATGTTTAAAGATTGGAAACGTGTTTTTTTATTGGCTTCTATGTTTACATTGGGGCATACCTTATCATTAGTTTTAGCTGCCTATAATGTAGTAAGAATAAATGCTGGAATTATAGAATTTTTAATTCCTGTAACTATTTTAATGGTGGCGCTTTTTAACGTGTTTACAGCAGGTAAAGGCGCTCAAAAAGAAAAAGTAGGCATTTTGTTTTTGTCTACCTTATTTTTTGGATTAGTACACGGATTAGGTTTTGCTCGTGAGTTTAAAATGTTATTAGGCGATTCTGATAATAAGATTGAATTGTTAATTGAATTTGCTTTAGGAATAGAGATTTCGCAAATTATTATTGTGTTTGTGGTCTTGTTTTTAGGCTACTTAACACAAACGATATTTAGATTTTCTAGACGCGATTGGGTTATGGTAATTTCTGCTATTGTAGTAGGTTTTGCAATTCCTATGATACAGAATAGATTTCCTTTTTAAATAGACCTGTCAATAGAGAATGATTAAACTTTCGTAAAACTTTAACGAACATGTATTGTAATTAAAATACGAACCAAGTATCTTCGTTATATTGTTTTGCGTTAAGGATTGCAGTGAAAATCCTTTTGTTTTTTTGCAAAAGATTGTAACGAAAAGCCTGACCCGAATTTGTTAGAAGGTGTCTTCTTAATCTAAAATTTTAAAATGAGGGTAACGCCATAATTAAAAAAATAATGTCAAAAAATAAACAACTTAAATACGATAAAGCTTATTTGAGAATTGCACAAGAGTGGGGTAAATTGTCGTATTGTAACCGTAGGCAAGTAGGAGCGCTTATTGTAAAGGATAGGATGATTATTTCTGATGGGTATAACGGTACGCCGTCGGGGTTTGAGAATTTTTGTGAAGATGATGAAGGCTACACCAAATGGTATGTGTTACATGCCGAGGCAAATGCTATTTTAAAGGTTGCATCGTCTACCCAATCATGTAAAGGTGCTACGCTTTATATTACTATGTCGCCTTGTAAAGAGTGTAGTAAATTAATCCATCAAGCAGGTATTGTAAAGGTGGTTTATAAAGAAGGTTATAAAGATGATTCTGGATTGAAATTCTTGGAAAAAGCAGGAATAGTACTGAAACAAATTGAAAATATAGAAGCCTAATGTCTTATCAAAAAAAATACTTGCCCTTAATTTTAGGCGTTGCAATTGCGGCGGGTATTTTTATTGGTGGAAAGTTAAATTTTACCGATTCTCCAGAGCGTTTGTTTTCTAAAAACAGCAAAAAAGATAAGCTTAATAGACTTATTGATTATATTGATTACGATTATGTTGATGATATAAATACCGATAGTATTGTTGATATTACAGTAAACGGTATTTTAGAAAATTTAGATCCACATTCGGTATATATTCCTAAAGAAGATATGCAACGTGTTACCGATAATATGAAAGGTGATTTTGTGGGTATTGGTATAGAGTTTTATACGTATAAAGATTCTATTGCTGTTATAAGAACTACTGAAGGTGGCCCTAGTGAAAAGGCTGGTATTAAAAGCGGAGATAGGATTGTTGTGGCAAATGGCGATTCGTTATTTGGTAAAAGATTAAGTGATGGAGAACTTATAAAAAAACTTAAAGGAACGATTCATTCAAATGTAGATTTAAAAGTTTTTAGAAGAGGAGAACCTGATTTGTTAGTGTTTAAGCTTAAACGAGATAAGATTCCTTTAAAAAGTGTAGATGCCGTTTATATGCTAACCGATAAATTGGGTTATATAAAAATAAATCGTTTTGCCGAAAGCACTTATAAAGAATTTAAAAAAGGCTTAGATGAATTACAGGATTTAGGCGCTACCGAAATTGCTTTAGATTTACGAGATAATCCTGGTGGTTTCTTAGATATTGCAGTGCAGATAGTTGATGAATTTTTAGAAGATGATAAGCTTATTCTGTTTACCAAAAATAAACGTGGCAATATTGAAAAAAGTTTTGCAACCGATGAAGGTGATTTTGAAGATGGAAAGATTTATGTGCTTATAGATGAAAATTCAGCATCGGCAAGCGAGATTGTTGCAGGTGCATTACAAGATAACGATAAAGGTACTATTGTTGGGCGTCGTTCTTATGGAAAAGGACTCGTGCAACACGAAATGGAATTAGGTGATGGTAGTGCGGTGCGTTTAACTGTAGCACGTTATTATACACCAACGGGACGTTCTATACAGCGATCTTATAAAAATGGGAATAAAGATTATTATGACGAACATTTTGAAAGAATTCAAAGTGGCGAGTTGTTAGATTCTGAAAACATACATGTGGTCGATTCTTTAAAATATACCACACCTGGCGGAAAGGTTGTTTACGGTGGTGGCGGTATTATTCCAGATGTATTTGTGCCAATAGATAATACCATGCATAATGAGACACTTACTTTTTTGCAACGTCGTGGTTTTATTGGGTATTTTATTTTTGAAGAATTAGAGAAAAGCAGAAATATTTATCAAGATGTTACCAAACAAGATTTTATAGACTCTTTTGAGGTAGATGACGATATGGTATTTGCGTTTCAAGATTATATAAATGTAAGAGCAACTTCTAAAATCACATTTGTAGCCTACCACGAAGAGGTAAAACAATACTTAAAAGCAACGTTGGCAGATCAATTATATGGGACTGATGCTTATGAAGAAATTATAAATCAGCGCGATATTATGATTGATGAGGTTGTTAGGTTAAGTAAGGGAGAAGAGTAATTATTCTATAATCTTATCATGCACTTTAGCGTGTTTTCCATCATTCCAAAGTGTTAAAATATCTGTCGCTACATGTGCGCCACTACCAGAACAAATAGCAAATTGACTACGCCAACCAGCTAAAGAGCCTGCGACATATAAGTTTTCTTGAATTAAATGGTCTGTGTTTTTTAGCCAAATACGATCTTTTTCAATGGCAGCTCTTGGATGTGGTTCTATATAACTTTCAAGACCTTTAATAGTCATTAAATTAGTATAACCAACGGCTATAACCACAATTTTAGATGTGTAGGTGTTTTTATTGGTTGTAACTATAAATCCGTTATCAGATTTAGATACGTCGCAAACTTTCTCTTTGTCTATTTGTTCAACATGAGGATATAAAGAGGTAAGTTGTTTTTTTCCATTTTCTAAAATAGAAGCACCTGTTGTTCCGGGTTCTAAGCCTAAAACATTATTAAACAAAGCGGTTTGTAAATGCGATGTTTTTTGATGTGTAATAATACCAATGCGTTTATTTTTAGCAAAGGTTTTGTTTTTAGCAGAACCTAAAACCAATGCACAAGACATACCAGCGGCGCCACCACCAATTATTAAAGCATCAAACATTTATTTGTGTTCTTTTACTTTTTGTTCAATACGTTTTGAAGTTCTTAAAATTGCCATCATTAATATAACGCAAAGAGATGCTACAATAGTAATTAATGCAATGGTACTTTCGCCTTCAAGTGGAGCGTTAAAATCTACTTTAGTAAAGTTAAAAATCATAAGTCCTAAAGCAATAACACTTATTATAATAGTTAATATTTTCATGAGTTTGTGTTTGTTATTTTTTATGCAAAGTCAAAGAGCGCTTTAATATTGTGGGCAAATAATTTAACAGCAATCGCTAGTAAGATAACACCAAATATTTTGCGAATAATATTAATTCCATTGGAACCCAAAATACGTTCAATTTTCGCTGATGTTTTCAGAACAATAAATATAATAAGAACATTCATTAAAACTGCTATAATAATATTTTCTATTCTAAATTCAGCTCTTAAAGATAATAAAGTGGTTAAACTTCCTGGTCCCGCAATAAGAGGGAAAGCCAATGGGAATACTGTAACAGACATGATGTCTTGCTCTTCTTGTTTGTAAAGGGTGATGCCTAAAATCATTTCTAAAGCAATAAAAAATAAAATAAAAGCACCCGCCACGGCAAAAGAGTTTACATCAATACCAATAAGGTCTAAGATGCTATTTCCTAAAAACAAAAACAGTATTAAAATAATACCAGCAATTATAGATGCTTTTTCGCTTTGTATATGTCCTGCTTTTTTTCGTAAATCAATAACAATAGGTATGTTGCCAATAATATCTATTACGGCAAATAATACCATAAAAGCAGTGAATATTTCTTTAAAATTAAATTGCATGTACTTACTTTTTCAAATTTGCTGCAAAAGTATATTATTATAATATATATCTATATTAATTAAAGGTAAAGTTTAGCTACTTTTGCGTGATACAATATAATAAAATTATGTTTCAAATAGGAAAGACCATTGTTTCAGAAGATATTATAGAAAAAGATTTTCTATGTAATCTATCTGCTTGTAAAGGAGCTTGTTGTATCGATGGTGATGCAGGTGCGCCGTTAGAAGAAAGCGAAGCTAAAATATTGGATGATATTTATCCTAAGGTAAAACCTTTTTTGCGTCAGGAGGGAATTGATGCTATTGAGTCTCAAGGAACTTACACGACTTCTGAAGATGGTGAATTAGAAACAACACTTATTAATGGGGCTGATTGTGCATATGTTATTTTTGATGATAAAAAAGTAGCGCTTTGTGCTATTGAAGAAGCTTATAATCAAGGTGAAGTATCTTGGAAAAAACCAGTGTCCTGTCATTTATATCCTATTAGAGTTCAAGATTACACTGAGTTTTCTGCAGTAAATTATCATAAATGGCAAATTTGTGATGATGCCTGCGAGCTTGGTGAAGAATTAGGTGTACCAATTTATAAATTTGTAAAAGAAGCTTTAATTAGAAAATTTGGAGAAGATTGGTATGCTGAATTAGAAAAAGTAGCAAGCTCTAAAAAAAGTTAATCAAATTTATTTTTGAAATTTAAAATAATCTTCAATTTTTTGTACACTTTCAAAAATTAAGAACCCTTGTTTTATAGTACTTAAGCGATTTTTGTTAAAACTAAACAATTGTATATCAGTTAGTTAATAAATCGTGTCTTTTTTTGAAATTATCAAAAGCTGTTCACTTTTGTTAAAAACTTGTTGACAATGTTTATAACTATGCCTTTCATTTATGGCTACATTTTTCAATCTTTGTTAACCCGAAATCAAAGCAAATTTTCGTCTAATTTCATTAAAAAAGTAAAAATAAATGTCTCAGGCTATAGAACCCATTCTTCAAGAAAACAAAGATCGTTTTGTTATTTTTCCAATTCAACATCATGATATTTGGGAATGGTATAAAAAACAAGAGGCTAGTATTTGGACTGCTGAAGAAATTGATTTACATCAAGATCTTAATGACTGGAACAATAAATTAAATGACGATGAACGTTATTTTATTAAACACGTTTTAGCATTTTTTGCAGCCAGTGATGGTATTGTAAACGAAAATTTAGCTGAAAATTTTGTGTCTGAAGTACAGTATTCAGAGGCTAAATTCTTTTATGGGTTTCAAATTATGATGGAAAACATTCATTCTGAAGTGTATTCATTATTAATTGATACTTATGTGAAAGACGATAAAGAAAAAGATGCTTTATTTAATGCAATTGAAGTGTTTCCTGCTATTAAAGAAAAAGCAGAATGGGCACTTAAATGGATAGATTCTCCAAGTTTCGCTGAGCGTTTAATTGCTTTTGCTGCTGTAGAAGGTATTTTCTTTTCAGGAAGTTTCTGTTCAATATTTTGGCTTAAAAAACGTGGTTTATTACCTGGTTTAACCTTTTCTAATGAGCTTATTTCTAGAGATGAAGGCTTGCATTGCGACTTTGCTGTGCATTTACATGAAAACCACATTGTAAATAAAGTACCAAAAGATAGAATTACACAAATATTAACAGACGCCTTAGATATTGAGCGTTCATTTATTACCGAATCGCTTCCAGCGAGTTTAATTGGAATGAATGCTAAATTAATGACAGAATATTTAGAGTTTGTAACTGATAGATTACTAACTGAATTTGGATGCGAGAAAGTTTATAACTCTGCTAATCCTTTCGACTTTATGGACATGATTTCATTACAAGGAAAAACAAATTTCTTTGAAAAACGTGTTGGAGATTACCAAAAAGCTGGTGTCCTTAATAAAGAAGATGATAAGGATAAATTCAGTTTTGACGCCGATTTTTAATTTAAGAATATCTCATCAAAGTTTCCTTTGATGTTCCTATTAAAATTGTTATTTCCATGAAAATGGGGTTTAATTAAAATAGGAAGCAATTCTTTAATTGAAAACAATATTTCCGTAAAGGAAAACTAAACTAAGTACCATTTTATTAAAATTAACTAAAGTAACTGAATTTTAGCTTATTACCATAAAAGCTGAAATGTAGAATAAATAACTAACCATTTTTCTGAAGGTGTATCAGAAAAAACTAAAACCGTGTAGACAATGTATGTAGTAAAAAGAGATGGCAGAAAAGAACAAATCATGTTCGACAAAATTACAGCAAGAGTACGTAAGTTATGTTACGGATTAAACGAATTAGTAGATCCGTTAAAAGTAGCAATGCGTGTTATAGAAGGACTTTACGATGGTGTTACCACCAGCGAACTAGATAATCTTGCCGCAGAAATTGCTGCTACCATGACTACTGCACATCCAGATTACGCACGTTTAGCGGCGCGTATTTCTGTATCAAACTTACACAAAAACACAAAGAAAACATTTAGCGATGTTATGGAAGATTTACATAAATATGTAAATCCTAGAACAGGTAAAGATGCGCCACTTTTAGCTGATGATGTTTATGAAGTTATTATGGCTAATAAAGATCGTCTTGATTCTACTATTATATACAATCGCGATTTTGGGTATGATTATTTTGGTTTTAAAACACTAGAACGTTCATATCTTTTAAAATTAAACGGAAAAATAGCTGAGCGCCCACAACATATGCTTATGCGTGTTTCAATAGGTATTCATTTAAACGATTTAGATGCTGCTATTGAGACATACGAACTTATGTCTAAAAAATACTTTACACACGCTACACCAACATTATTCAATTCAGGTACACCAAAACCACAAATGTCTTCATGTTTTCTTTTAACAATGAAAGACGATAGTATTGAGGGTATTTACGATACATTAAAACAAACGGCAAAAATTTCACAATCTGCAGGAGGCATAGGGTTAGCTATTCATAATGTACGTGCTACAGGAAGTTATATTGCTGGTACTAATGGTACAAGTAATGGTATTGTACCAATGTTACAAGTGTTTAATGATACAGCACGTTATGTAGATCAAGGAGGCGGAAAACGTAAAGGAAGTTTTGCTATTTATATTGAAACTTGGCATGCCGATATTTTTGAGTTCTTAGATTTAAAGAAAAATCATGGAAAAGAAGAAATGCGTGCGCGTGATTTATTTTATGCGATGTGGATTTCAGATTTATTCATGAAACGTGTAGAAGAAGATGGTCCTTGGACGTTAATGTGTCCTAACGAATGTCCAGGAATGGATGAAGCGCATAGTGAAGCTTTTGAAGCGTTATATTTAAAATATGAAGCCGAAGGTAAAGGGCGTAAAACTATTAAAGCACGCGAACTTTGGGAGAAAATATTAGAATCTCAAATTGAGACAGGTACACCATATATGTTGTATAAAGATGCGGCTAACCGTAAATCTAATCAACAAAATTTAGGAACCATTCGTTCTTCAAATTTATGTACTGAAATTTTAGAGTATACATCGCCAGATGAGGTAGCTGTATGTAATTTAGCATCTATAGCGTTACCAATGTTTGTTAAAAATGGTGCGTTCGATCATAAAGAACTGTTCCGTATTACAAAACGTGTTACTAAAAATTTAAATAGAGTTATTGATAGAAATTACTACCCAGTAATAGAAGCAGAAAACTCTAATATGCGTCATAGACCAATTGGTCTTGGGGTTCAAGGATTGGCAGATACATTTATAAAACTACGTATGCCTTTTACTAGTGATGAGGCTAAAAAATTAAACCAAGATATTTTTGAAACACTTTATTATGCTGCTGTAACAGCAAGTATGGAGGAAGCAAAAGTAGATGGTCCTTATCAAACATATGAAGGATCTCCTATAAGTAAAGGTGATTTTCAACATAACCTTTGGGGATTAAATGATGCCGATTTAAGTGGTAACTGGGATTGGGAAAAACTACGTAAGCAAGTGCTTAAAAACGGTGTACGTAACTCATTATTAGTAGCGCCAATGCCAACAGCATCAACATCTCAAATACTTGGTAATAATGAGTGTTTTGAACCATATACATCTAATATATATACACGTCGTGTATTGTCAGGAGAGTTTATTGTAGTTAATAAGCACTTACTTGAAGATTTAGTAGACTTAGGTTTATGGAATGAAGCTTTAAAGCAAGATATTATGAGAGCTAATGGTTCGGTACAAGGAATCGATATCATTCCTCAAGATATAAAAGACCTTTATAAAACAGTATGGGAGCTAAGTATGAAAGATATTATAGATATGTCTCGTCAACGAGGATACTTTATAGATCAATCACAATCTCTTAACTTATTTTTAGAAGGAGCAACTATGGCTAAGTTAACTTCAATGCATTTCTATGCATGGAAAAGCGGCTTAAAAACAGGTATGTATTACTTACGTACTAAAAGTGCTGTTGATGCTATTAAGTTTACTTTAAATACAACTAAAAAAGAAGAGCCTGTTGCTGAAGTAGTAGAAGTAAATGAAGTTGTTACTCAACAAGAAGATGCAAAGAAAAAGAAATTAGCAGCTCAAAATGCTGCTAAATTTGCAAAGCAAAATGAAGCGGAAGTAGAACCTATGACGGCCGAAGAAATGAAAGCACTTATAGCGCAAGCTAAAGAAGCAGAAGGCGATGATTGCCTAATGTGTGGGTCATAGTATAGATAATTGGTTTGTTCCCTCGAAAGGGGGAACCCCAAATTTTTAAAAAAGCAACTCGAAAGAGTTGCTTTTTTTGTGTTATCAAGTAAATAAAAACTAAAAAGCATCCCAATTAGGATGCTTTTTTATATCAATAAATTCAATTTATATTTTAATCTAATAAATTGTTTTCTGCAACAGTTTCATTGTTTTCAGACATTAAAGCGAAAAATTTGTTAATGTTTGGAAGTATAATAATTCTTGTACGTCTATTTTTAGATCTGTTTTCTGATGAATCATTAGCAGCAATTGGTTGGTAACTACTTCTACCTGCTGCAATTAATTTTTCAGGAGCTACATTGTATTTTTCTTGTAATTTACGAACAACAGATGTAGATCTTAATACGCTTAAATCCCAGTTATCTGCAATGTTTGCAGTACTTATTGATCTAGAATCTGTGTGACCTTCAACCATAACATCTAAACTTGGTTCAGAGTTAATAACATCAGCTAATTTTTGTAAAACAGTATCTGCTTTTGAACTTAATCTGTAGCTACCAGTATTAAATAACATGTTATCAGCAATAGAAATCATAACAACAGTTTCATTAATATTCACAGCAAAATCTTCATCTTCATTCATGTTGTTTTCGTTAATCGTTTTTTCAAGATTGAAAGCAACAGCTAAATTCATAGAATCTTTAAGTGTTCTAGCTTGACTTAATTTGTTTGCATCAACGTTTTTTAACGTTTCTCGCATTTTTATTTTAGTGTCATTTGAAATTACAGCAACATTACCAACAACATCTAACTTAGTGTCATTTTCTTGTTTAAGAGTTGCTATTTTAGAGTTGTAAGCACTAACTCTGGCTTGAATTTTATCAAACTTAGCTTCTAAATCTTCTTTAGCAACTTTTGTTTTTTGTAATTCACTTTTAATCTCTCCATTTTCTTGTTGTAAGGCTAGGTATTTCTTTTTAGAAACACAAGAAACGGTTAAAATTGTAGCTAATAGTAAAATTGAAATCTTCTTCATAATAATAACTTTAGGTTTACATCATTTACGTAATGAAACTCATTATAGATTATGAAGTATATAATTTTTTTGAAACTACTTATATTGACACAAATAAGCCGTTTGTTCTGATACTTTTACTTGAAATTTTTCATTGGCTTCAATTTCGTAAGATGCCCCAGCTTTATAAGTAGCCCAATCTGAAGCTCCTGGAAGTTTAACAGTCATTTCACCTTCTATTACTATCATTGTTTCATGTGTAGAAGTGCCAAATTCGTATTCGCCTGCTTCCATAACACCAATGGTAGATTTTCCTGTTGCCGATGTTTAACCTAAAGATTTTACATTTCCTTCAAAATATTCGTTTGTTGAAATCATATATAGTTTTTTCGTACCAAAAATACTATATTTAAATTTATATTAAATATTTACATATGATAAGAAAGTCTTTTTTCTTCGGGCTTTTAATTGCCTTAGGAGTTATTCTTTATTTGAATCCAAATTTTAAAACAATTTCAGCAGGTGTTGCTATTCTGCTTTTTGGAATGATAATGTTAGAAGAAGGGTTCAAAGTTTTTACAAAAGGACCATTACAAAACATTTTAAAAAAGGCCACAAATAAACTTTATAAAAGTATTACGGCAGGGGCACTTGTAACTGCATTAATACAGTCTAGTTCATTAGTTTCTGTTATTACTATATCATTTATAAGCGCAGGATTAATTACGTTAGCTGAAGGTTTAGGATTAATATTTGGGGCTAATATAGGCACAACAGCTACTGCTTGGTTAGTCGCAGGTTTCGGACTTAAAATAAAAATATCGGCATTAGCAATGCCAATGCTTGTTTTCGGAATTATTTTTTCATTTCAAAAAAAAGTTGCTCTTAAAGGTGTTGGAAATGTTTTAGCAGGATTAGGCTTTTTCTTTCTTGGTATTCATTACATGAAAGAAGGCTTTGATGTGTTTAAAGAATATATAGACTTATCTGAATATGCCGTTTCTGGGTTTTTAGGCGTACTAATTTATACAGGTCTTGGCATAATAATTACAACCATTTTACAATCTAGTAGCGCAACACTGGCGTTAATTTTAACAGCTTTAGCTGCTGGACAAATAGAGTATGAAAATGCCTTAGCATTGGCTATAGGTGCTAATATAGGTACTACTATTACAGCTGTATTAGGAGCGCTTAGTTCAAACAGTGCGGGAAGAAGATTGGCAACCGCACATTTAATTTTTAATGGTATTACAGGGTTAGTGGCCATGGCTTTAATATTTCCGCTGGCAAGATTAGTAAATAACTTATCTGAAATATTACACATTGCTTCTAATAATTATACTTTAAAACTGGCTTTGTTTCATACCATATTTAATGTTTTAGGTGTGCTTTTAATGTTGCCTTTTATTAAAAGATTAGAACGCTTTTTATTGAGATTCTTTAAAGAACATGTTAATAAGGATGTAGATGAACCAAAATATCTTAATCCGGCAGCTTTAAAATTTCCTGGGTCTGCAATTTCTGCATTAATAAAGGAATCGAAATATTTATACAAAAACAGTGTTTTCGAAATAGTTTCACACGCTTTAAATATTCATAGAGAAGACATAAAGTCTGATGAAAAGTTAAAATCAGTTATTAAAAAATCGACAGTAGATTTTAAGACTGATATCGAAGATTTATATTACACAAAGGTTAAAACTATTTATGGTGAAATTATAAAGTATGGTTCTACTGCTCAAAGCACTTTAAATTTAAATAATAGACAAGATAAAGCTATTATGGATATTAAAATTGCTAATAGAAAAATGGTAGAGATTGTAAAAGATGCAAGAGAATTAAACAAAAATATAAGTTTAGTTCTTACTATGAATAATAAACATTTACAAAACGAATACGATAGTTATAGAAAAAAATTGACTAAAGTTTTAAGAGTTATTTATTTGTTTAGAACGGAAGAAAATAATGTAGAAAAATATGCTGCAAAATTAAAACAGTTGAAAAGCAATGCGAAAGAAAATATAAGACAAAGTAATAAATCCATTGACAGATTAATTAGAAAAGATTTAATCACTGCAGAAATGGCTTCGTCATTATTTAATGATTATACCAATGTAAATGATATGATTAAAAAGTTAATTGATGTTGCCGAATTATTATATGGTAAAAATGATTCATTATTAGAAGATACTGATAAAAATTAATAACCCATATCAAAAAATATTTCTGATATGGGCTATGTAATATTTGTTGCGAAGTACCTAATAAATTACTCTGTAAGTTATTAGGGTATTGTCTATTTATTCTTCTTCCTTATCAGCAACTAGAGTTTCAGGCTCTATTGTTGCAGGTTCTACTGAACTATCATGAGCTTTGTAATATTCCTCTAAAAGATTCATAGTAGCAGTAAGCAAATCTTTTGTTTCTAAAAGAAGACTAAAGTATAAGGTCGTGTTTTTTGGACTAGATTCTTCAGTTCTTGTACGTTCAACTTGTCTTTGAATTTTTTCTGTTACTAAGTCAAAAACTTCTTTTTTGTTATTTAAAATATCACCAATTTGCTCGAAAGATTGAGAATCAAAGGCATTTTTGGTTGTATTAAATAATGTTTCAAGAGTTTCGTCTATTAATTTAAGTTCTTTAATTTGATTGAACTTAAGTTTTTTGTGGTTATTGTTTACGTGTTTATGACTTACTTTAGATATATATTCTAAAGATTGTGTCATGTCTTGTAAGTAACCTAAAATGTTGATATAGAAATTACTAGCGCCAACACTGGATTCATCTAGGTTTTTAATAAAGTAGAAAATATTGTCTCGAAGATTATCAATTTCTTCAGATAGTTTTACAATATTTTTCTTATTCTTTTTTAATAAAACTAAATCTTGTTTTGCTAAGCCATCTATTGCGCTAGAATAAATTTTATTACCACGTTTTACAACATTAGCAATATTATTTGCGCTTTCATGAATAACACCTTGAACCGAACTACTTTCTGCTTGAGTTAAGCTATCTTCTTCAACCGCTTTATTCGATTTTTTCTTATGTAACAAGTAGTTTCTTGTTAATAAGATAGCTGTTAATAATAGTAAAATTGGAGCCATTACTTGAGGGTTCCATTTAATTAAGAAAACAACAATACCAGCAGCAATAAAAGCTCCTAATGCGGTTCCAAACCAACCACCAATAACATTTAGTACACCAGCAACTCTGTAAACAGCACTTTCTCTTCCCCAAGCACGATCTGCAAATGAAGATCCCATAGCAACCATAAAAGTTACGTAAGTTGTAGATAAAGGTAGTTTCATTGAAGTTGCTATTGCAATTAATACACCAGCAACCATTAGGTTAACAGAGGCTCTAATCATATCAAAAGCAGGAGCGTTAATACTTTGGTCTTTTGTTAAAGCTAGAGTAGCTGGTTTTTCAAAACTTTTTCCTATTTTTTCTTGAGTAGATTTTGGAACCATAGCACTTAAAGCATCAGATAACCAAGAAGAACTTTTTACAATTCCACGTGATAGCATATTTGGTTCAAATTTTTCATGAGTATCTCCTTGACGAGATAAGCTTAATTCTGTTTCTGCAACTGTTTTTGCTTTCTTAGAAAACCATAAGGTTAATACCATAACACCTCCAGCTATAAATAAAAGTAAAGGTTCTGCGGGTACTTTTTTATCTAAAACCTCCATAGAAAACATTGTTGGATCTATTCCTGAAGCAGCCCATGCATCATAAGAATGGTATGCTGCCATTGGTACACCAATAAAGTTTACTAGGTCGTTCCCAGAGAATGCTAATGCTAAACCAAAAGTTCCTACAGCTATAACTACTAATAATATAGATTTTTTTGTGATGGCTTGAAACGCAAAAGAAACTCCTAACCATAAAACAGAACTTGCTAAAATGATTAAGATTTCGTTGCCTTGAACAAGGCCTTTAAGATCTTTGTAATATGGCGTACCTTTTAATCCTTTTAAGAAGATAAAATATGTGATTGCAGTTAAACAAATAGCTCCAAATACAGCACCAAAGTTTTTAATCTTTTTTTCATATTGAAATGTAAATACTAAACGGGAAACCCATTGAACTAATGCACCAACAGAAAAGGCTATAAATACAGACATTACAATACCACTTATTATAGTAATTGCTTTTTCTGTGTTAATATAGTTGCCTAAATCTGCAAATGTTTGTGTATCAGAAGCACTAATTTTTATTAATGACATAACAACAGCTGCGCCTAATAAATTAAATACAATAGAAACAGTTGTAGATGTTGGTAAACCTAGTGTATTAAAGAAGTCTAGTAATAAAATGTCTGTAATCATAACAGCCATGAATATATACATAATCTCTTCAAAATTGAACATTGCAGGAACGAAGATTCCCTTACGAGCAACTTCCATCATACCACTTGAAAAAACAGCTCCAATAAAAATACCTAAACTAGCAACTATCATTATAGTTCGCATAGATATTGCTTTAGAACCAATTGCTGAGTTAAGAAAATTTATCGCATCATTACTTACTCCAACTATAATGTCAACAACAGCTAATACTGTAATTGCAATTAGCATTAATAAATAAATATTATCCATAGGTTTTAATTGTAAAATGTCTGCAAATATCATGTGAATATATGATTAAAATGTTACGTAATTGTTATGTTAATTAAAAATGAATATCAAAACCTAGTCTAAAGGTAATATTATCGTCGTTACCATCTAAGGTTGTATAGCTAATATCACTTTGTACTTTTAGTTTATGTCCTACTATAAATTTGTTTACACCTAAGGTGTATTGTTTTGTGGGTAAAGTGTTTGTAATACTTTCGTATTCTAAAGTTGTAAAACGTGCCGCTATTTCATAGTTGCTTTTAAATAAATAACCAGCTTGTAAGTTTAAAGCGTTACCAGTTAAAACAACATCTCCTGTTGGAGTTGTACCATCTAATTCTGTGGCAATTTCATTATTAGCAGTTCTTTTTGCATATTCACCCATAAAAGAAAATCCATCGTATTTAAACATGGCATCTGCAAAAATTGTGTTTTGATCTGTTTCGTAAATAGAACCATCTGTTCTAATCATATAATCACCTGCAAAACCTCTTTCTCTAACAGCATCTTGATTGTAGTTATATGTATAGCCTAGCATTAATTTTGGTTTTTCTTCACGTTTTAAGTCAGATTGACTGTAGTCTCCTTTAGATTTGAATGCTCCAAAAGGAAGCAGTTCTAAACGAGCCGTATATTGTAAACCACCTTCATTTCCTTCAGTAACGTTTCGTCCTTCACCTTGAGAAATTGCGAATTTTTCACGCATTAAAAAGTCACCTCCTAAATTTGATTTATGACGAATTTGAATTCCTAAATCACGATCAATATTAAAACGGCTATTTAATAAAGAGCGGTCTATTAATTGAAGATTTGCTGAAGATACAACACGTTCTACATTGCCAGGTAGTTTGGTTTGTCCTGCCCATAATTCCCAGTTTTTTGCAAAACTCCACATAATTACGGCGTCTAAGATATAACGAGGCGTATTTCTATTAAATTGATTAGCGCCTGAAATATCTCTATTAGATAATCCTAACTCTAATTTATACTTTAATTTAGGACTGTATGCAAAACCATCAAATTTTAAACGTGCACGACGAACAATAAAATTATGGTCAGGACTACCGTATTGGTTACCGTCATGATCCCATGAAGACATAGATCTTACTTGAAAACGAGGTGCGAATTTTATACTAAAAGAACTGTCTTTTGCTGTAAAATTAATTAATCCTTTACCAAATGATGTGTCGCTAATTTCTTGCGCGTTTGAAGAACTAATTGCAAGTAAAGCTACTGCAATTAGCGTAATTTTAAGTTTCATTGTATTTATTAGTTTTTGTCGCTGCAAAGAACTAAAACCAATGTTAACTTAATGTTTCCTTAATGTTAAATATTAACAAGAATAAAGACTGCCTTGGCCAAAGGCAGTCTCATTAGAAATCATAATAATGTAGTCGACAAAAACTAATAGATTATATGAATTACTAATTGTTTGTCTTAAGACATTGTAAATATCTACGTTTAAGGTAATTTTAATGTAACCTCAATATTAAGTAATTATTAATATTCTAATGTTAAATCTTTAGTAGTAAAATACTGTATGTCAGTTATTTGTGTTTTTAATGTTAATTTAATGTTATGAAAATGTTGTTTAAACATTAAGTAATTTGTATATTTGATATATAATATTAAAACCCCCATAATTATGAAGAAGTTTATTTTATTTTTTACCTTTTTAATTACTGTGGTATCTTTTGCACAGCAAAAGAGAGATTTAAAACTTAATAAAGAAACCAATTTAATTGATGTTGTTTATTATCATGACAATGGAGAAGTAAGCCAAACAGGGTCTTACACTGCAGATGGTAAATTACAAGGCGAATGGTTAAGTTTTAACGCAGAAGGTAAAAAAACAATTTCGGGAAATTATGATAATGGTAAAAAAGTCGGCAAATGGTTTTATTACACTAATGAAACTATAAAAGAAGTAGATTATAACGCTAATGTTATTGCTGGTTTAAAAGAAACAGACGCTAAAGGCGGAGATGATCTTTAATCAAATTGAAGCATAAATAAAAAAGCATCCCATTTGGGATGCTTTTTTGTTTATTGAAACTTTCTTTTTGTTAAAAGAAATACTTGTTTTATTATAAACTAGCACTTTTCCAAGTCCAAGTAGAAATATCAAGAGCAGTTGCGTCTTTACCTGAGTTTAATGTGTATTTAGAAGCTTCACCAGAAATTAAAGTAGCATCTGCATTAGCTCCTTCAATTTGAACGTTTGCTACATCACCAGCATCTTTCATATCTAAATCTACATCATAACCTGATAAATGTAAACCTGTAATAGTCCCACCAGATTGTTTTTTAAATTGTAAAGCAGTTCCTCCTACAGTTGAAATAGCTGTAATGTTTGTGAATTTTGGGTTTCCATTAACTTTATCACCTTCAAAAACAGTTGAAAATCCAGCAACAGTATGTGAAATGTATGCATTTGTTACAGATCCATTCCATCCTTCTGTCCAATCTACAGCATCATCATCGTTATTTTCTAAGTAAAAGTTAGATACAGATACTGTTCCTCCGAAGAATTCAACACCATCATCAGATCCGTTTATTATAGATACATAGTCTATAACAGTACCAGATCCTACAGCGTATAAAGAAAGTCCATTGTATTGAGACTCAGAGTTAATTTGAGCACCAGTTCCTTTAAGTACTAAATACTTGATAGATCCAGAGTTGTCTGTGTCAGTTGTTCCTCCATAAATAAAACCTCCAACTTCAGCAACGGCATCAACACCTGCAGAAGTAGTAGCTTTACCACAGATAGTTAAACCTCCCCAGTCTCCACCGTTTCCATTTACAGAAGCAATAACTACTGGGTTTGCTGCTTCACCTTGGATATCAATTTCACCACCTTTTAATATAGCTATGTAAACATCTGTTCCACCATCTTTAGCAGTAATTTTTGTTCCAGCAGGAATAATTAATTTTCCACCATCTTTAACAATTAAAGAAGATGTTAATAAGTAAGGTATAGAAGCATCTAATGTAGTTGTTCCTGTAATTTCTTCTGGTAAAATATTATTACTAAGGTTAACATCAGTATTTACCCAGTTGAAATCTGCAGCATCAATAGGTGTTGCATCTTTACCAGTCAATAATGAGTATTTGCTGGTTTCTCCAGATAGTAATCCTGCATCAGCAGCAACACCATCAATGATAACATTAGATGTTGGACCAGCATCTTTCATGTCTAAATCTACAGCATATCCAGTTAAGTGTAAGTTTGTTATGGTACCGCCAGATTGTTTTTTAAATTGTAAAGCAGTTCCTCCTACTGTAGAAATAGCAGTAATGTTATTGAATTTAGGGTTTCCATTGTCTTTATCTCCTTCAAAAACAGTAGAGAAACCTGAAATTGTATGAGAAATGTAAGCGTTAGTTACAGATCCATTCCATCCTTCAGTCCAATCGATAGAATCATCATCATTATTTTCTAAGTATAAGTTAGATACAGAAACAGTACCTCCAAAAAACTCAACACCATCATCAGAACCATTGATAACAGCAACGTTATCTACTAAAGTACCAGAACCAACAGCGTAAAAAGAAACACCATTGTATTGAGATTCAGTATTTATTTGTGCTCCTGTACCAGCAATTTGTAAATATCTTATAATTCCAGAGCTATCAGTATCATCAGTACCACCGTAAATAAATCCACCTACTTCAGCTTGAGCATCTACACCAGCTGTAGTTGTTGCTTTACCACAAAGTGTTAATCCACCCCAATCTCCAGGATTTCCATCTATAGAAGACATAATTACTGGATTTGAAGCATTACCGTTAATATTAATTTGTCCACCTTGTAATACAGCGATGTAAACTTCTGTACCACCATTATCTGCAACAATTTTTGTTCCAGCTGGAATATTTAAAGTTACACCATCAGAAATAATAAATTGGCCTGTTAAGCTATATTGAGTTGAAGCATTAAGAGAAGCATTTTCTTTTAAAGTTCCGTTTAATACACCAGCTTCTAAATTCTTTAATACATCAGTTTTTCCAGAAGTTATTGGGTCTGGATCATCTGAATCACAGCTTGTTAAAGTAACAGCAATAAAAGCTAAAGCTATTGTCATTAATTTTAAAGATAAATTTTTCATTTTTGTTTTTTATTATTTTTAATTGTTATGCAAAGAAAATCGATTTACATGTCTCCTTGTTTAATAGAATATTAAACGTAGGTTACGTTTATTGTTAAAAAATGAGCTTTTGTTACCAAAATGTTAACTAAAAAAGGTTTATGTTTCTTTGTTTAATTTTAAGAATTAAGGTTTAATAATTTTACTAAATGAGCTTTATAGAAAAACCCCAAGATTTATGTCTTGGGGTTTTTAAAATATATATAATGGTTTGTTTAAAAAGTATATTTTAAACTTAAGCTTAATAAGCTTCCTTTCTTATAAGAAAGCACCGTTTCATTTGTTTCTACACCAGTATTAATATCTCTTATTAATTGAGTTTGCTCAATATCTGGGTTAATAAGGTTTCTTCCAACGAATTTTAGTAATAACTTATCTGTTATTTGTTTGCTAACTACTAAATCCATAGAAACAAAACCTTTTTCAATGATTTCATCATTATATAATTCAGCACTATTTTCATTATCTTCAGGAGATCCTAACGCAAATATTTTATCTGAAGAATAATTTCCAGTAAGTGTTGCTATAAATGGTTTTTCTGTTTGGCTATTGTAGCTTAATGAACTGTTTAATATAAGATCTGAAGCACCTTGTAAATCAGATTCTGTAACGTTTTTATATTGAAAGTCTTTTAGTAAATCTTGATTAAACCACATTTTAGTTAAGTTGGCATTGAAGTTTAAAATGCTTTTTTCATCTTCATTTTCAATTAAGTTTAATCTCGTATCTAATTCAAAACCAAAGATGTTAGCTTTTTCTCCTGTGTTGAAATATTTAAAAATTCCAGCAGAACCTCTTGCAAGTGCTAAGTTTATAGGGTTTTTAATTTGTTTGTAGAAAGTGGTAGCAGAAATTAATTCGCTTTTTTTAGGGAAAAATTCCCATTTTAAATCGGCGTTAAATACTTCTGATTTATTTAATTCTGGATTTCCAACTGTAACACGTCCTGTTGGAGATACATATTCAAACGGAGCTAATTCTTTAAATTCTGGAAGTGTTTGAGTTAAACTTGCTGCGAAACGTAAAAACTGCTTTTCGTTTAATTCATACTTAATATTTGCACTTGGATAAATTTCAGAATATTCTTTTGAAATAGACCCAACACGTCCAACATAATTGGCTACATCCCATAATACATTGATTTCGTCTCTTTCAAATCTTACACCAATGTTACCAGATAATTTTTTATTTAAACCAAAATCTAAATTTGCAAATCCAGCCATTGCATTTATATCGGCATCATATCTATCAGCATCTCTTTCACGTAATATCAGTCCGTTGTCAAAATTAGCTTCAGTAAAAGTTAGAGAAAACTGATCTATAGAAGGAACTTGGAAATCTCTAGCTCTAACACCAAGAAATAAAGAACTAAAAACTCTGTCTTTTTGTCTATAATTAGCACCAATATTTAAACGGAATGGTTGATTTTCATCTTCATCCTTTTCTCCAAAAGTAATAGCATCTTTTATAAAGGCGTTATATTCTATATCTTCAATTTTTTGATTAGATTTTCTTTGTTGAAAATCTCCTACGTGTGCATATTGTACTGTGTTAGCATCTAAAATGTTTGCCTCATTTCTTATTCTATTAGGCTCTTGTGCTAATACATAGTTGTAACCAGCACCCCATAATAATTTATTGTTTTCCTTAATAGAATGTTCTCCATTAATTTGATTAATAAGCATGATGGTTTGTTTGAAATTTTGGTCTCTAACAAAAGCACCATCTTCTTGAGGATCTTGATCAAAAACATAACCTTCTCCATTTCTACCTTGCTCATAAACATTATCAGAACTTTTGTTTACTGATAAACTAGTAATTTTAATTTTGTTGTTATCGTTTAGTTTTAATCTAAAGTTTGCATAACCAGTAGTGTTTGTATTAGAAGAGAAATTTTCTACATCTGTAAATTCATTATCTAATATGTTCGATCGGTACTTTCTAAAAAGACCTTCTTTGTACACATAAGATTTAGAGTGAGATCCAGCAACAAATATTGCTAATTCTTTTCCAAAAACATCGAATTTCCTACCTCCTGATAATGATAAACTTAAGTTTCCTGTGTTTTTTTGATCAACAGGATCCCAGCCTTGACGTGTAATTAAATCAACTAAAGCATATTGTTTTTTATGAAATCCTAGATTAACATCTTCACTAGTAATACTTCTTTTAAAGCTACCGTCTAATCCTAATACGTTTGTGTTATATCCAGAACCAAGACTAATTGAAAATCCTTTTTTAGAATATTCTTTTGAAGCGATATCTACGTTACCAGATGTTTGATCTGCATAACTAGAAGTTGTATATGTTTTACTAATACCAACATTTTTAATAATGTTAGTTGAAAATAAATTAAGATTAATGTTTTTATTATTTACATCATCAGAAGGGATTGGTAAACCGTTCATAGTGGTAGATAGGTATCTGTCACCTAAACCTCTAATGTAAATATCTCCAGAACCTTCACTTTTTGTTACACCTGAAATTTTAGTAGTAGCACTTGCTGCATCAGATACTCCAATTTTAGATAGTCGTGCTGCTCCAATACTTTCTTTTATTACAGAAGCTTTCTTTTGTTCTAACAATAAAGCTGTTTCGGTCTCTCTAGATGTTGTTGTAGTAACAACAACCTCATCTAAAGAAGCTGCACTTGCATTCATTGATACGTTTAATTCTGTTGCTTTTCCAGCAACTATTGTTACAGGAATTTCTTGAGTTTCGTAACCTACAAAGCTAAATACTAAAGTGTAAGCTCCTGGATTAAGATTTTCAAATGTATATAAACCATCAAAATCTGAAGTTGTACCCGTTGTAGTTCCTTTAATTAGAACATTAGCAAATGCTAAAGGTTCGTTGTTGTATTCTTTGTCGGTTAACTTACCGGACACTGAACCAGTGTTTTGTGCGTATGAAATTGTTGCCGAAATAAACAGTAACAATAGTGTGATTTTTTTCATTCTTTTCTTAGTTTTTATCTTCGGCAAAGAACGAAACACTAAGTGAATAGAATGTTATCTGTAGATTAAAGAACTGTCATAAAAGTGTTAGGTAAATGTTATCTCAGTATTGCTTTTTAGCATCGTTTGATTACAATTACTTAACATTAGAATTCATGTTAAATGCTATAATAACATAAATTTTTCGAAGAATACTACTCTTACTTTACTGAGCAGAAGTTGTTTTAGTGTCAGAATCTGCATTTGCCATAACTAGAGCTAAATCGTCCAAAGAAATAGTGCTAGCTGCTAACGATAATTTTACTTCTGCAGGATTCATAGAATCAACATGAATGTTCATTTCTTGAGATTCATAACCAACAAAGCTACAAACTAAAGTGTAATCTCCGGCTTCTAAATTTTCAATAACAAATAAACCTGTTAAGTCTGTTTCAGATTTTATAGAAGTACCTTTAATAGAAACATTAGCAAGTACTAAAGGAGCACCATTCATTTCTTTATCTAGTACTTTACCAACAACTAAACCTGTGTTTTGCCCAAAAGAAAAAGCAGTAATAAGAAAAATAGAAATGTATAATAAATGTTTCATGAAGCTTACTAAATAATGTTACAGCAAAGAAAAAGATTAATAAACAAGCATGTGTTACCAAAAGGTTAATGGTTTATAATTAAAATGTTACCTTAATGTTAACAGGGCGGTATTTAAATTTTGATTGTTTAAGTTAAATTTTAAAGCAAGGCTTTATTATATTGCAACACTTAATAATTTACTATGAACTGGGAACAACTATTATCTTTAAAACGTTTTGGCGATACTAATAAACGTATTAGAAAAGAACAAGACGAAACACGTTTAGGGTTTGAAGTTGATTATGATAGAATTATTTTCTCATCGGAGTTTAGAAGTCTACAAGATAAAACTCAAGTTATTCCATTATCTCAAACCGATTTTGTGCATACACGCTTAACTCATAGTTTAGAAGTTAGTGTTGTAGGGCGTTCTCTAGGGCGATTGGTTGGAAAAAAATTATTAGAAAAACATCCGCATTTACAAAGTGCTCTTGGATATCAAGCAAACGATTTTGGAGCTATTGTAGCAGCAGCGGCTTTAGCACACGATATAGGAAACCCACCCTTCGGACATTCAGGAGAAAAAGCCATAGGCGAGTTTTTTAAAACCGGAGCAGGAACTGAATATAAAGCACAATTAACAGATAAAGAATATCAAGATTTATGCGATTTTGAAGGGAATGCAAACGGCTTTAAAATTTTAACCGAAAGTAGAGCAGGACGCGAAGGCGGATTGCGTTTAAGTTACGCAACACTAGGAGCTTTTACAAAATACCCTAAAGAGTCCTTGCCTAAAAAACCAACAACACATATTGCCGATAAAAAATACGGCTTTTTTCAAAGTGAAAAAGATGCTTATATAGATATAGCAAACGAACTAGGTTTATCAAAACGAAGTGAAAAAGATGTTAGTTATGCACGTCATCCGTTAGCTTTTTTAGTAGAAGCGGCAGATGATATTTGTTATACCATCATCGATTTTGAAGATGGTATTAACCTAGGACTCATTCAAGAAGAGTTTGCCTTAGAGTATTTGTCTAAAATAATAAGAGACACCATTAAACCCGAAAACTATTATGCACTTTCTACCAAAGAAGATCGCATTGGGTATTTACGAGCTCTTGCTATTGGAACCTTAATAAACGAGGCTGTCGAAATTTTTATGCAGCACGAAGATGCTATCTTAAAAGGTGAGTTCGATTGTGCTTTACTCGATAAAAGTAAATACGAAGCACAAATAAACGATATTCTAAAAATTAGTATCGAAAACATATACCAGTCTACCGAGGTGGTCGATAAAGAAATTGCTGGCTACGGCGTTATAAATACGCTGTTAAGCACCTATACCAATGCTGTGAATAATTGTTTTAATAATACCGCTTCCAATTACGACAAACTCATTATAAAAGGCTTGCCAAAGTCTATAAACACTAACAGTAATAGTTTGTACGAACGTTTATCTAGTGTGTGTTATTATGTATCCTTGTTGTCAGACAGCAAAGCCATTTTAGATTATAAGAAAATAAAAGGAATAAGTATTTGATACAAAGTGGAATGTAAATCTACATAAACGGTTGAAAATGTAAGTATTTGTTGTAAATTTTTAAAAAATTTCAATTTTTTATTGCTAAAAATGTATATTTGGTAAATAAAAAAAGCAACATGAGAAAGATATTATTTTCCTTTTTAGGGGTGTTATTTGTATTAACTATTGCCTTATTCCTTAGTAGGTCAGAAGAATCAAATAATATTGTTGAGTTAAGAATACAGCATGAAGAATTTTTAAAGAATAGCCCTTTTAAGGAGACTTTAAAGCTTTCAAAAAAAGAAAGAAAAGCAAAAAGATTACCTCCTAATAAGTATTCAGAAAGAATGTGGGAGCTTACAATTAACCCTACAACTGGTCATACAGAACCAGAAAAACTATTTCAACTTCAAGAAAAACTGAAAGAACAAGCTTCATTTTCTAAAGTACCAGGAGAAAAATTAAATAACTGGGAAGAAAGAGGTCCGGATAATGTTGGAGGACGAACTAGAGCTATAATGTTTGATCCGAATGATGCTACAAATAAAAGAGTATTCGCGGGAGGTGTTAGCGGAGGTTTATGGGTAAATAATGATATAACATCTTCTCTTTCTCCTTGGTCTGAGGTTGATATTCCTAATAACCTAGCTATTTCTTGTATAACTTATGATCCAAATAATCCAATGGTTTTTTATGTAGGAACAGGAGAATCTTATGTTCAAGGAAGTGTAAACGGTAATGGAGTATGGAAATCTACAAATGGTGGAACAAGCTGGTCTAAAGTTTTTGGTGGTTCTACTGGGGATACAAATGTTATAGCAGGGACATCTAATTCTAGAAATGCAAGATTAACTGTAAATAGTCCTGCTGGTATTTCTGGAGATTATTTGGGTATTAGAGCCATTTTTGGTGAAAGTTTGACACCAATATCTGGAGATTTAGTTCTTGCCGATGATGGTACGGCTAAACCTAATGAAGCTTGTAATGCTTTTGTAAATGCAGGGGCTATTGATGGAAATATAGCTATTTTATATAGAGGAACTTGTGATTTTTCACAAAAAGTATTAAATGCTCAAAATGCTGGAGCTATAGCTGTTGTAGTTGTAAATAATATAGCAGGAGATCCGATCTCTATGGGAGCAGGAGCACAAGGGGATTTAGTGACAATTCCGTCGTTAATGCTAACAATGGCTGAAGGACAAGCTATAGTTGATAAATTATCAAGCGGTGTGAATGTTTCTTTAAATAGTTATACAAATTATTCTGGTTATACTGCTAAACCTGGTGTACAACATATAAATGATATAGTAGTAAGAGATATAGGTAGTGGAAATAGTGAAGTTTATATTGCAGCTGGGTCTACTTTTTACTCTAAAGCAAGTCCTAGTGTATTGTTAGGTCCAGAAGAATTTGGTTTATATAAATCTATGAATAATGGGTCAAGTTGGTCTAAACTTACATTATTACCGTCTTCAAATAGTAATGATTACCAACTTCAACCGAATGATATAGAGATAAGTGCAGATAATACTGTTTGGGTATCTACTACATCAGGTGTTTTCAGTGAAGGCGGAGGTGAAATTTTATCGTCTTCTGACGGTGTTAATTTTACATTGAAGCATAAAGTCCCTAGTGGTCAACGTACACAAATTGCAGTTTCAGGATCGAATGCTTCAACATTATATGTTATAGCAGAATCCTCCTCTGAAGAGACTCCTGTTAAAATTGTCTATACTGATGATGCCTTTACAACAACTACTAATTTAACTTTACCTGTAGATTTAGATACTGATATTGCAGCAAATGATTTTACTAATGGACAAGGTTATTATAATTTAGTTATAGAAATAGACCCGACAAATGATGCTATTGTATATGCAGGTGGGATAGATCTTTTCAGATCATTAGATTCAGGTAATACTTGGATTCAAATTTCAGAATATTATACAAGTACTGGTTTAAGTGCTGTTCACCCAGATCAGCATGCTTTTGTTTTTCACCCGGTTGATCCAACAAAAGCCTTAAATGGAAATGATGGAGGTGTTTATTATGCAACAAACTTATCTAGTACGCCATCAATTGTTTCTAGAAATAAAAACTATAATACAGTTCAGTTTTATCAAGGATCAATTGGTCAAGATCTTGCTAATAAAAAGTTTTTGGCTGGCGCACAAGATAACGGTACTAGATATATAAATAATGTATCAGCAGGAATAAATGATGCTTCCTCACCAACTGGTGGAGATGGAACTTATGTTTTTATTGATAAGGATAATGAATATATTATCACGTCTTCTCAGAATGGTAATTATTATTATCGAGATTATGCTACAGGAGAAGCAAGTGGTTATACAATTGATGATACTAGTACTGGAGCTCAATTTGTAAATCCAGCTGCTTTAGACAGTGAAAGTAATTATTTGTATGCAGCTGGGGCAGGAGGAATTAACCGGTACAAATTGACTACTACTGCTGCAACAAAAGCAACCATAGACGATGCTCTTTTAGTCGGTTCTGCAACTGCTTTTAAAGTATCTCCATATACACCTAATGCCATTTTTGTTGGTACGAGTTTAGGTAAATTATTGAAAATTTCTGCAGCAACAAGGCCAACACCAATATTTACTTCGATAACTGGTGGTGCTTTTTTAGGAAGTATTTCTTGTATAGAATTAGGTGCGAGTGAAAATGAAATATTTGTTACCTTTTACAATTATGGTGTAACAAGTGTGTTCTATACTTCAAATGGAGGAGCAACATGGCAAAATAAAGAAGGAGATCTACCAGATCTTCCAGTAAGGGCAATAATGGCTAATCCATTGAATGCAGATGAAGTAATAATTGCTACTGACCTTGGTGTTTGGGGTACTTATAATTTTAATGATGTTAGTCCTAATTGGTATTGGTCTCAAAATGGGATGAAAGATGTGATTGTTACAAGCTTTGATTTAAGAACAGCAGACAATACGGTTTTAGCTTCAACTTATGGTAGAGGACTTTTTACAGGTAAATTTACTGCAGATGCAAGTTCTTTATCAGTAAATGATAATACTTTTAAGGATTTAGTTAAAGTCTATCCAACAGTATCTTCTGGAAAATTTAAAATTTCAGCCAGTAATGAAATTAAAAAAGGTTTCTTAAGTGTTTTCGATATGAACGGAAGGGAGGTATATAAGTCTAAAATTGATTTTAACAAAAATTCAATACATGATATTTCACTTAAAGCATCAAGCGGATTGTATATTGTTAAATTTAATTCTGAAAATAAGCAATCAACTCATAAGATAGTTATTGAGTAAATAATAAACTTAATTTGCATAAAAAAAGGGAAACTAAACACTTCCCTTTTTTTTATACAAATTACTTATGTAGTTATTAAGGCTTTCAGCATCTAACCCAATTAGTTTTTGAAGTTCATCAACCTTCCCGTGTTCAATAAATGCATCAGGAATTCCTAATGTCTTTATAGTGTTTTTATAATTATGTTCAGCAGCAAACTCTAAAACAGCCGTTCCAAAACCACCTTTTATACTATTATCTTCAACAGTAATAACAGTGTTATGTTTTTCAAAAATAGTATGAAGTAATATTTCATCTAAAGGCTTCACAAAGCGCATATCATAATGAGAGATATCTAAATTGAAAACAGCTTCCGAAACATTTTTAGCTATAGTTCCAATACTTAAAATAGCTAGATTCTTTCCTTCTTTAAGCTGAATACCTTTACCAATTTCAATTTTAGAAAATGGTTGTTTCCAATCAATAGTAATACCTCGCCCTCTAGGGTAACGAATCGCAATAGGTTGTTTTAGTCCTAATTGCGCTGTATACATGATATTGCGTAATTCAATCTCATTTCTAGGTGCAAAAATTATTAAATTAGGAATGCATCTTAAAAAACTTAAATCGTAAACACCATGATGTGTGGCGCCGTCTTCACCAACCAACCCTGCACGGTCTAAACAAAAAATAACGGGTAGTTTTTGAATAGCTACATCATGAATTATTTGGTCGTAAGCCCGTTGTAAAAACGTAGAATAAATGTTGCAAAACGGCATTAAACCTTGCGTTGCCATACCTGCTGCCAACGTTACTGCATGTTGTTCAGCAATACCAACATCAAAAGCACGCTCTGACATTTCTGTCATCATATATTTTAACGAACTTCCAGTAGGCATTGCGGGTGTAATACCAACAATACGTTTGTTTTGTTTAGCAAGCTCTACTATAGTATGCCCAAAAACATCTTGATACTTTGTGAATTCTGAAGGTGTTTTAGAAATAATATCGCCTGTAGAAGCATTAAACTTTCCTGGTGCGTGGTATTTAACTTGGTCTTCTTCAGCTTGTTTTAAGCCTTTACCTTTGGTAGTTATTATATGTAAAAACTTTGGACCTTTAATAGATTTTAAGCGTTCAAGTTCTGAAATAACTTTATCAATATCATGACCATCAATAGGACCTGAATAATCAAAATTTAAGGCTTCAATAATATTATTTTTTCTCTGAATCCCTTTTTTAACGTTGGTTAAATACTGTTTTAAGGCTCCAACACTTGGGTCAATACCAATGGCATTATCATTTAAAATAACTAACAAATTGGCATCTGTAACACCGGCATGGTTTAAACCTTCAAAAGCCATACCGCCAGCAATACTAGCATCACCAATAACAGCAATATGTTGTTTTTCTGTTTCTCCTTTTAATTTTGAAGCAATGGCCATACCCAATGCTGCCGAAATAGAGGTGGATGCATGCCCAACACCAAAGGCATCATATATACTTTCATCGCGTTTAGGGAAACCACTTATGCCATCTATTTGTCTGTTGGTATGAAAATCATCCTTTCTACCAGTTAATATTTTATGTCCGTAAGCTTGATGGCCTACATCCCAAATAAGTTGATCGTCTGGGGTGTTAAAAACATAATGCAGTGCAATGGTTAATTCAACGACACCCAAACTAGCTCCTAAATGACCTTCTTTGGTGGCGACAATATTAATGATGAAGTCACGTAATTCTTGGGCAAGTTGCCGTAAATCTTCTTGTTTTAATAGACGAAGTTCTTTAGGAGAATTGATATGTTTTAAAAAGGGTTTTTGCACGAAGCAAAAGTACAAGTTTTTATTATTCTTCTACTTGAAAAATAAAGGGTAACGAATAAACTACAGTTATAGGTTTATCTCTTTGTCTAGCTGGAATAAATTGAGGTAAAAGTTTAAGTACGCGTTTAGCTTCTTTTTCTAATAGAGGATGTGGCGCTCTGGCTTTGATATCTATAATATTTCCGTTTTCATCAATTTTAAATTGAGTATGAACTTTTTGTTTGCCTTTTAAATCTGAACAAACAGTTGTATTAAAGTTTTTTGAAACAACCTCTGATATTCGTTTTGAAAAATAATTTCTTTTTTCTTGAATTGATAAGTTTTTAGGAGTGCCCTTAAATTCGGGAGGAGTTTCAACTATTAAGAATCCAATAGTTGTTTCCTTGTTATCTGTTTCAGGAGTAGGACACCAAGTTGGGGTGATTTTTATAGAACTATCAGTTTCTATTAATGCACCTGTTACAATAATTTCATCATCAATTTCAGGATTATAAGGAATATTTAATGAGTCTATACTTATTGGAGGTTGTTCAATAATCACAACATCTCCAACAGGTTCAATAACTAATTCTCCATCGGTTACTAAGTCAATAATTGTTTCTTCTTTTGGTTTTGTTTTACAAGATTTTTTTGGAATAGAATCTATTTCTGTTATTTCTCCTATGCCACCAAGTATATCAATTCTATTATTATTTAAAGTATCTATAACTTCAATACTGTCTATTTTCTGTTTGTTCCCTTTTTTATTGGTGCAGTTCATTAAAGTGGTTCCCATTACAATAAGTAAAGCTAATAGAAAGGTTTTATGAAAATTTTGACGTTGCTCTAAAAACTTTGATGGAATATAGATGTTAATGCTATCTAATTGACTTTGTTTAAAGTGTCCGCAAATACGATTGTTTTTATTGTCGTTTATAAAATCTTGAATTTCGTAAGTGTTCATTTTTGTAAAATCGACCACTGTTTTAACACAAGAATTACAAAATCTACCTTTATCTTTAGGTGTCATTTTATTCCAATCTTCGTGACAAGGTTCTGGTATTGAAATTGAATAGTAGTTTTTCATGTGTTTATAATGAGACGTTTAGGCTGTGTAGGCATCAAATTTCCTGCCGAAATCTTAATAAACAATTTGAAATTGTATTTTTGCTATTATGATAGAACCTTTTGATGATACTTATTTTATGAAAAAAGCCCTCAATGAAGCTGAGGCTGCTTTAGATAAAGGAGAAATTCCTGTAGGTGCTGTTGTTGTTATTGATAATAGAATTATTGCACGCGGACATAATTTAACTGAAACTTTAAATGATGTGACAGCACATGCCGAAATGCAAGCCATTACAGCTGCTGCTAATTTTTTAGGTGGAAAATATCTTAAGCAGTGCACGTTGTATGTTACCTTAGAGCCTTGCCAAATGTGTGCAGGCGCTTTATATTGGAGTCAGATTTCTAATATTGTTTATGGTGCTAGAGATGAAGCACGAGGTTGTATTAATTTGAATACGAAACTGCATCCTAAAACAATTATTAAAGGAGGTGTGATGGCTGAAGAAGCTTCGGCGCTTTTAAAACGGTTTTTTATAGAAAAGCGTAACTTAAATTAAGGGCTGTATTTGGCAGCCATTCCCGTGTTAGCGATTGCAACGGAAATCCTTTTTGTGAGGTACGAGCAAAAAGATTGCAGTGTAAAGCGCGACCTGAAAGGGAACACCAAAAAAATTATCTGCGATTATCGCCTTCGCGTTCTCGCATTTTATCTAAATTTTCTTTTGTTAGCATATAATCTTTTATGTCTTTGCCTTTCCAGCGGTAGTATGTAAATAGCGGAAATACGACTAAAAAAAGACCTACCACTCCAAATCCAATAAGTTTTTGTGAGTATTCTAAATTTATAGTAAGGCCTAAAATAATACTTGTAAATGCTGCAATAGCTAATAGTAGAATGAGGTATTTCATTTATTTAGTGAAATTAATTAATTGGCGACGGTATGCGGTTAGTAGTTTAGATTTTGAAATATAACCAAAATATTTGCCGTTTTTTATAACGGGTAAATTCCATGCGCCACTGGTTTTAAATTTATCCATAATTTGATTCATGGAATCATTATCATAATCAATAATACCGGCATCTGCATGCATAAGGCTTGCGGCATCTACCTTATCGTATAACTCAGAATTAAACATCATATGTCTAACATCATCAAGTCTAATGACGCCTAAAAATTCATGTTCATCATTTACTACCGGAAAATGATTTCTAGAAGATTTAGAAACGGCATTTTTTAAAATCTCTCCAAGTAGCATCTCTGGTTTTAAAATAACAAAATTGGTTTCAATAACTTTATCAATATCTAGAACCATGAGTACATTTTGGTCTTTATCGTGCGTTATTAGTTCTCCGCGTTCGGCTAATTTTAGCGTATATATAGAATGTGATACATAATATTTTGTTATAGAAAAGGATATGGCAGATACTAGCATTAAAGGGACAAACAACTCGTAACCTCCTGTAATTTCAGCAATAAGGAAAATAGCCGTTAACGGTGCGTGCAGTACTCCAGCCATTAAGCCTGTCATTCCTATTAATGTAAAATTAGATTCTGAAACATTAAAATCTAAACCTAGGTTATTAATTATTTTAGCAAAAGCATTTCCTAAAGCGCTTCCCATAACCAGTGTTGGAATAAATACACCTCCTACGCCTCCTGCTCCAAAAGTAGTTGTCATGGCAATGGCCTTAAATATTGCGATGCCAAGTAATAAAGCAATAACAATCCAGATGTTTGATAAATCTAACTGAAAAGGAGTGTTTCCTATAGCTGCTAGATGGTCTCCTTTTAGCAGGTTGTTCATAATGCCGTAACCTTCACCATATAATGGAGGGATAAAATAAAGCATGGTACCTATTGCTAAGCCTCCGATTAATAATCGTAAAGCACGACTTTCAAATTGTTTGAAAAAATTGGTAATACCAAAAAATACTTTTGAAAAATATACAGAAGCTATGGCTGTCATGAGTCCTAAAAGGATATAAAAGGCGATATCGTTAACTTCAAATTTATCAGTTAATTTAAAATTAAGTAATACATCTGTCCCTAAAAACATATAGGAGGTTACAACTGCCGAAATAGATGCTAATAAAAGCGGGACTAAGGAAGTGAACGCAATATCTAAACTAAAAATTTCTACAGCAAAAACAATAGCAGCAATAGGTGCTTTAAACATAGATGCCATGGCTCCAGCGGTAGCACAGCCAATTAAAAGCATACGTGTTTTAGTGTTCATGTGAAATAACCGAGCTGCGTTTGATCCTAAAGCTGAACCTACACTTACTGCAGGACCTTGCAAACCTACAGAACCACCAAAACCGGCGGTTAGTGGAGCCGTAATTAATGACGCATAAATATTATATCTGGGGATAATACCATTTAGTTTTGAAATAGCATGTAATGTTGATGAAATACCATGCCCAATATGTTTTTTTAACCACGTTTGTTTTATGATATAAACGAGTAATAACCCAATAATTGGAAAAATAAAGTAAAACGTATTTTGGTGATTTTTAAAAAAGCTTAACTCGAAGAGTAACCGAATATAATGGGTTATATTTTTGAGTGTTACCGTTCCTAAACCTGCTAAAAATCCAACTAAAATGCTAAGGATGTAAACAAATTGAAGTTCGGAAATATGTTTGTATTTCCATATTAAAAACTTGCGTAATAAACTCTTGAAATTAGAAGGCATTTTATAAAATTACTAAAAAATTATACTAATAGCAGGATTTGATTTTTATTATTTGCCTTGGAGTGTAATTAATTGACGTCTGTAGGCTGTTAATAGTTTAGATTTAGAAATGAAGCCAAAATAAATACCGTTTTTCTTCACAGGTAAATTCCATGCGCTACTGTCTTGGAATTTTTTCATAATGTCGGTCATTTTATCTGTGTCTAAATTGATGACTTCGGGCGGTTTTTGCATAACATCGGTAGCAACAACTTCTTTGTATAAAGACTGATCGAACATGATGGGTCTTAAATCATCTAAAAGAATAATGCCTTGTAATTTATGCGTGTCTTTCTTTACAACTGGAAAGATATTTCGATTAGATTTTACAACGGCTTTATGTACAATATCTTCTAAGGTCATTTCTGGTCGTATAATTACAAAATTTGTTTCTATAACCTTATCTATGTCCATAAGTGTTAAAACAGCATGGTCTTTATCGTGTGTTATTAATTCGCCCTTTCTGCCTAGTTCCATATTATAAACTGAATGCGGTTTAAAATATTTTGTAATACTGAATGAAATAGTAGCTGTAAGCATTAACGGGATAAAAAGTTCGTAGCCACCAGTAAGTTCTGCAATTAAGAAAATAGCCGTAAGTGGCGCATGTAAAACACCAGCTAATACACCTGCCATACCTACTAAAGTGAAATTACTTTCGGAAATAGGGTTGCTAAAAAGTCCGCTGTTGTTTACTATTTTAGACATGCAAAATCCCATGATACTTCCCATAAAAAGTGTTGGTGCAAAAATACCACCTACACCACCAGCTCCAAAAGTTAAGGCACTCGCTATAATTTTAAAAAGCATCAGTCCGATTAGAAGTAGAACGACTATCCAAATGTTGTTTAAATCCATTTGAAATAAATTATTCTGTAAAGCTTTTTCTGGGTTACCAACAATTAAATTATTTATAACATCAAAGCCTTCACCATATAAAGGTGGAATAAAAAAGACGAGTATTCCAATACCAATACCACCTATAATTAATTTTTTTATTGGGGAGTCTATTTTGTCGAAAAGCTTCTGAATTTTATCATATGCTTCAGTAAAATAGATAGATACAAATGCGGCTATTACGCCTAAAAGAATATAAAATGGCGCATCTGAAATGACAAATTTATCTTCAATTCTAAATGGGAGTAAAATATCGTCACCAAAGAAAAAATAAGACGTTAAAATAGCAGAAAGCGATGCTAATAAAAGCGGTAGCATGGAAGCTATTGTTAAGTCTAAGCTGAATACTTCTATAGCAAAAATGATAGCAGCAATAGGTGCTTTAAATATGGCAGACATAGCACCTGCAGCAGCACAACCAATTAAGAGTGTTCGAGATGTTTGATTTAAATGAAACATTCTCGAAATGTTTGAACCTATAGCTGCTCCGGTTGCTACGGTAGGACCTTCTAAACCAACAGAGCCTCCAAAACCAACAGTAAGTGGAGCAGTTAGAATGGAACCAAACATTTGAAACCGTTTCATAATGCCTTTTCGTTTAGAAATAGCATATAGTGTTGATGGGATTCCGTGACTTACTTTGTGTCTAATAACATATTTAATGATAAGATATGCAAGTGTAAGTCCCAAAATAGGGAATAGAAATAAGAATGCATGATGATACTCGTTTATTAGCTTACCTTCTAATAAATGCTGAATAAAGTGTGTTAAATTCTTTAAAATAACAGCACCAAGACCAGATGTAAAACCAATAATAACACTTAATATATAAACAAATTGCCTATGAGAAATATGTTTTGCTCTCCAAATTAAAATTTGTTTTAATATTGTTTGTTTAGGCATGATTAAATCTAAATATTTTTTGGGTTAAAAGCACGATTATAAAAACTTATTATTTTAAATAATGAGTCTAACGCCACCTAAATCTTCAATTTTATAAGGGAATTTATCACTAGGAGATCCTATAAACATGAAGTTAATAGGAATGTTCCATCGTTCTGACAATGCTTTAATTAAAGCTGGACTAAATTTACTTTTTTCAATGATAAATTCAATATCAACTTCTGGATATTCTCTGTTTAGAAAATCGACTTCTTGTTCTAAATTTTTTGGAATAACATCACCCTTGTCTAATGCTAAAACAATTTTAAGCTTTTTTGTATGCTCATTTTTTGTAATATATAACATCACTTTATTAAGTGTGGCTATATTGTCTCCTTTAGTAAAAAAAACAAATTCTTGAGAATTTATTTTATTAATTGTAGATGTTATCTTTCTATCTGTTTTTAAAACTAAATTACGAATAGGGTCGAAAATACTATATATTAGGTTTAATAAGAATTTTAACAGAACTATTCTATTCAACATGATAATGATAAAAATAATAGCAGGAATAAAATAATCGAGAAAGACGACTAAATTACTTGGACTGCCATCTTTTGGAGTCATTAAAATATTTCCAATTAAAGCTACTATAACAGCCATAATTGCTATTATAACAGCACCCCATTTTGCTTTTTCAGGTCTAGGTAACTGTTTTCTTCTTACTTTTAGTAAAATGTTTCCAAAACCAAATAACACCATAACTGATAAGAACGAAATGGTATAAACACCTGCTAATAATTTAACATTTCCATTGGTAATAAGTAAAACAGAAATGGATAATATGAAAAACATTAAAATAATTCTGTATGAGCTACCTTTAGCATTTTTCTTTAAAAAAAATGGTGGTAAAATACGGTCTAAAGTCATACGTTCTAATAAGCCAGAAACACCAACAAAACTTGTTAATACAGCACCACTTAACACTAAAAAGGCATCAATAGATATTAAAATAGCAATCCAATTTCCTCCAACATGAGCTCCCATTTCAATTAATAATGTATTTTGATAGGCATCACTTTGTAAAAGTGGAAGCGCAAATAGTGCTAATGCAAATATGGCCATTAAGGGGTTTATAACACTAACAACAATCCACATGTTTTTAAGTGTTTTTGGGAACACGCCTTTTTCTTGTTCTTCAACAAAATTAGCAGAACTTTCAAAACCAGATACACCCAGCATAGAAGCTGCAAATCCTAAAAATATAGCTGTTGCTATACTGCCACCTTGTATTGGAAGTTTCCAGTTTTCAAAAAATACACCAATACCATTTTGACTTAAAAAATATATGATAAACCCACTTAATATAGCTAAGGAAGTTAAATGAAAAAGAAAAATACCGATAGCTACTTTAGCTGATTCTGTAATTCCTCCAATTGTAAGTGCGGCAAAAATACCTAATAGCACAATGGTGGCTATTATTATAGGCATAGATGGAATTAGATGATGTAAATAATGAATGGCTTCATTAGCAGAAATAACGGCAGTTGCCATATAAGAAAGCAGTGTCAAGGTTGCTGCAAATGATGCTAAAAATTTACTAGTAGTATTTAGTAAAGCATTATAAGCACCACCATTTAGTGGTAGTGCTCCTACAACTTCTCCATATATTTTTCTAAAAAGAAATAAAACAACAGAAACAATAGCTAATGTTATCCAAGCGTATTGACCTGCAAAAGCAATAGCAAGAGCCGAGACATATAAAACAGAGGAGCTAATATCGTTACCACAAATAGCTGTGGCTGCTAATTGGTTTAACTTTTTAGTGTGTCCTTTGGTTTTCATTATTTCAAAGTTATAATTCTACTTTGAGATGAAGTTCTGTTAATTGTTCATCATCAATAGGAGCAGGCGCATCAATCATGACATCTCGTCCTGAATTATTTTTCGGGAATGCAATAAAATCACGTATGGTTTCTTGTCCGCCTAAAATAGCAACTAGTCTATCTAATCCAAAAGCTAAACCACCGTGTGGCGGTGCGCCATATTGAAAGGCATCCATTAAAAAACCAAATTGTGCTTTTGCTTCTTCTTCGGTAAAGCCTAAATGTTTAAACATAATGGCTTGTGTTTCTTTATCGTGAATTCTTATAGAACCACCGCCTATTTCATTTCCGTTTAAAACTAAATCGTATGCATTAGCTTTTACGTCGCCTGGATTTGTATCTAATAATTCTAATTGTCCTGGTTTTGGAGATGTAAATGGATGATGCATTGCGTGGTAATGTCCTGTTTCTTCATCTAATTCTAATAAAGGAAAGTCTATTACCCATAGCGGAGCAAATACTTTAGGGTCTCTTAAGCCTAAACGTTCTGCTAATTCCATACGTAAGGCACTTAATTGAGCTCTTACTTTGTTTTTATCGCCAGAAAGCACACAAACTAAATCGCCAGGTTTTGCACCTGTAACTTCAGCCCATTTTGCTAAATCGTCTTGATCGTAAAATTTATCTACTGAAGATTTATAAGTCCCATCTTCATTACATCTTGAATAAATCATTCCTAAAGCACCAACTTGCGGACGCTTTACCCAATCAATTAATTTATCAATTTCTTTTCTAGTATAACTATTTCCGCCAGGAACTGCTATTCCAACTACTAATTCGGCATTGTTAAAAACACCAAATTCTTTGTGTTGTGTAACGGCATTAAGTTCGCCAAATTCCATCCCAAAACGAATGTCTGGTTTGTCGTTACCATATAAGCGCATCGCGTCATCATACAGCATTCTTGGGAATTTTTCAACCTCTACACCATTTACTTCTTTTAGTAAGTGACGCGTTAAGCCTTCAAAAACATTTAAAATATCTTCTTGCTCAACAAAAGCCATTTCACAATCAATTTGTGTAAACTCTGGCTGTCTGTCGGCACGTAAATCTTCATCTCTAAAACATTTTACAATCTGGAAATATTTATCCATGCCACCAACCATCAACAATTGTTTGAAGGTTTGTGGTGATTGCGGTAATGCGTAAAATTGTCCTTCATTCATTCTAGAAGGTACTACAAAATCTCTGGCGCCTTCTGGGGTAGATTTTATTAAATAAGGAGTTTCTACCTCTATAAAATCTTCTTTAGATAAATAGTTTCGAACTTCTTGAGATACTTTCGATCTGAAAATTAAACTGTCTTTTACAGGATTACGGCGAATATCTAAATAACGATATTTCATTCGTATATCTTCACCACCATCAGTTTTGTCTTCGATAGTAAAAGGAGGTAGTAAAGCTTGATTTAAAATGGTTAATTCTGAAACTAATATTTCTATATCTCCTGTTGGAATCTTAGGGTTTTTTGAAGCACGTTCAATAACGGTTCCTTTAACTTGAATAACAAACTCACGACCTAAGTTTTGAGCTTGTTCCATCATGTCTTTTGAGGTGCGCTCTTCGTCAAAAACAAGTTGAGTAATGCCGTAGCGGTCACGTAAATCTACCCAAACAATAAAACCTTTATCTCTTGATTTTTGAACCCATCCTGAAAGGGTTACTTCTGTATTAATATTTGTAGCTGTTAATTCGCCACAATTATGACTTCTGTACATTGTTGTAAAATTGAAGTGCAAATTTAATGAAATACCTATGAGTATAAATTTTTTAAGATGTTTTTTTGAATCCTATTAATTTTTGGAGGTTATATGGTAAATTCTTCTATGAATCTTCGATTGTGCATTTATTTGAAATATTTTCAATATTTTTTAATAATCATTACAAAATATGTTGTCTTTTATTACTTTTAATGAATATATTTTATATGCGCGCATAATTTATTAAGTAAATTGTATATCTTCGCTTTAACTAATTCAAATAAATATATATTATGATTAAAAAACTACAATTAAAATTAATGCTGTTTTTGATGTTTATAGGAGCATCAGGATTTATAACTGCACAAGAAGTTTCAGGAGTTGTTCTTGATGATACTTCGCAACCTTTACCGGGTGTTTCTGTAATTGTAAAAGGAACCACTACAGGAACTATTACAGATTTTGATGGGAACTATTCGCTTAGTGCGAATAATGGAGATGTATTAGTGTTTTCTTATGTAGGGTACGACACTCAAGAATTAACCGTAACTGGGAGTAAATTAAACGTTACAATGAAATCTGGAGTTGCTTTAGATGAAGTTGTTTTGGTTGGTTCTAGAAACCCAAGTAGAACAGCAATTGACACTCCGGTTGCAATTGATGTTATTGATGTTACAGAGTTAGCATCAAAAGGCGCACAGACTTCGGTAAATGAAATTTTAAATTATGTAGCACCGTCGTTTACATCACAAACGCAAACAGTTTCAGATGGTACCGATCATATAGATCCGGCATCATTAAGAGGTTTGGGGCCAGATCAAGTATTAATATTAATTAATGGGAAACGTAGACACAATACGGCATTAATTAATACAAATGGTACGGTGGGTGCTGGTAGTGTTGGTACAGATATGAATTCTATTCCTACGGCTGCTATTAAAAGAATTGAAGTACTTAGAGATGGAGCTGCGGCACAATATGGATCGGATGCCATTGCAGGTGTTATAAATATTGTATTAAAGAAAGCAACAAACGAATTGGACTTAACACTTACAACGGGCGCTAACTTTAGCGAAAATTCAAATCATTTTGAAGGCGGTAGTGATGGAGAAAAAGTTCAAATTGATGCGAATTATGGATTGCCAATTGGCGATAATGGTGGGTTTATTAATTTTACAGGTTCTTTATCTACAAGACAACCTGCTTTAAGAAATAAAGATTATTCAGGAGATATTTTTAAAGGTTTTCATGGCGCAGAGAGGGTTTTCGCAGCAAGCGGAGGTGTTGTAGCAGATATGACATTGGCAGATTACCAAACAGCAGCAGGATCACTATCTTATTTAGATCCAGCAGTAGCTTCTGAAATAGCGGGTCTAGATGTAACTCAAGAAGCCGATATTGCTACGTTTAGAGATTTACTTGGTTTTGATGCAGATGAACAAGAATTAGCTGCAAGAGGACAAACAAGAGCCGATTATAGATTTAAAGTTGGAACTTCTAAACTTAGAGAAGGTAAGTTTTTTGCTAATATGTCTATTCCATTAAGTGATGATGCAGAAATTTACTCTTTTGGAGGTATTAGTTACAGACAAGGTTTGGCTTCTGGTTTTTATAGAAGACCTGCTCAAGGAGATGGACGTGCTAATACACCTGCATTTCCAAATGGATTTTTACCAAATATTGGAAGTGATATTGTAGATAAATCTTTAGCTGTTGGAATTAGAGGAAAAGTTAATGATTGGAATGTAGATTTTTCAAATACATACGGACAAAATGCTTTTGGTATTACCGTAGGAAACTCAAGTAACGGAACATTAGGTGTAGCAACACAACGTTCATTTGACGCTGGTACTTTAAGTTTTTCTCAGAATACAACAAATTTAGACTTTAATAAATTTAATGAAGATATCTTTAATGGATTAAATGTAGCTTTTGGAGCTGAATATAAAGTTGAAAATTATAGTATTGAAGAAGGAGAAGAGGCGTCTTTTACAAGTTATGATATTAATGGAAATCCTGTAAATAGTATTACTCCTAGCGATTTATTAGTTACTAATAATTTTACAGGTGCACCACTTGGTGGAGGCGCTCAAGTTTTTAGAGGCTATGACCCTAAAAATGCAACTAATAAATTTAGAAACAGTATAGCTGCTTATGTAGACTTAGAAGCCGATTTAACAGATGCTTGGTTATTAAGTGTTGCAGGACGACTTGAAAGTTTTTCAGATTTTGGTGAAACGTTTAATTATAAAATAGCAACGCGTTATAAATTAGACGAAAATGTAGCTTTAAGAGCAGCACATAGTACAGGTTTTAGAGCACCGTCTTTGCATCAACAATTTTTTAGTAGAACGAGTACTGTTTTTGTAGATAATCAACCTTTTGAACAAGGAACATTTACAAACGATAGTAGAGCAGCAAATTTAATAGGTATTGAAAAGCTTAAAGAAGAAACTTCTAAAAGTTTCAGCTTAGGTGCTACTGCTAAATTTGGGAATTTTAAAATTACAGCTGATGCTTACGTTATTGATATTGATGATCGTATTGTGTATAGTGGAAGTTTTGGAGCAGGAACTAATGCCGAACTTCAAGGTATCTTTGATTCTGCTGGAGCTACAAGCGCTCGCTTTTTTGTAAATGCTATTGATACAAAATCTAAAGGAATTGAGGTTGTTGTTTCTCATAATGGAAATATTGGAGATAAAGTTAGAGTTCAAAGTGATTTATCTGCAACTTTTTCTGAAACTGAAGTAGATGCTATTAGAGTACCGTCTAAAATTGCCGCAGCAGGACAAAGTGGTTCTTTTTTCGATGGGCAAGAAGAAGCCTTTTTAACTTTAGCTCAACCGAGAACTAAGTTAAGTTTAACAAATGTTGTAAATGTTGGTAAATGGGATTTCTTATTAAGAAATGTTTTCTTTGGTGAAGTTACAGACCCAGATGATTTTTCTGGAGATGCAAGAGTTGCTGGAACACCTGTTAGTGCAGATGCTATTTATGGAGGAAAGTTAGTAACAGATTTAACTGTTTCTACAGCATTAATGGATAATTTAACTGTAACTCTTGGAGCTAATAATTTATTTGATGTTTACCCTGATGAAAATAGACCAGGAGGCACTTCGGGAGATCAATTTGTATACTCAAGAAGAACGTCTCAATTTAGTTATTTAGGACGCTATTTGTTTGCTAGATTAAATTTTAAATTATAGGGTTTATCTAAAAATATAGAAAAGCAAAAGGCTTCAACATAACGTTGAAGCCTTTTTTTTGTAATTTGAATTAGTCACTCTATTTAAATTACTCGATTCTTTTATCTATATTAAATGTTTTTTCTTGAGACACAATTTCGTATGTCGCAACTCTATCTTTATACAACCACATTTTAAACTTGGTAACTAAGTAAAAAAGGATTGGTACAACTATTAGTGTTAAGAACGTAGCTATGAATAGTCCGTAAATTACGGTCCAAGCAAGTGGTCCCCAGAAAATAACATTATCTCCACCCATATAAATATGTGGGTTAAGTTCGCTAAAAAGCGTAAAGAAATTAATGTTTAAACCTATAGCTAACGGAATTAATCCTAAAATAGTAGTAATAGCCGTCAATAATACCGGACGTAAACGTGCTTTTCCTCCTTTTATAATAGCTTCTAAAAGCTCGCTGTTTTCTATGTATTGTTCTTCATCTAAATGATGTTCTGCTTTTTTTCTGTCAATTAATAATTGAGTATAATCTAAAAGTACCACACCATTATTTACAACAATACCAGCAAGTGATATAATACCCATCATGGTCATCATAATAACAAACGAACTTCCTGTGGCTACAATACCACCAAATACACCAATTAAACTTAAGAAAATAGCAATCATAATGATGCCTGGTTTAGATACCGAGTTAAATTGAAATATTAAAATGAAAAAAATCAATCCTAAACCTGTGAAAAAAGCACCCATTAAAAAGGCCATTTGTTTGTTCTGTTCTTCAATTTGTCCTGTGTAATCTATTTTAACAGCATCAGGTTTTTCAGTAAACGCTTGCATTTCATTTTGAATTTGAGATACAATGGCGCCAGCATCAGAATAACCTGCTGCTAATGCAGAATATAATAATACAACACGCTTAACATCTTTATGTTTAATGGCACTAAATCCAGATGTATTATTTTGTTTAGCAACAGCAGATACGGGGATTTCTTTAATTTGCCCAGAAGCCATGTCTCTAAATGTTATTTTCTGATTAAACAGTGCACTGGTATTATACCTGTTTTCTTCATTAAAGCGAACATAAATATCGTAATCTTCACCGTTTTCTTTGTAAACACCTGCTTTTGCTCCAAAAATAGAATTACGCAATTGCTGTCCTACTTGACCTGAATTTACACCTAGTTCTCCTGCTTTTTTTCTATCGACATGCACTTGCATGGAAGGTTTAGATTTATTCACATCAATCTTTAATTCATCAATTCCTTGAATGTTTTTAGAATTGATAAAGTCTTTCATTTTTTCGGCAGTAGCTATTAACTCAGAATAATCTTCACCTTTTAATTCAATATTAATAGGATAACCAGCAGGAGGACCAGCGGCATCTTTTTCTACTGAAATGGCTACGCCTGGGTAAATACCTTTTAAGTCTTCTTGAATTTTTCTAAGTAGTTCGTTACTGTCTTCACCTTTTCTATATTTATATTCGCGCATGGTTGCTGTAATCTTGCCACGATGTGGCATATCGGCAGCAGATCCACCATCCGTTTGTGGGTTTCCTGCACCAGCACCAACTTGAGAAACAGCACTTTCTGTTAGGTAATTAAAATCACCATCAAGATACATTGGGTCGTTTATAACTTTAAAAATGCGTTGTTCAATATCTTTTGTAATCGCATTGGTTTTTTCAATATCTGTCCCTTCAGGATATTCTATATAGGCTGTAATTTGATTGGCAGTAGTATCTGGAAAGAATTCAACTTTAGTCCGTTTATTCATCACGGAAAATAAAAACCCTCCAATAGCAACAAATAATAACAGAAATGTTCCAATTGTAATAATAGCTGGTTTTCTTCCGTTTAAAGCACCTCTTAAAGAACGCTCGTAAAAACGTTCCCATTTTGGTAAGCTGTTGTTTTGAAAGTTGTTAGCCCATTTTCTAAGAAATAATCTGTAAATCCAGAGTAAAATAACAGTAAAAATCATTAAAGTTCCTAAGCCTCTATAGCTTCCTCCAATAGCTAAAATAAAAAGGCCTATAGCTCCAAATATTACAGAGATTTTAATAATTTGTTTTAAAGGCATGTCTTTATCTTCAGTAGTCATGTATTGAGATACTAATACAGAATTAAAAAAGATAGCAACGAATAATGATGACCCTAATACAATAGATAATGTTACAGGGAAATATATCATGAATTGACCCATAACTCCAGGCCATAAACCAAGAGGAATAAAAGCGGCAACTGTTGTTGCTGTTGAAATTATTATAGGAAAAGCAATTTCACTAATTCCTTTTTTAGCGGCTTCTTTTCGGTTCATGCCTTCATCAGTCATTAAACGATACACGTTTTCAACCACCACAATACCATTATCTACAAGCATACCAAGTCCCATAATTAATCCAAATAGAATCATGGTGTTCATGGTATAACCCATTAAGTCTATTATCATAAGAGACATGAACATAGACATTGGTATTGCAAAACCAACAAAAAGAGCATTTTTAAATCCTAAAAAGAACATTAAAACCGTTACAACTAGAATAATACCGAATATGATATTGTTTACTAAATCATCTACTTGACCAATAGTTTTTGAAGATTGATCGTTGGCAATAGTTACTTTTAAATCTGGAGGAAATACATTAGCAATGGCATTATTTACAATGTCTTGAATTTGTTCTGACGCTGCAACCATGTTTTGTCCTGAACGTTTTTTTACATCAAGCATGACTACGGCTTCTCCAAATTCTCTAGCATAGGTGGTTTTATCTTCGTCTTTAAACGTAATTTTTGCAACATCTTTTAAATAAATTGGATTATCACGTTCCGATTTTACAACAAAGTTTTCCAGTTCTTTAGGGTTTTCTATTTCACCCAAAATACGAATAGTACGTCGTTGACCACTTGTAATTAAATTACCTGCAGACATGGTTACGTTTTCTCTGCTTATGGTATTAATAATATCATCAAAGCTAACTTTGGCAGCCATCATTTTATAGATGTCAACCGCAACTTCTACTTCTTTGTCTTGAGCACCACGAATATCTACTTGCTTAATTTCTTGAAGACCTTCAATTTCGTCTTCAAGGTATTCTCCATACTCTTTTAGTTTATCTACAGGGTAATCACCAGAAATATTAATATTAAGTATTGGGATTTCTTCAGACATACTTAAATCGAAAATATTTGGTTCTACTTTGGCGCCATTAAATGTTGGCCAATCTTCACCAGACGTTTCAGTATCTACCTCATCCTTTACTTTTTGTTTAGCAGCTTCAACCGATATGTTTTCGTCAAATTCTACAACAACTATAGAATAATCTTCTTGAGATGTTGAGGTAATTTCAATAACATTACTAACTGTTTTTAGCTTGTCTTCAATAGGGTCTGTAATAAGTTTTTCAATATCTTCGGCAGTATTTCCTGGATATACAGAGCTTATGTAAATTTTAGTTTCTTTAATTTCAGGAAAATTTTCTCTGGCCATACTAAAATAGGCTCCTGTACCAAGAAATAGGATTAAAGCAATTAAAACATACATGGTTGTTTTATTGTTAATTGCCCAAGATGATAATCCAAACTCTTTATCTACTTGTTTTTTCTTTTTTGTCATTTTTAAGTTTTTTACGGTTTTAACTCTTTTGTTATTCAACTACAAGAATTTTAACATCTTGTCCGTCTTTAACGCTACGAGCACCTTCATCAATAATTTCAGCACCATGTTTTAAACCAGAAAGAACTTCTATATCATCGCCTTGAGTTTTACCTGTTTTTATAATGGTTCTTTTGGCTTTAGCTGTTTCTCCTGTTTTATTTGCTATAGTATAAATGTATTGTTGTCCGTCGGCATTTTCAGAAATGATACTTTGCGGAATTAATATAGCTTTAGGGTTTGTGTAATCGTTAATTTTAAGTTTTGCCGTTAAATTTGGCTTTATTGATTGATCTTTATTTGAAACAGCAACTTCAACTTTAAAAGAGCGATTGGCAGGATTAATGAAGTTACCCGCTTGACGAATTTTGGCATCCATAGATGTTCCAAGAATAGGAAATTCTATTTGTACATCTTTACCAGTTTTAATAGTTGAAATATAACGTTCAGGAACTTCAGTTTCAATATACATGTCTTGTAAATTTACTATTCTAAAAAGTTGGGTTTGTCCAGGTGCAACAACACTTCCTTGTTCTGTAATAACATCGTCTATAGTTCCAGAAAATGGTGCTTTAACAACAGTTTTTGCAACTTGTTTTTTTAATTGGCTTACTGCTTGTTGTTGTGCTTCGTAACTAGATTTTGCTTGTAAATATTGAATTTCACTACCTATTTTTTGTTCCCATAGTCGTTTTTGACGTTCAAAAGTAGTTTTTGCTAAATCTGCTTGAATTTGTAATTGTGCAACTTGTTGATTTAATCCACCATCATCAATTTTTGCTAACATTTGTCCTTTAGAAACTTTTTGTCCTTCTTTAACATAAACACGTGTTAATGTTCCAGAGTATTCAGGGAAAATAACAAGATTTTGTTTTGTACTTACGCTTCCTTGAAGTTCTACAAAATGATTAAATACAGATTCCTTTACTTCAAAAGTTGTAATTAAAGGAATTCGTTCTTGAGGGTCTAATTCTTTAATTTTTGCTTCAAGTTGTTTTAGTTGTGCAGCAATAACTTGTTGTTCGCCGTCTAAGGTTGTTTTTCTTTCTCTAATTTTTTCTAAATTATTGGTTGCAATAATATCTTCAACAGATTTTTTCTTATCGCCTCCACAAGAGGTTAAAAGAATTGTTACTAGTAAGAGTGAATATATATTTTTCATTTTATGATTGATTTATTGGTTGTTTATTGTGTTTAATACAGTTTCTAATTCTGCTTTTTTGTTTATAACATCAAGCATGGCTTGAAGAAATTCTTGTTGCGAACTATATAGTTGTGTTTGCGCTTGTCTTAATTCAAAGCTTGTAGCAATACCTTCAAAAAATTTGGTTTGATTTTTAGCTTCTATGCGTTCTGCTAAGTTTAAGTTTTGCTTCTTATTGTCGTAATCTTCAATAGCAAATTGATAATCACTTTTTGCAGATGCTATTTGTAATTTTAATTTTTGTTCGGTTTCTGTTAAATCTTCTTTAGCTTTTTCAAGATTTATTTTTGCACGCTGTGTAGCTGCACTTCTGCCGCCAGAACTAAAAATAGGAATGTTCATGCTTACACCTAATAAAGATGATCCAAACCATTTTTGATCTTTCTTTAAAAAATCGAAATTATTATTATTTCCTGCATAGCTGCCATTAACAAAGCCTCTTAACGTTGGTAAAGCTTTACTTTTTTCTAGTTTTAAAAGTAATTCTTTAGATGTTTTATCGTTTTGAGCTATTTTAAAATCGATGTTGTTATCAATATTATCTTCTGCATTTAGCAAGTCTAAAACAATATTTTGAGCTGTTAAACTTTCTAAATTATCGGTTAAGATAGTTTTGTTATTTATATCAGATCCTAATGTAATATTCAACATTTGATAAGCCAGCGTTTTTAAACGAGATGTATTGTTTAAAGTACTTTCAATGCCAGATAATGTAATTTGTAGTTGTTCTACACTTTCTTCATCGCCTAAACCATTTTCATAAATTTTGGTGGTTTCATTAAGGTTCTTTTTTAGTACATCAATATTACGTTCTAAAATTTTTACGCTTTCTTCTGCAAGAAGTACATTTCCGTATGCGTTTATAACTGCTTTCCTAACTTCTAAATCTGTTTTTTCTTTGGCATTTTTAGAGATTTCTAAATACACTTTTGCAGATTGCAATCCTACTAAATAAGAGCCATCAAAAATTAATTGTTCTAATGTTACGGTGCCGTTCATGGTTTGTTTGGTGCCAAAGGATACCTCGGCAAATTCTCCTGCATTGCCTCCAAAAATTTCGGCAGGTAATAAAGATACTTGTTGTTTTAGCCAGTTGTTATAATCTATACTAGCACTTATTTGTGGTAATCCCATTGTGGTGGTTTCCCATTTTTGTTTTTTTGCAGCATCAATATCGCGTGATGCATTTTTTGCTGTTCTATTGTTTTCTAAGGCATAATCAATGGCTTCTTGTAGACTGAAATTCTGAGTTTTTTCTTGCGAAAAGCCTTTGATTATTACTAGTAAACTAAAAATTAATATTAGTTTGTTTTTCATTTTTATGATTGATTTGATTTGATAAATTTATTTAATAATTGTAATCCTTTTTCTGTAACAATGGCTCTTAAATGGTATTCTAAGTAGCTTTCCATTAAATAATCCATAGTAAATAATCTTTGAGGAAAAATAGTAGGGTCTTTTATTCCTGTCATCCCGTTAAAGTACATTCTCGATATAAATTCAACATCTATATTAGATCTAAACAATTCTGTGTCTACACCTTTTTGAAGACTAATTTTTACACAATCTTGCATTTTATCGAATTGCTTAAGTTTTAATACATCGAATATTTGAGGATAGTATTTTCTTAATTGATATTGAGGCGACGTTTTTTCGTTTTTTAAATGATGCATCACAAACATTTTTATATCATAAAGTTCCTCAATAGGGTTTGCCGATGTATTACAAATACCATCAATGCCTTCACAAATATTTTCAAATATTTCAAACGTTACAGCCTCAATAAGTTTAGTTTTATTAGCAAAATGAACATAAATTGTTTTTTTAGACATACCTAGTTCATGAGCTATATCGTCCATTGTAACGCTTTTAAACCCTAGGTTTAAAAACATTTCTGCTGCTTTATGTATTATTTTTTCTCTCATAATAGGGCGCAAATCTACAACAGGAAACTTTAAAAACCTATAAAGTTTCCTAAGTTTTATGATTTTTTAACACTTAATTTACATTGAGACTTTTTAATACCACGAATTACTTTATTTTTACAAAATGCTTTCAATAGAAAAATATCAACAGGTTTTTGTTGAGTATTTAGAAAAATATTCAACTGTAAAAGAACCACAAACACTATACAGTCCTATTCAATATATTTTGAATTTAGGCGGAAAAAGGTTGCGCCCCGTTTTAACTTTAATGACTTCTGAAATTTTTAATCAGGATTGTAAAGAAGCTTTAAATGCAGCATTAAGTATTGAAGTATTTCATAATTTCTCGCTAGTTCATGATGATATTATGGATGATGCGCCTTTACGAAGAGGTAAAGCTACCGTACATGAAAAATGGGATGTAAATACAGGGATTTTATCGGGTGATGCTATGTTAATTATGGCGTATCAGTTATTCGAAAATTACGATGCCAATATATTTCAAGCATTAGCAAAGTTATTTAGTAAAACAGCTTTAGAGGTTTGTGAAGGCCAGCAATACGATGTAGATTTTGAAACTAGAAATGATGTTACGATTGCAGAGTATTTAAAAATGATTGAATATAAAACGGCTGTTTTGGTTGGTGCTGCTATGCAAATGGGTGCTATTGTTGCCAATGCTTCAAGCGAAGATCAAAATAATATTTATCAGTTTGGGAGGAGTTTAGGTGTTGCATTTCAGCTGCAAGATGATTATTTAGATGCTTTTGGCGACCCAAAAACGTTTGGGAAACAAGTTGGTGGCGATATTATTGAGAACAAAAAAACATATTTATATATTAAAGCTTTAGAATTTTCTAATGAAACAGATAAAGCTGAAATTATAGCGCTTTTCTCTTCAAACCCAGAAGATGTTTCTACTAAGATAGAAGTTGCTAAGAAATATTTTTTAACAACAGGTGCTGCTGAAGCTACTAAAAAAGCTATTGAAGCCTATACACAAAAAGCTTTTATTGTTTTAGAGTCTTTAAATATTTCTGAAGATAAAAAAGAATTATTAAAAGTGTTTGGTAACAGTTTAATGAACAGAACCGTTTAATGCAACTACCAACAACCTTCGAAAATTTAATTGAAGAAGCGAATCAATTAGATTTGTATAAACAGCTTATACAGCAATTAAATAAAGACTTTTTATTAGCTAATGTAGATTTAGGTTTTCATGAAGAAGTGTTGCCTTCTAGTTTAAAATTAATGCTTCATGAAACGGTTTATAAATTAATTCAAGAAAAATTTACCGAGTATTTAAACTTACTTTATATTATTGATGTTTCAGAAAAACAGGTAAAAGCATTAAATGGTGATGATACACTTAAACTATCTGAACAGGTGTCTTTTTTAATATTAAAGCGTGAGTGGCAAAAGGTTTGGTTCAGGAATAAGTACTCTTCATAGTTTTATGTCAATTATTGACTAAAAATAAAATCGTACAAAAGGCGCCCAAGCGTCAATGTAAATACTTTTGTTTTCATCGTGTAATACATCATATCGAATACCAAAAGTAACATTACCTTGCCTGTAACCAGCTCCAACATATAATGCCGGAATCCAATAATTATCATTGGGAATATTTAGGTTAACATTATAACGTCTATTTACATTTAATTGTTCAAATTCTGCCGATACCTGAACTTCGTTAATAATATTATAAAGTCCAATAATACTTCCACCTAGAATGGTCGATTTGTAGACATTCTTTTGGTTATTAAAAGTGGTGTTTAACCCCAAACCAAAAGCTAGTTTGTTATCAACTTCGTATATGGCACTTGGTGCAATAGTGGCGCTAAAAAAACCGTTGGCGAAATTTAATCCAAAACCGCCACCAAAACGAACGTCTTTCCAGAAATTATTTGCGTTATCTTGAGCGTTTGAAAAATAAAAAAAAGAGAAAACAATTAAGAAAATTAATAGTTTTGTTTTGTTGATTATAGAAAATATGGACATAAAATTATAATTCATTAAAAAATTAACATAAAACACTAATTATTGATGATAACGATTATTGTTATCTTATAAATATACTAAAAGAAACACCTAATTTTGTCAAAAGTTGTATTTTTGACCCCAAATTTGATTAATTGATATTGAATTAAAAATAATAATGGATAAATTTTCCTTTTTAAACACAGCACATACGGCATATTTTGCTGATTTATACGATCAATATTTACAGAATCCAGATGCTGTAGAGCCAAGTTGGAGAGCTTTTTTTCAAGGCTATGATTTTGGTAGTGAGAATTATGAGCTAGAGGGTGAAATAGTAGAAGGCGTTTCAACTCAAATGCCTGAAAAACTTCAAAAAGAATTTCAGGTTTTAAAACTTATTGATGGTTATAGAATGCGTGGACATTTGTTTACTAAAACAAATCCTGTGCGTAATAGAAGAACCTATACACCAACATTAGATATCGAAAATTTCGGTCTTTCCGCAAACGATATAGATACTGTTTTTAATGCTGGTGAAATTTTAGGTATTGGAGCAAAACCGTTACGTGAAATACTTATCCACTTAGAACGTATTTATTGTAGTTCTATAGGTGTTGAATATATGTATTTACGTAACCCTGAAGTAATTTCATGGTGGCAGGGTAAATTAAATTCTAATGATAATCATCCTGATTTCTCTGTAGATAAAAAGAAATATATACTTTCAAAATTAAACCAAGCGGTGAATTTTGAAAACTTTTTGCAAACCAAATATGTGGGGCAAAAACGATTTTCTTTAGAAGGAGGCGAATCATTAATACCTGCAATAAGTAATGTCCTTTTTTATGCTGTTGAAAAGTATGATGTAAAAGAGTGTGTTTTAGGAATGGCACACCGTGGACGTTTAAGTACGCTTATAAATATTTTTAGAAAACCAATGAACGAGCTTTTAAGCGAGTTTGATGGTAAAGATTTTGAAGATGAAGATATAGATGGTGATGTAAAATATCATTTAGGTTTAACCTTAGATAAAACGTATCAAAACGGAAAAAGTATCAAAATGAATTTGGTGCCAAATCCATCACATTTAGAAACAGTTGCATCTGTTGCTGAAGGGATTACAAGGGCGAAAATTGATACAGATTATGATGGCGATGATCAAAAAATAATACCAATAATCGTGCATGGTGATGCTGCGATAGCAGGTCAAGGTATTGCTTATGAAGTAGCACAAATGAGTCAATTGAATGGCTATAAAACAGGAGGTACAGTACATATAGTTGTTAATAATCAAATTGGTTTTACAACTAACTATTTAGATGCGCGTTCAAGTACTTATTGTACAGATGTTGCAAAGGTAACTTTGTCTCCAGTATTACACGTAAACGCCGATGATGCAGAGGCGGTTGTTCATGCTGTAGAATTAGCGCTAGATTATAGAATGCGTTATAAGAAAGATGTTTATATCGATTTATTAGGCTATAGAAAATATGGGCATAATGAAGGTGATGAACCTCGATTTACTCAGCCAAAATTATATAAAGAAATAGCAAAACATCAAAATCCTTTTCAAATATATTCTAGTAAGTTAATTGCTGATAATACAATTGATAAAACATATTTAGATACTATTGTTGCAGAGTTTAAAGATACTTTAGAAAAAGAGTATATAAAGTCTAAAGAAGCAGATTCTTCTAAAGTTAGAGAGTTTATGCAAGAGCGTTGGACAGATTTTAAACGCCAAGGTATAGAAGGTATGTTAGAATCTGCCGATACATCATTCCCTAAAGAAAATTTAGAAAATATTTCTAAAATTGTTTCTACGGTTCCAGAAGGTGTTAAGTTTTTAAGAAAAGCTGAAAGGATTTTAAATGGACGTGCAAAAATGGTTTTTGAAACCGATACTTTAGATTGGGGTATGGCCGAAACATTAGCTTACGGTAGTTTATTAGAAGAAGGCTTTAATGTGCGTATTTCAGGGCAAGATGTTGAACGTGGTACGTTTAGTCACAGACATGCTATTTTACGAGATGAAATATCTGAAGAACGTATAAATTTACTAAATACGAACCCTGAGAATAAAGGTAAAATGGATATTTATAATTCCTTTTTATCTGAATACGGTGTTTTAGGTTTTGACTATGGTTATGCTATGGCAAATCCAAATACATTAACTATTTGGGAAGCACAATTTGGAGATTTTAGTAATGGTGCTCAAATTATATTTGACCAATACTTATCGGCTGCCGAAGATAAATGGAAAGCACAAAATGGTATTGTTGTATTATTGCCTCACGGTTATGAAGGTCAAGGATCTGAACATTCGTCGGCAAGAATAGAACGTTATTTACAACTTTGTGGTAATGATAATATAACGGTTGCAGATTGTACAACGCCTGCAAATATTTATCACTTATTGCGTCGTCAAATGAAACGCGATTTCAGAAAACCATTAGTTGTTTTTACTCCAAAAAGTTTATTGCGTCATCCAAAAGCAGTTTCAAGCTTAAATGAATTAGCGACTGGATCGTTTCAAGAAGTCATTGATGATACAGTAAAACCAGAAAATGTAAAGAAACTTATTTTCTGTACAGGTAAATTTTATTATGATTTATTAGCAGAAAGAGACGTATTAGGAACAGAAGATGTTGCTTTAGTTAGAATTGAGCAGTTATTTCCTTTACATTTAGAAAAAATACAAGAAGTAATAAATAGGTATCCTAATGTTACCGAATATGCATGGGCTCAAGAAGAACCTAAAAATATGGGAGCTTGGAGTCATATGTTACAGCGTATGGATTTAGTTAAATTAGAAGTTTATTCTAGACCATATAATTCGGTGCCAGCACCAGGGTCTAGTACAAGAGATAAAAGAAGACAGCGACGTGTAATTAATGCTGTTTTTGATAAAAATTAGTTAGAAAAGAGAATCAATTAAAGTAAAATTATAAAAAAATGATTTTAGAAATGAAAGTGCCTTCACCAGGCGAGTCTATTACAGAAGTAGAAATAGCAACATGGCTAGTAGAAGATGGCGATTATGTAGAAAAAGATCAAGCCATTGCTGAGGTAGATAGCGATAAAGCAACACTAGAGTTGCCTGCAGAAGCTAGTGGAATTATTACGCTTAAAGCTGAAGAAGGTGATGCTGTAGCTGTTGGAGCTATAGTGTGTTTAATTGATACAAGTGCAGCAAAACCAGAAGGTGATGCTCCTAAAGTTGAAAAACAAGAAGAAGCACCTAAAGTTGAAGCTCCAAAAGTAGCTGTAGCAGAAGCAAAAACGTATGCTACTGGTTCGGCAAGTCCTGCTGCAAAAAAGATTTTAGCAGAAAAAGGTATGGATGCTGCTTCAATTTCTGGAACAGGAAAAGACGGAAGAGTTACTAAAGAAGATGCAATAAAAGCAGTGCCTTCTATGGGAACGCCAACGGGAGGTAATAGAGGAACTTCAAGAAGTAAAATGTCTATGTTGCGTCGTAAAGTAGCAGAGCGTTTAGTAGAAGTAAAAAATACAACAGCTATGTTAACCACTTTTAACGAGGTTAATATGTCTCCTATTTTTGCATTACGTAATGAATATAAAGAGATTTTTAAAGCAAAACATGGTGTTGGTTTAGGGTTTATGAGTTTCTTTACACTTGCAGTTGTAAGAGCTTTAGAAATGTATCCATCAGTAAACTCCATGATAGATGGTAAAGAAATGATTTCTTATGATTTTTCAGATATAAGTATAGCTGTTTCTGGACCAAAAGGACTTATGGTGCCAGTAATTCGAAATGCTGAAAATTTAAGTTTTAGAGGTGTAGAATCTGAAGTAAAACGTTTAGCACTTCGTGCTAGAGATGGTCAAATTACTGTTGATGAAATGACAGGAGGAACTTTTACAATTACAAACGGAGGCGTTTTTGGTAGTATGTTATCTACACCAATTATTAACCCTCCACAAAGTGGTATTTTAGGTATGCACAACATTATCGAAAGACCTATTGCTGTAGATGGAAAAGTTGTTATAGCACCAATGATGTATGTTGCTTTATCTTATGACCATAGAATCATTGATGGGAAAGAAAGTGTTGGCTTTTTAGTAGCTGTAAAAGAAGCTTTAGAAAATCCAATAGAATTATTAATGAATAATGATGTTAAAAAGGCTTTAGAGCTTTAGGCTTAAAAAGATAGAATATAAAATAGCTGCCAATTTTGGCGGCTATTTTTGTTAGTGGCTATATTATATTAACTATAACATTTATTGATATAATAACAATAACTAAAATAGCTAACCCAATTATAACGTATTTTTCTAGAGTTCTATTTTGTTTCTCCACGATTTGTATTTAAAATAGAGAGGTTAATTAACTTTACGCTTTTTAAAGTTTAGAATTTTTTACCTCAATGTATAGTTAGTTTATAATACTGTAAAAATAGGTTTTGGGTGTAAAATAAAAAATAAGCACTTGTACGTATTTTTTATATAATGGTAGTTTGTAAAAAGCGAAAACTCTAAATCATAACAATTTAGAGTCTTCTTTAATTCTCCCTAAGAACTAATTAATAGCACTGTAAAGATATAGTATATGTATGTTAAAAAAAATACGCACTTCTACGTATTTTATAAATGAGATTTATTAACATTTGCCCAAATAGAAAGTGAGGTCGGTTTATTGTCTAAGCATAACTTTGCAACAATATTACTTCTATGCTTGTCTACTGTACGTACCGAAATGTTTAGTTCTTCGGCTATGTCTTGGCTGGTTTTGTTTTCAGAAATAAGTTTCGTTATTTTTAGTTCAGATTTAGTTAGTAACTCTAATTCTTTTGGTTTTTCATTATGAACATTGTGGTTTAAATAGGAACTTATTTCTTCACTAAAATAAGGACGGTCTTTAAGGGCACTATCAATGCAGTTTTCAATTTCTTCAATAGCAAAGTCTTTTAAAATATAACCGTATACATTAAATTCTTTTGCTTTATCAAATAGCTCTTCTTCCTTGTCAAAGGTTATAAGAATAATTTTTGTTGGTAGGTTGTTTTTTTTACATGCTTCAGCAATTTCTAATCCTGTTTTATGAGGCATTCTAATATCTAGAATGGCAATTTCTGGTTTTAATTTTACAATAAGGTTGTAAGCGGTCTTGCCTTCATTGGCACTTCCAATAATATTAAACCCTTTTGAAGTTAAGAAATCTGATAAACCACGCAATAAAAGAGGGTGATCATCAGCTATTACAATAGAAGTATTCATTAATTTTAAGGAGTAAAATGCTATTAACTATGTGTAAATATAACGAATTTTATAATTTTAGATACAGGTACTTCTTTTCATAATCTATAATGGCTTTTCCTTTTTTTAAAATGTCGGCGCCAATAATACCATCTACAGGTTTTGAATTATGATTAATTAAAGCTGTGTTTACATGAGTAAGATTAAATAATACTAAAACAACTTTATCGTTTTTCCATTTTCCTATTTTAACTTTATTTTTTTTAGACATTTTGGTGTCCATGTCTGTTGCTCCAGCTCCGGCAGCTTTAATTTCAGAATCTTTAACTTTTAGGTTAAAAGTGTCAACAGCTTCAAAGCCAACACAAGAACTTGATGCTCCAGTATCTAAAATAAATAAACCTTTATGTCCATTTATGGTTGCTTTAATTTCAAAATGGTTGGTTTTGGTGAGCTTTAATTTAATTTTAGAATAGTTTTTCTTAAGAAGAAAGTCTTGAAGTGTTTCTTGCATGCTTATTTAGTTTAAGGGCTAAAAATACTATAATCAAAATAATTACAACCCCAATTAAAATATAAAATAAGGTGTTATTTGATACGGGTTCGGTTACCGATCCATAAAACACAAAAGCGCTCCAATAATAAGGCGATTTTTTTGCGTTAGTAATGGTGTCATTTTCTAAATAGGTGATTTTTGAAAGGTGATTAGAAATGTAACCAGATTTATTGTTGTTATATTCTTTGTAAAACGATTTCATAATTTGCGATGTAGATAAATCGTTTATTTGCCATAAAGAGAATAATAGATTTTTTGCACCTGCGTATTGAAAACCACGAGCCATACTCATAGCGCCTTCACCTTTGCGTTGTATTCCAACACCTGTTTCACAAGCACTCATAACCACTAGGTTTGCAGATAGATTCATGCTATACAGATCATTTAATAATAAGTTTTCATCATAGAATTGCATACTTGCAGGTGTTATTGAATTACCAGCACTTGCATGTGTTGAAAGATGAATAATGCCATATTGAGAAGCGTTTTCTATAAAATTACTTTTAGTAGCATTGGCATTCATAAACAGTTTTGAAGTCATTTGTTTTTCAATCGCCTTTGCTTCGTCAATGGAATAACTTAGTGATTGATTTGTGTTTTCAAATACAGGAAAAAAACCAAGTACTTTGTCGTTTTTACTTTTTTCTATTTCATTTAGATAAAATAAAATACTTGTGTTATATATAATATTATGTTTTTTTACAACAAAGGGCATTTTTGAAAACGAAGGTGTATTTGTTGGAGATGTTAATAGCGCTTCAAAAGGCATGAAATTTAATGAGCCATCTGGGATTATTATTTTGTTTTTATAAGATGAAAGCTTGTTAAAATTTAATAGCTTATATAGGTTAAAAGCTTGTTTTGTATAATTTGAAATGTCATTATTTATTATAGATGGATTATCAAAAAGGTGAATAAAATGTAGTATTTCACTTTTGCTTTTTTCATCTAGAGGAATTTTATTTAGAATAATATCGTCTTTAGAAACTATAAATTGATATAAGTTGTTTTTGCCAAAAAAGTATTCGGTTAAGGCTGTGTTATCTTGTGATAATTTGCTCTGTATTGTTTTTAATGAAAAGGAGGTTTCTTCTTTAGGATGTTTTTGGTTAATGGCTTCTTTTATAGTTTTTAATTGAAAATTAAGATCTCCTAATGTTTTATTTAGGGTGTTAATGTTTGAAGCGTTGTTACTCTCTAATAGCTCTTTTATTAAAAGCGTTGTAATACGTTCTTGCTCTTTTAAAAGATTAAATTCTTTGTTTAAAAGACTATCATTAGGAAAGTATTGTAAGCGTAATTTTTTCTGAAAAATCTCTTTTAAAGTAGATACTTTATTGTTTTCAGAATATTGAAGTGCTTTAAATAATAGGTCTTTATTTTTAGTTTGATTGTAATAATCAAAAAGGATGTTGATGCATTTTTCACTTCTGATTCTATTCTCAGTTTCGTTTAGAATTTTTGTTTCTTGTGAAGTCCAGTTATTTCCTAATAAATTTGAAACATGAAAACTTAAATCATAACTATTGAGAGCATCATCAGGATTAGATTGAAGTACTGCATATAAATCAAAAATATCTATAAAGGTATTTTCTGCATACAATTGGCTTTTATTTGGTAAACCATCAGCTTTATAGTTTGGTGATAATATTTTTAAGGCTGTTTTTAGGCTTTTTAAAGCTTTGTTTTTAACTTCTAATAAATAATATAGTTGTGCTTCTTGAAAATGAAATTTAGCTAAAGAACGTGAATCTAACTTAGCTTCATTTAAAAGCGATTTTGCTTTATTAAAATGAACTAAGGCATTTTTAAAATTTCCTTTTTTAATTTCAATAAGGCTGTTGTTTTTTTCAATATCGAATGATGAAGAATGAGATAGAGGATTGTGATGTGATGTGATTTCAAAATCATTTAAAGCGAGCTGGCTTGTGGTTTTTATACTTATTAAATTAGCTTTTTTTGAAGCAGGAATATGAGGTAGGTTTAGAGCGTTCTCAATTATCTTTATAACCGATTTGTGATCACCAAGAACTTGAAAAAGTTTTGCTAAATTAATAGCGCCGCTAATTTGATGCTTGATGTTTTTTTCTTTTTTTGCTAAAAAAATGTATTGGTTTATGGTGCTTTTGGCGTTAGTAAAATCGGCTGTTTTAATGTAAAGATTTCCTAATGGTTTTAAGCAGCTTTCTGTAATATCGAAGTCTGAAAACTTAGAAAGGTTGTTATTATTAAATCGATTTAAAGCATCTTCAAAAGTTTTAATAGCATCTTTTAGTTTAGAATGTTTATTAAGATAAGATCCTTTATGACATTGCAAAAAAACCAAAGCTAATTGCTCGTCTTTTGTTTTTACTTGGTTTTTAAAATGGGTTTCTTGCGTGTTTAATATTTTAAGTGTTGTTTCATTTTGATTTGCTATAAATGTTTCGGCAGCTACATAAATGGTTTCTTCAAGGTTTTGTGAAAACCCAAATGAGGATATTAAAAATACAAGAAAAGCAAGTTTTTTCATAAATGTGTGCCTAATAAGACTTAGCTTCAGAATTTCCAGATGGCATAAAATTGCCAATAATTAAAGTTGTCTTCAAAATTCATGATATATCGCGCGCCTAGACTAGGACCAATTCTTGCAAAACCGGCGGTAGCTTCAAACAATAGTCCTGTTCTTATATTAGAGAATGAATTTGTTTCACTGTTTGTTTCTTCAATGGTATTGAAAATAGGAGCATCAGGTTTGTCTCCTTCAAATTGTTCAATTAAAATAGCCTGCTCTTGTTTTTCGCTAATAGAAATAGTATTATTTAAACCCGCTCCAAGACCTATATAGTTATTAATATTGTAACGCATTAAAACAGGTATGTCCCAATCTATATTTTTATATGATGAGTTTGTTGTGGTACGTTGTAAAAAACGAAAGCCTTGTGCGTCTTGTATAAACTCTTCTTTTATGGCTGTATTAGCATCGTAATTATGAAAATTATTCATTAATTCTATTTGCCAATACCAACGATATGATTTGTAAGGCGACAATGTTGCTCCAAAAAAGTAACTTTCAGAATTCTTTAAATCTGAAAACGAATTAACTCCAACTTTGGCGCCAATAGAAATACCTGGTAAAAAACGCGTGGTAGAGTAATTGGTAATTATTGGGTCGTTTTTGTCGAAAATAATAGCTGTTCTACTTTTTGTTTTTTTCTTATGAAAATCTTTTGCAAACTTGATTTTGTATTTTACAAAACCTTTGGTAGAATCGTATTCTTTGACATTCTTTTGTTCACTTCCGGGTAAATAAATGTTTTTAAAAGTGAAAATTGCCTGCGTATCTGTATAGGTTGTATCTAAGCAGCTATATAAAACCTCCCGTTTTGGGCAAATGTCGCATTTTGGGTACATGTCTACTACCTCTAAAGTAGATTTGTCTAGCATCTCAGGAATGTCGGTTTCTAAACAGATTGTATTTGCTGGTCCTTCTCCGTTATTTTGAAACTTAATCTTGTATTTTAAAGTTTTAAAACGCACCAATCTATAATTCATAAAAGTACCGTTTGATGACATTTTATTTGGGGCGTGAGAGGTTACAATCTCCATTTCCATATCTTTAACTTTATGGTTGTCATAATTACCATCTGGAACATAAATGCCTCTTACAGATATAATGGCACTAGTATCTTTAACCATTTCTGGAGTTGTTTTTAGACTAAAGAATATATTACGTTCTTCTTTGGGTTGCATATTATCAAATTCTAAAACACTCCAATCCTTGTAATAAGATTTAGATTCTGATAGAGTTAACGGTAAGTTTGTTTTTATGGTTGAATCTTGCTCAATTTGAACATCATTAATAATATTTGAATGTAATGATGCTAAATGAGTTTTATCATCATCAATTTGTCTAGTGAAAGCAAAAGCATCAGTTGAAATCTTCTTTTCATTATGATGGGTTCTAGTTTCAATTAATTCGAAATTATTGGCCTTATATTTTAGTTCGTTATAAAACAGATATATTTTTCCGTTTGTAGCGTAATTTTTAGTGTTTTTATAGCTTAAAATAGTTACTATTTCTTCATTAGGCACAGGTTCTCTGTTGCGTTTTAATGTAAAATCATCATTCATTATTGCTAAGTCTTCATAGTCTTCAGAAATCGTATTTACAGCTATTTTTTTAGGTCTTGTTGTAGGAGGCTTACCAGTATCGTAATTATTGGTTGCCCAAAGTTTTATGTCGTATTCGCCTGTTTTTTTATAAATGTGTTTCGGGGTTTCTTCTTTGCTATATTGGCCATCTCCAAATTCCCAGTAATGGGTGTAAAAAGCTTTTGGTGCTCCTGCAATTTGATTTAAGGCAGGTGTTTCTGGTGTTAAAATTACCGAGTTGCCATTTACATTTGCTTTTATAGTAGCGGTTCTTGTAATGGTATCATTAACGAGTTCTTGTGAGCTGCTATATAGGGTAAAGGTGAAGAATAGAAATATGACGATGTATTTTTTCATGATACATTTGGTGTTTAGTTGTTGTTAAATATACAAAAGAGATTACTTTTTACGACGTATTATAATTAGTAACTATAATAACAATATGGGCACTTATAACTAAGAGTATGAGGATGACTAATATTAATATGTAAATAGGTTTTTTCATAGTATACATATTTATATCAATTCTGTTTTTGTTTTGTTACCTATTTACATCTGTTTTTTGAGCTAGGGATTAAGGCATTTATTGAAGCCCTCCTGATTTTTTATCAGGAAGCGACTGCCGAAATATTTATATTCATGAGTCTATTATTTAAAACAATAAAACACGAATAAAGTGCGACTTTTGTGGTAGCACCCAAATAATTGTTAAAAGTAAAAACCAGAAGCAAAGTGCTCCTGGTTTTAAATAAATAGGTTAAAAATTGGGCAAAATATTAAGCAGGTAATTAAATGTGTAGATGTTTATGGTAAACCATTAATAATGGTTGTTAATTGCGCTTGTGTTACTGTTGAGGTTTCTCCGTCTGTTATTGTTATTACTCCATTATCAACTATGGTTACTGCTTGTATAGCATATTTCCAATCGTTAGCATCTTCTGTTACAAATATGACATGACATTCTAATCCGATAGGAATTTGACCGTAGTGTTCGCTGAATAAACCTGAACCAGCATCATAAGTATCTAAATTAGCAAGACCAGTATCCTCCCCATCGTAAGATAAAAACACAGAACAGTTTGTATTATCGTATCCTTCTGGTACATCAACTAAAATGGTTGTTTTTGGACGCGGATCATTGTAAAATCTATCGACGTTAGACCATCCAAAATCACCTATAAAAGCATAGTATTGGTTGCCTTCTGCAAATACACCTCCTTGTCCATTTGCTCCATCACGTTTGTTTTCGTTCCAGGCAAGGTTGCCATCTTCGTCAATTGTACCATCCCACATAATCATATCATTGTCTACTCCTCCAGTTAAATCTGTTGGAATTCCTAATTGGATGTCGCAATTTGTTTCAAGAACGTTTCCGTTTTGAGTTGCTTCAATAAAAAACTCACCACCAGAAATTAATAAGGCTTTGTCTCCATTTGGTAAAACGCCCATGGTTGGCTTATTTGTAACAAGCATATTTCCTTTTTCAAAAAGCTCTACAAATTCTAAATTTACTTCTCCTGTAACGGCGTTTCCGTTTAGCGTTAAACATGATCCGTTAATGTATATGCTTACACCATTTTCTGATGTTAAAGTAATGTTGCCATCTTCTGCGTTAAATTTAAAGTCTTGTGTTAGCTCCTCTAATGCGGCATCTTTTATGTTATTAAAATCGTTTGCAGTTGCTACGCATAGCCCATCGCAATCGTTGTCAATACCTTCTTCTTTACTACAGCTTGTAAATATTAACGCTGTCATTACTAATGTTCCTAAAATGTGTTTTAAATTTTTCATGGTTAAAGTTTTTAAATTATTATTCATCTTTATATAAACAGGGCAATTATTTTGTTACCCTGTTTTGATATTTATTTTTTAATTTTTTTTATTGTTGAGGTTGACTTATGATTATTTTTGAGATCACAGCGTCACCAGAGGCTACTAATTGTATCATTTTGTTAGCATAGTCTTTAGAAGATGCATATCCTTTTGCGTGCCCTGAAGCCGTTTCAACTTCCCAGAAATAATTTCTTTTAGCGTTTACTTCAGATTTTAATACTAAATAACTTTGAATTTTTTTAGCAAAAACAATTTCGCCAGAACTAGATAAAGCAATCATCTTTTTTGCATTTTCAAGAGAAAGCGATGTCCCAGAGTATTTGCCTTTGTTTGTTTCAACGTTCCAATCGAAAACTTGAGCAATGTTGTTTTTTGTGATTTCTACAACTTCGGTTGAAGTGTTACGTGTCGTTTTTTCATTTGTAGCGTTTACGTTTAATATTGATAATGCTACTGTTGCGATAATTAAAATTGATTTCTTCATGATTTTTAATTTTTATGGTTTAATTAAATTTTTTGTTGAGTCTTAATTTTTGACTGTTACACCCTTATATCAAAACCATTTAAAAATTGTTACCCTTTTATTTGAAAGTTTTTTTACTTTAGTAGCAAATACAAGGGTTAATGAGTGAAAAAAAAATACATGAAGACCAGAAATATATAGACGGATTGCTGCAAAACAACTCATTTATTATACAGTCTATATATGATAAGTTTGTGCCCAAAGTGGTTAATTATATTAAGCAGAATAGTGGAAGTACAGATAAAGCTCAAGATGTTATACAAGAAACATTGATTACGATATACAATCAAGCCCTAGAGAAAAAGTTGCAATTAACCTGTCCTTTTGATGCTTACTTCTTTTTGTTATGTAAGCGTAAGTGGTTAAACGAATTAAAAAAATCTTCTAATAAAGAGGTAACAATTAATGAAGAAGTGTTATCTAAAGGTGACGAGGCTCAAGAACTAGCGTTTGAAACATTTGTATTTGGCGAAAAACAAGCGTTATTTACAGAAATGTTTAGCAAGTTAGGAACTGCTTGTAAAGATTTATTAACGGCAACTTTCAAAATAAAATCTATGGAAGAAGTCGCTAAAAGTTTAGGTGTTACCTATGCTTATGCTAGAAAAAAGAAGTCTTTATGTATTGGTAAATTAACCGAACTGGTTCAAGAGTCGCCTAAATTTAACCAACTTAATAATTAATTGCTATGAACGATCAAAATTACATAGAGTTTGAAGCCTACCTTTCTAAAGAAATGGCAAAGGAGCATGTAGTTACTTTTGAAACACGATTAAAAAATGAACCAGAATTTAATCAAGCTTTCATTACATATAAAGGACTGTCTTCTTTTTTAGAACATAAATTTGAAAATGAAACAGCATCAAATGTGTTTCAAGAGAATTTGAAAAAGATATCTAATAAACATTTTAGCAATCAGAAAAATGTTGAAAAGAACACAATAAAGCCTAAAACATTTAACCTTTTTAAATATGCCATAGCAGCAAGTGTTGCATTGTTAATTGGTGTTTTTACATTTAATCAATTTTCAAATCCTACCTATGGCGATTATGCGAGTTATGATGCCATAAGTTTAACGGTTAGAGGCGCGAATGATGCATTATTGCAAACTGCCGAAAATGCATTTAATAATAAAGAATTTGCTAAGGCTGAACATGCTTTTAAAAGCTTAATTGAATTAGATAGTGAAAATTCAGAATTGATACTTTACAGTGCTATTTCTAATATTGAATTGAATAATTTTGAAATTGCAGATGGTTTATTAGAGGATTTAAAAGAAGGAAAATCGGCTTATAAATATAAAGGAGCATGGTATTTAGCTTTAAGTAAGTTAAAGCAGAAAGATGAAAAAGCATGTTTAGAAATTTTGAAAACAATTCCAGAAGATGCCGATGATTATAAACAAGCTCAAAAACTTATTAAGAAACTAGATTAGTTTTTACCGTTGCAAGCTTTATTGTTGAAAATATAAATTATAAAAAAGTCATCTTAAATTAGATGACTTTTTTACTTTTACCGCATGATTATTACAGACACACATACACATTTATATAGTGAAGCATTTGAAGAAGATAGAAGCGGCATGATGAGTCGTGCTATAGAACAAGGTGTTTCCAGATTTTTTATTCCAGCAATCGATTCAACGTATACCGAATCGATGCTTCAGCTTGAAAAAGAGTATCCAGAGAATGTTTTTTTAATGATGGGGTTGCACCCTACGCATGTAAAAGAGAATTATAAAGAAGAGTTAAAGCATGTTGAAGAGATGCTTGCAAGCCGAAAATTTTATGCAGTAGGCGAAATTGGTATTGATTTGTACTGGGATAAATCAACATTAGAAATTCAAAAAGAAGCCTTTAAATATCAAATTCAATTAGCAAAAAAGTATCAGTTGCCAATTAATATACATTGTAGAGATGCTTTTTATGAAGTTTTTGAGGTTTTAGAGAGTGAGAAAAGCGATGATTTATTTGGCGTTTTTCATTGTTTTACCGGAACTTTAGAACAAGCACGTCAAGCTATTTCTTATAATTTAAAATTAGGAATTGGCGGTGTGGCTACTTTTAAGAATGGAAAAATAGATCAGTTTTTAAATCAAATAGATTTAAATGACATAGTTTTAGAAACCGATGCGCCATATTTAGCACCAACACCATATAGAGGGAAGCGAAATGAAAGTGCATATATTATAAAGGTGTTAGAGAAATTAGCTGTCCTATATAATAGGACTCCAGAAGAAGTTGCAACTATTACAACTCAAAACTCAAAAAACGTTTTTAAAGTTTAAAGTATGAATAAATCAAAAGCTAACATATTGCTTATATATACAGGTGGTACTATAGGTATGATTAAAGATTTTAAAACGGGAACGTTAAAGGCTTTCGATTTTAAAACACTTCTTGAGAAAATACCAGAGTTACAATTATTAGATTGTAATATAGATACAGCTTCATTTGAGCCAATAGACTCTAGTAATATGAAACCTGAGTATTGGGTGCAAATAGCAGAGCTTATAGAAACAAATTACGAAAAGTTTGATGGTTTTGTTGTTTTACACGGAAGTGATACTATGAGCTATACAGCATCTGGTTTAAGTTTTATGTTAGATAATTTAGCAAAACCTGTCGTTTTTACAGGTTCGCAATTACCAATTGGCGATTTGCGTACCGATGCTAAAGAGAACTTAATAACCTCTATTCAGGTCGCTTCTTTAAAAAGCGAAGGCAAACCTTTAATAAAGGAAGTCTGTTTGTATTTTGAGTATAAATTATATCGAGCAAATAGGACTACAAAAATTAATGCAGAAAATTTTCAAGCATTCGCCTCTTTTAATTATCCAGATTTAGCAGAATCTGGAGTGCATTTAAAAATTAATAATAAGTATTTATTCAAGCCTAATTTGAATAAAACCTTGCAAGTTTATAAGAAGTTAGACAACAATATCGCGCTCATAAAGCTATTTCCGGGTATTTCTGAGTCAATAATTAGAGGGATTATTAGTACATCGAAGCTAAAAGCAGTCATAATTGAAACTTTTGGCTCTGGAAATTGTACCACAGAAAAATGGTTTATCGATATTTTAAAAGAAGCAATTTCAAAAGGAATTTATATTGTTAATATAACACAATGTTCCGGTGGTAGTGTTATGATGGGGCACTATGAGACTAGTAATCAGCTAAAAGAGATTGGTGTTATATCGGGAAAAGATATAACTACAGAAGCAGCAATTGCAAAGTTAATGTTTATGTTGGGGCAAAATATTTCAAGTGAAAAATTTAAAGGAATGTTTGAAAAATCGATTAGGGGAGAAATGTCCTAAATTTAACTGATAAAATTTTAGCTTTTAAACTTTTTTTCGTTATTTCATGCCCTGTAATTTAAGTGATGTTTAAAATACAGAGAGGTGGCCGAGTGGCTTAAGGCGCACGCTTGGAAAGCGTGTATGCGTTAATAGCGTATCGAGGGTTCGAATCCCTTTCTCTCTGCTGTTATTTTTTCCTTTTAATTACTTTATTTTTTATATCTTTAACACTTTAACTAATAAAATTAAGAAACGAGAACATGAAAAGATTATTTTCTATCCTTGCTATCACAGGAATGATGGCATTCGGAACTGCTAATGCAACTACAAATACTAGTGTTAGTGCAGCAGTAACAACTGTAACAACAACTCAAGACGCTGATCCAGCACCTGCTGAAGAGCTAGGGTTTCATCAAGAATTAAAGAAACGTTTTATTGAAGGTGGCCCAGGTTTTATGGGAATAGTGCTTTTATGTTTAATTTTAGGTTTAGCTATTGCTATCGAAAGAATTATCTTTTTAAACCTTTCTACTACAAATTCAAAAAAATTAACTCAATCTGTTGAAGATGCATTATCATCTGGTGGTGTTGAAGCAGCAAAAGAGGTTTGTAGAAACACGAAAGGACCTATTGCTTCTATTTTCTATCAAGGTTTAGATAGAGTTGATGAAGGTGTAGAAGCTGCAGAAAAAGCAGTTGTAGCATATGGTGGTGTACAAATGGGGCAATTAGAGAAAAATGTATCTTGGATTTCTTTATTTATTGCATTAGCGCCAATGCTTGGTTTCATGGGTACTGTAATAGGTATGATTCAAGCATTCGATAAAATTGAAGCAGCTGGAGATATGAATCCTTCTTTAGTAGCAGGTGGTATTAAAGTAGCACTTTTAACAACTGTATTTGGTTTAGTTGTAGCAATTATACTTCAAATTTTTTACAATTATATTATTGCTAAAATTGATAGCATAGTTAATGATATGGAAGATTCTTCTATTACATTAATGGACTTGTTAATTAGAAACAAGAAGTAATAATTTAAAATTGTAAGTATTATGAAATGAGCCATATATAATTAGGGTTGTATTAATCTTATATATGATTTTGGCGAATTACATCTGACTTATTAACACAATAAAATTTAAACAGATGAAAAAAATATTAACTATATTATTAGCGGTTGTAGGCATACTTTCTATTGTATTTCTAGCTATGATAATATCAGCAGGAGATGAAGCTATAAAAGCTGGGGAATCAAGTGGATCTGTAAATTCGTTTATGTATATAGGATACATTGTTTTCTTTTTAACATTAGCTTTTGTAGTTGTATTTAGTTTGATAAACATAGTATCTGATGGAGATAAACTAAAGAGCACTTTAAAGGGTGTTGGTATTTTCGCTTTACTATCAGCTATATGTTATTTCGGATTAGCTAATGGAGTTGAAACACCATTAAAAGATGGAGGTTCTTTATCAGCAGGAGGTTCACAATTATTGGGAGCAGGTTTATACTTATTCTATGCACTTATTTTAATTGCAGCAGGATCTATGTTGTTTTTTGGAATTAAAAAAATGGTAAAATAATATGGCAAAAAGAGCAGCACCAGAAGTTAATGCAGGCTCAATGGCCGACATTGCTTTCTTACTATTAATCTTCTTCTTGGTAACAACTACCATAGAAAAAGATTCTGGTATCAACCGAAAATTGCCACCTATTGATGACTCTGAACAAGATGTTGTTATTAAACAGAAGAATATATTTACTGTTATAATAAATAAAAATGATCAGTTGTTAGTCGAAGATGAGGTGATGGAACTTAAAGATTTAAGACAAGCGGCTGTTGATTTTTTAGATAATAATGGAGACGGTTCTTGTGGCTTTTGTCAAGGAAGTAAGAATTCTTCATCTTCTGATAATCCTGTAAAAGCAATTATCTCTTTAGCTAATGATAGAGAAACTTCTTATTCATCATATATATCTGTACAAAATGAATTAGTTGCAGCTTATAATGTGTTAAGAAATAGAAGGGCACTACAAATTGGAGGATCTAAAGGTTTTCCTGGTATGGATTTTGTTAAAATGCAAGCCAATTATAAAAGTGTTCAATGGCCTGGAAATAAGGATAAGTTAAAAGCGGTTATCGATTTAATTAAAGAAGAGATTCCTCAAAAACTATCTGAAGTACAGTAGTATAATTTAGAATTAAATAAATAAAGATTAATATGTCTAAATTTAAAAAGAAGAAGGATGGAGGGTTAGCTCCAATTAATACGGCATCATTACCAGATATTGTATTTATGTTATTATTCTTTTTTATGGTTGCTACCGTAATGAGAGAAGATACACTTAAGATAAAGAATGCATTACCTTTGGCTAATCAAATAGAGAAACTAGATAAAAAGAATCCTGTTAGTTATATATATATGGGAAAACCTAGTGATAACTATAAGAATTTTGGTACTGAAGCAAGGATCCAATTAAATGATAATTTTGCTGAAGTTACTGATATAGCTGCTTTTATAGGTGCAGAAAGAGCTGCATTAAGAGAAGAACTTATTCCTTATTTAACAGTTTCCCTAAAAGTAGATAAAGATGCTAATATGGGCATAGTAGGAGATGTTAAGCAAGAATTGAGAAAAGTAAATGCATTAAAAATTAACTACACAACTGGTAGTGGAGATGCATTGAATAATTAAGTAAAATAATCTTAATTTGTTAAATATATAAGGGTGTTCTTTAATAGAATGCCCTTTTTTATTTTCGGTATATTATAATAATATTAGTTACAATGAAGAAATTATTCACTTTTATTTATGTTACTTTTTTTGTAATAATTATTAATGCACAAGAGGTTGTTAATACAGAAATTGATTCACTTTATCGCGAAGATCAATTTTATATAGGTGTAACCAATAATTTATTTGGGAATAAACCTAAGTGGTTGTCTCAAAGTGGGTTTTCTGGTGGTTTTCACTTAGGTTTCATTAGAGATATGCCTTTTAATAAAAATAGAAATATAGCTATTGGTTTAGGGCTAGGTTATTCTGTTAATTCTTTTAATGAAAACTTATTTGTAAGTAAAGATGATTTAGGAACTGTATTTTATAATATTTTAGATGAAAATACGTTTACTAAAAATAAATTTTCTAGACATTTAATAGAACTTCCTTTAGAATTTAGATGGCGTACTTCATCACCTTCAGAATATAGTTTTTGGCGTATTTATACTGGTTTTAAACTAGGGTATTTGTTTACGCACAGTACAAAATATAAAGGTGACTTGGGTAGTTTCAAATATACCGATATTGAAGATTTTAATAAGTTTCAGTATGGTTTAACATTTAGTGTAGGCTACAATACTTGGAATGTTTATATGTATTACGCTTTAAATTCTATTTTCTCTAATAAAGCCATAGTAAATGGAAAGTCAATAGATATGAATGTTATTAAGGTAGGTTTAATGTTTTATATTTTATAACCAATAAGAAACTAGTAATAGTTGCGGTATTATGCCAACAAATAAACCCATAATTAATTCTTTATAAGTATGAGCTTTTAAATGTAATCTAGAAGTTGCTACGGCTCCAATTATAATCATCATTAAAGCCAAAGTACCATTAATGTTAATACTAAAATGAATACTTAAGACTACAAAAAACATAAATACTCCTGATACATAAATCATATGTATACTTGCTTTAAACTTTACAAGGGCAAGAAATAAACAAGTCATTGTAGAAATTAATAAGCCAACAAAGAAATAATAAAGTTCTAGTACTTGAGTTGGGGTTAAAATACGTTGTATTACAATAAAAATAATAGCACAATTAAGAGCTAACGGATATACCCTTTCATTTGTGTTTTTTAGATAAATAGACTTTACTTTTCCTAAAGTTTTAAGCAAATAGTAGATTAGTATTGGTAGAATTACGGTAAGTATAATAAGAGAGACTATTTTAGCTTGTTTAATCTCAGTGGGTATATATCTAGGCGATTTCGAAAAATAAAAGCAAACACCTAAAAGAGGCATAAATAAGGGGTGAAAAATATACGATATACTTTTTAAAAGCCAATTCATTATATTTTTTTACGTAATCTAGCTACCGGTATGTCTTGTTGTTCTCTGTATTTAGCTACTGTACGACGAGCAATAGGATATCCTTTTTCTTTTAGAATAGACGCTAATGTTTCGTCTGTTAATGGTTTTTTCTTGTCTTCTTCGTCTATAACCGTTTCTAGTATTTTCTTTATTTCTCTTGTAGAAACATCTTCTCCTTGGTCATTTTTCATCGATTCAGAAAAGAATTCTTTTATCAATTTTGTACCATAAGGTGTGTCAACATATTTGCTATTTGCAACTCTAGATACTGTAGAAACATCCATAGAAATTTCATCTGCAATATCTTTAAGAATCATAGGTTTTAAATTACGCTCATCACCTGTTAAAAAATACTCGCTTTGATAGTGCATAATAGCACTCATAGTTATAAATAAGGTCTGTTGACGTTGTTTTATAGCTTCAATAAACCACTTAGCAGCATCTAACTTTTGTTTTATAAAAGTAACGGCGTCTTTTTGTGATTTTGATTTGTCTTTAGATTCTTTATAACCATTTAGCATGTTGTTATATTCTCTAGAAACATGAAGCTCTGGAGCGTTTCTTCCGTTTAAGGTTAACTCTAATTCGCCTTCAACAATTTTAATTGCAAAATCAGGAACCACATGTTCAACAATTCTATTGTTTCCAGCGTAAGAACCTCCTGGTTTTGGATTTAAATGTTCAATATTTGAAATTGCATCCTTTAATTGATCTTCTGAAATATTAAATTTCTGAAGTAATTTTTTATAGTGTTTTTTAGTGAACTGCTCAAAAGCATTATCAATAATATTAATGGCCAATTCACAATCTGCTGTTTTCTCTTTTCTATGCAATTGAATGCTTAAGCATTCTTGTAAGTTTCTTGCACCAACTCCAGCAGGATCTAATTGGTGTACTATTTTTAAAACTTTTTCTATACTTTCTTCTGTGGTATAAACGTTTTGTGTGAACGCTAAATCGTCCATAATATCACTTAAATCGCGACGTATATAACCGCTTTCATCTACACTGCCAACTAAAAATTCAGCAATATCTCGTTCCACATCAGATAATCTATAGGTGTTTAATTGATTAACTAAATGTTGGGTGAAAGAAGTTCCAGCTGCATACGGCATGGTTTTATCTTCATCATCACTACTGTAATTATTTGCTTGTGTGCGATAATCTGGAATTTCATCATCGCTTAAATATTCATCAACATTAATATCTTCAGCATTTATCGTTTCATTATCATTAATGTCATTGGTGTTGTCTAGATCAGCATCAAACTCATTATCAAGATCCTCCTTGCCACCTTCAAGTGCTGGATTTTCTTCTAATTCTTGTTTTAAACGTTGTTCAAATGCTTGAGTAGGCAACTGTATCAATTTCATTAATTGAATTTGTTGCGGCGATAATTTTTGCGATAATTTAAATTGTAAATATTGCTTAAGCATGTTTAGATTTAAGGTTGTTGCTCAAAGATAAAAAAAGGAATTAGCATACCAAAGTCGTGCCAAGATTCCTTTTTTTTAAAATTTACTAAAATTCAGCATTTTGAGGTGTTCTAGGAAAAGGAATAACATCTCTAATATTACTCATTCCTGTAGCAAACATAACTAAACGCTCAAAACCGAGCCCGAAACCTGAATGTACAGCTGTACCATATTTACGTAAGTCTAAATACCACCAAAGGTCTTCTTCTGGGATATTAATAGCGGCCATTCTTTCTTTTAAGATATCTAAACGCTCTTCACGTTGTGCGCCACCAACAATTTCTCCAATACCTGGGAATAAGATATCCATGGCTCTAACCGTTTTGCCATCTTCATTTAAACGCATATAAAAAGCTTTTATATTTGCTGGATAATCAAAAAGAATAACAGGGCATTTAAAATGTTTTTCAACTAAAAAGCGTTCGTGTTCACTTTGTAAATCACAGCCCCACTCGTTAATTAAATATTTAAATTTTTTCTTTTTATTAGGTTTACTATTTCTTAAAATATCAATAGCTTCAGTATAACTAACACGTTTAAAGTTGTTTTCTGTGACGAAGTTTAATTTTTCAATTAAACTTAACTCACTGCGTTCTGCTTGAGGTTTTGTTTTTTCTTCGTCTAGTAAACGTTTGTTTAAAAACTCTAAATCTTCACGGTTATGTTCTAAAATATATGTGATTACAGACTTCATGAAATCTTCAGCTAAATCCATATTACCAGCTAAATCCATAAAAGCAACTTCGGGTTCTATCATCCAGAATTCTGCTAAATGACGGGATGTATTTGAGTTTTCGGCTCTAAAAGTAGGTCCAAATGTATACACTTTACCTAAAGACATGGCATAGGTTTCTGCTTCTAGTTGGCCAGATACCGTTAGGTTGGTTTCTTTTCCGAAGAAATCTTTAGAATAATCAACTTTACCTTCATCATCTAGTGGCGGGTTTTTAGAATCTAAACTAGAAACTTTAAACATTTCTCCAGCTCCTTCAGCATCGCTCCCAGTGATAATAGGTGAGTGCATATAATAAAAGCCGTTTTCATTAAAATATTTATGAATAGCAAATGATAATGTAGATCGTAAACGCATTACGGCACTAAAAGTATTTGTTCTAGTACGTAAATGTGCATTTTCTCTTAAAAACTCAAACGAGTGTTTTTTTGGTTGAATAGGGTATGTTTCAGGATCTGAATCGCCTAAAACCTCTAGGTGACTTACTTGTATTTCTACTTTCTGACCCTTGCCTTGGCTTTCAACCAATTCGCCTTTAATATGAATAGCAGCACCTGTTGTAACTCTTTTTAAAAGTGCTTCATCAAAATTTTCAAAATCTAAAACACATTGAATATTATTAATAGTTGAACCATCATTTAAAGCTATAAATCGATTAGCTCTAAAGGTTCTAACCCATCCTTTAATTTCTACTTCAGGTAATATAATGTCTTGTGTTAATAATTCTGAAACGGTACGTAATTGCATAAATACTTGTTTTGAAATGTAAATATAATGGTTTAAATTGTTAAAATTAAAATTATAAATTGCAAAAATTACAAGTAATTTGTTTTAATTAACATAATTATGTTTAAATCTGTAATTTAATTTTTTAACTTCTTTATTGTTCTGTTTCGTCCTCTTCTGGAATAATATTAATTGAGGGTTTTCTAAGTACTTGTTTATTCGCAATACTACGTTCTAACGATAATAATAATGAAGGAAGTAATAACAAGTTAGATAACATAGCAAATAACAACGTTGCAGAAACTAAGGCTCCTAAAGCTACGGTGCCACCAAAGCTTGAAATTGTAAATACCGAAAAGCCAAAGAATAGTACAATAGAAGTATAAAACATACTAACGCCTGTTTCTCTTAAAGCACCATACACAGATGTTTTAATTTTCCAGTTATTAGCTTGTAATTCTTGACGGTATTTTGCTAAAAAGTGAATAGTATCATCTACCGAAATACCAAAAGCAATACTAAAAACTAAAATAGTTGAAGGCTTTATAGGAACTCCTAAATATCCCATTAAGCCAGCAGTAATAACAAGTGGTAGTAAGTTGGGTATAAGAGAAACAATAACCATACGTCCAGACCTAAACATATAAGCCATAAAAATTGATATTAAAAATATGGCTAGTGATAACGAAATGGCTAAGTTTTTAACCAAGTATTTTGTTCCTTTTTGAAATACTAATGCTTTACCTGTCATGGTAACATCGTATTTTTCTTTAGGAAAAACTTTGTCTATTTTAGTTTGAAGGTTTTCTTCAATACGCTCCATTTTGTCTGTACCAATATCTTTCATAAAGGTTGTGATACGAGCATATTGACCAGTTTTATCTACAAAGTTATTCAGTAAATCGACATTTGAAGTTGAGTTTTTTGCATATGATAAGATGAAACTGTTTTCTTGAGATGTTGGTAATTGATAAAATTTTGGATTACCGTTGTAGTATGCTTGCTTAGAATATTTAACTAAACCTACTACAGATATTGGTTTAGATAATTCTGGAGTTTCAATAATTAAATCTTCTAATTCGTTCATTCGTTTTAGCGTAGAAAGTTTCATAACGCCTTTCTTACGCTTTGTATCTACCATGATTTCTAACGGCATAATACCATTAAATTCATTTTCAAAAAAACGAATATCATTTACAAATTCAGAATCCTGTGGCATATCTTCAATTAAACTACCAGATATTTTTATTTGATAAATACCAATAATACTAGCAACAAGAAGAATAAGAGACGTTACGTAAATAGCAATACGTTTTTTACGAACCATCCATTCCATCCAATTAACAAATCCACCAATCCACTTTTTATTTAAATGTTCTAAATGTCTGTCTTTAGGATAAGGCAAAAACGTGTAAATAATAGGTATAATTAATAAACATAGTATAAATATAGATATAATACTTAATGAAGCTACCACCCCAAACTCTTTTAATAATGAGCTTTCTGTTAGAATAAAAGTAGCAAAACCAGAAGCAGTAGTAACATTGGTCATTAATGTAGCATTCCCAATTTTTGTAATAACACGTTGTAACGATTTTACTTTATTACCGTGTAATTTTACTTCATGCTGATATTTGTTAATTAAAAAGATACAATTAGGAATACCAATAACTATAATTAATGGAGGAATAAGCGCTGTTAAAACACTGACTTCGTATTTTAAAAGGCCTATAATTCCTAAAGTCCATGCAACACCAATACAAACTACAATTAATGAGATAAAAGTGGCTCTAAACGATCTAAAAAAGAAAAAGAAAATTAATGAGGTTACCAATAACGCAGCAATAACAAAAAGGTTAATTTCCTCAATAATATTTTGCGAATTTAAAGTTCGAATATAGGGCATACCCGAAACTCTAACATCTAAATTGTATCTAGCCTCAAATGCTTCAATATTTGGTATTAATACATTAACAACAAAATCTTTTCTAGCAGCAGTATTTACAATGGCTTTGTTTAAGTAAAGGGCGCTTCTAATTGTTTTTGTGTCTTTATTAAATAAGAAATTATCGTAAAAAGGATACTTGTTAAAAAGTTCGTTTTGAAGGACTTCTATTTCTTCAATTGTAGAAATGGAGTCCTTAATAAAAGGTTCTAAAGTAAATTTTTCGTTTTTAGTATCTTTTACAAGTTTTTGTAAATCTTTTATAGATATAACAGATTCTACCGCAGAATCTTTTTTAAAGGTTTGAGATAATTTATTCCAAGCGTTTAATTTTTCTACAGAAAATAGAGTTGTGTCTTTTACTCCAATTACAATTAAGTTTCCTTCTTCACCAAACTTTTGTAGAAAGTCATTATATACCATGTTTACTTCATGATCATCAGGAAGTAAATTAGCTTCGGTATACGTAAAACGCATGTATTTCCATTGCGTACTAAATAGTAAAGTAATTATAACGATACCAATAAGAATGATAATTTTATTACGCAAAATTAATCTTGCAATAACGTCCCAGAAGTCTTTAGAAAAAAGTTTAAACATGCCTTGTATAAAAGATGCGCAAAGGTAGAAAAAAGGAGTGTATTACCTCATAAAGAGACGTTAAATGTAAACTTAAAAGCAACATTATCTCCAAATTCAGGTAGGTGATATGCGCCATAACGGTATGTGAAGCTTAATCCGAAGCCAAATAACAATTTATTAAATTCAAATCCAGATTCTGTGTAGCCCTTTTTTAAAGAGCCAAAAGTAATGTTTTGGTGTCTTACAGGGTTTTTCATGTCGCCAATGGCATAGCGTGTTATTATAACCAATTGAGGTTTAAAACGTTCTGTAACATTAAAAGGTTTTAAATAATGTTTTATTTGAAGGGTTCCAAATTTATCAGAAAAGAACTCGTTAAAAAACATGGTTTCAAAACTATTTAATCCAGCAACTGAGAAACGTTGTAAAATGGTCTCTTTATTTATGTTGTTTGGGTAGGCATGGTATAAATGAGTTATGGGTATATTTCCATTAGCTATACCAGAAACTAATGTGATTTTTGTTAAACCATTACCTTTTGTTCCTATTTCATGAATGGTTCTAAAATCTAATTTAGAAAAGTTAAAATCACTTTTAAATATATTTTTAAAACTTTTGGTATACTGTAATGTAAATTTAGGAAAGCCTTCTTTAGTTTCTTTAAACCCTTCTGGTGAAGTTTCATATTTACTAAACGGGCTCCATTGAAGTGCTATTTTTGCAATACTTAAGTCGAAGTTTTCAAAGGTGTTGCCATTAACGTTATAACTGTAATTATAAGTAGGATCTATTTTACTTATTGCTAATTCAGTCTCAGTTAATAAATGGGGTGTTAATTGATGCTCTAAATCTACTGATTTTGTAATATGTTTATGAAACAAATCAATATTAAGTAAGCGGGGTTCAAAGAATTGAAAAAATCGCTTGTCTGTTAAAAATTTAGTGCTACCAGTTTCTTGTAAATCATCTGTATATGAAATATTTAACCAAGTATTTGTTTTTTCTGCTAATCTAAAGCTACCACCAATACTGTATTTAAATCTGTGATCATTAAACCCATAAACTAAATAGCTATTTATACGGTATTTTTTTGAGAAAGCATCATTAGTAATTCCTCCTATGCCAGTTCTAAGTGCTTCATATTGGTTGTATTTAATTAAATACCTTAAATCGAAGTTAAAGTATTTTGTAGGGAGGTATCCGTTTCCAAGGTGTTTAATAAATTCACTTTTCCCAATGGAATCTCGTACTGGCGCATCGCCAGTTTGACTATACGTTAATGTGTAGCAAAGAATAAATAAAAAAAGAAAACAATGCTTCAGCATTTATTTAAATAAAATAGGAATGAATTTATAAAAAAAGCGACAATTTAGTCGCTTTTCAAATTATACTGTCATGATTTCTTTTTCCTTAGCTTCAAAGAGAGTATCAATTTTCTTAACGTAATTATCTGTTAAAAGTTGTACATCTGCTTCTCCATTTTTTTTAAGGTCTTCAGATATATCTTCTGTTTTTTTGATGTCGTTATTAGCATCTTTACGAGCAGTTCTTACGCTTATTTTTGCATCTTCAGCTTCAGATTTTGCTTGTTTTGCTAAATCACGTCTACGTTCTTCTGTTAAAGGTGGTACATTAATAATAATAGTATCACCGTTATTCATAGGGTTAAAACCAAGGTTAGCATAAGCAATACCACGTTCAATTTCTTGTAGCATATTTTTTTCCCAAGGTTGTACTGTAATGGTTCTACCATCAGGCGTGTTTACATTGGCTACTTGACTTAGTGGTGTTTGCGACCCGTAATAATCTACCATAACGCTACCAAGCATTGCAGGACTAGCTTTTCCTGCTCTAATGTTAGTGAATTGCTTTTCTAAATGCTTAATAGCATTATCCATTGATTCTTTTGTGCTATCTAATATAAATTGTATGTCTTCGTTCATTGTTTTAAACTTTAAAGTTCAATAAATACAAAAATTACGCCAAATGCTATACGTTTACTTCGGTTCCTATATTTTCACCAGAAACCACTTTCAGTAAATTACCTTTTTTATTCATATCAAAAACAATAATTGGTAATTCGTTTTCTTGACTTAAAGTAAAAGCTGTTGTGTCCATAACTTTTAAGCCTTTACGTAAAACATCATCAAAAGATATGAAATTAAATTTAATTGCTTTGTCATCCTTTTCAGGATCTGCATTATAAATACCATCTACACGCGTACCTTTTAAAATAACATCGGCTTCAATTTCTATGGCACGTAAAACGGCTGCAGAATCTGTAGTAAAATAAGGGTTTCCTGTTCCGCCACCAAAAATTACCACACGTCCTTTTTCTAAATGACGCATTGCTTTTCGTCTAATAAAAGGTTCAGCCACTTCATTAATTTGAATAGCCGTTTGTAATCTTGTTGGCATGCCAGCATCTTCTAAAGCACCTTGTAATGCTAAACCATTAATAACGGTTGCAAGCATACCCATATGGTCTCCTTGTACACGATCCATACCTTTGCTAGCACCAGCAACTCCTCTAAAAATATTACCGCCACCAATAACTATGGCAACTTCAATACCTTTATCTGTAATTGTTTTTATGTCTTGAGCATATTCGGCTAAACGGTCTGGATCTATGCCGTATTGACGATTTCCCATTAAGGCTTCGCCAGATAGTTTTAAGAGTATTCTTTTATATTTCATGAGTAGTTTATCAGGTGTCCACAAAAGTGGAATCAAAAGTTTAGCAAAGCTACATAAATTTTTTATTTTTTTGAATTTATTAAGCGCAATACCAATCTATGTTTTTAAATATTGTTAAAATAGTTTTGGGCGGGTTTTTATGAAAAATAAAAAGCGAGCTATCCACTATATCTTTTTATATGAAGTATGTTTTAGTATTTTAATTAAGCTAAGGAATGCATGATGTTTATTACTTTCTATTTATAAAACGAAAGCATATAAAAAGGATGCCGTTTCTATCTCTCCCGCATTAATCTGCCAAAAACAGTTACAACACCTAGCTAATAGACTTGTTTGCATAAAAAAACCACTACTCAAAACGAATAGTGGTTTAATATTATAGATTTCTGCTTTCACAGAAAATAGGTTTATCCTAAAGTAACACGTTTAAAACCTGTTAAAGCAACATCTCCGTAAGATGCTACATATTTAGCAACGTCTATTTTTTCATCTTTAATAAACTTCTGGTCTAATAAACATTGTTCTTGATCTAAAGTTGTATTGTCAGAAATATAACGCTCCATTTTTCCTGGTAAAATTCTATCCCAAATTTGTTCTGGTTTACCTTCAGCTTTTAATTCAGCTTTTGCAGTTTCTTCAGCAGCAGCTAATACTTCAGGAGTTAATTGTGCCATAGAAATATATTGAGGTACGTTTTTAAGTGTTTTACCTAAACGACCTAATTCAATATTATCTTTTTCAATAACAGCAATTCTTGCTTCAGTTTCTGCAGCAATGTAAGCAGGATCAAAATCTTTGTAAGATAATGTAGTTGCACCCATAGATGCAATTTGCATAGCAACATCTTTAGCTAAAGTTTCAGCTTTATCAACGTTTGCAGATAAACCAACTAAAGCAGCAATTTTGTTAATATGTACATAAGTACCAACGTAAGCAGCTTCTAATTTTTCAAAACCGTTGATTTCTAATTTTTCACCAACAACTCCAGTTTGCTCAATTAATTTTTCAGCAACTGTCATACCATCAAAATCAGCAGCTAAAAAAGCTTCTTTAGTATCGCAGTTTAAAGCAATATCAGCCAATTGATTAGCAAGTGCTAAAAAGTTTTCGTTTTTACCAACAAAATCAGTTTCACAACCTAATACAATAGCAACACCAGCAGTGTTGTCTGCATTTATTTTAGAAACAGCAGCACCTTCGCTAGACTCACGGTCAGCTCTTTTTGCAGCCACTTTTTGACCTTTTTTACGTAAAACTTCAATAGCTTTATCAAAGTCTCCTTCAGCTTCAACTAATGCTTTTTTGCAGTCCATCATACCTGCACCAGTAGCTTGTCTTAATTTATTTACTTCAGCCGCTGTAATTTTTACTGTAGTACTCATAGTTATTATAATTTAAAAAAGTCGCTCAATATATTTTCAACAAAGAAAAGAATTAAACGACTTATTTGTGTTGTATTAATGTTATTTATTCTTCTTCTTCAGAAACCGCTTTTTTTGCTGGAGCAGCTTTAGCTATAGGAGCAGCTTTTTCAACTGCAACTTCTGCTTTTGCTTCCGCTTTTGGAGCAGCCGCCGCATCTTTTTCAGCTTTACGTTCTGCTAATCCTTCAGATACTGCAGATGTTACGTGAGATAAAATTTTATCAATTGATTTAGAAGCGTCATCATTTGCTGGTATTACATAATCAACCTGACGTGGGTCAGAGTTTGTATCAACCATTGCAAAAATTGGAATGTTTAATTTTTGAGCTTCTTTAATCGCGATGTGCTCACGTTTAATATCTACAACAAATAAAGCACCAGGTAAACGTGTCATATCAACAATAGAACCTAAATTCTTTTCTAATTTACCACGTTGACGATCTACTTGTAAACGTTCTTTTTTAGATAAAGTTAAAAAAGTACCATCTTTCTTCATTCTATCAATAGTAGCCATTTTTTTAACAGCTTTTCTAATAGTAACAAAGTTAGTTAGCATTCCACCTGGCCATCTTTCAGTGATGTAAGGCATGTTAATTTCTCCTGCTTTTTCAGCAACGATATCTTTTGCTTGTTTTTTTGTTGCAACGAATAATATTTTACGTCCAGAAGCTGCAATTTTAGCAAGTGCTGCACCTGCTTCATCAATTTTAGCTGCTGTTTTGTAAAGGTTTATAATATGGATGCCGTTACGTTCCATATATACGTAAGGAGCCATGTTTGGATCCCACTTACGTGTAAGGTGTCCGAAGTGTACACCTGCTTCAAGTAATTCTTTTACTTCTACTGCCATTTTTGTAATAGTTTACGTTCTGTTGAATTAGCAATAATTAAGTGGTCATTTTTTTAATTCGCCTTAACTATTTAGATGCTAAACTAAATCCTGTTTTTACACTAGGACAACAATAACTTATTTAAAATTTGTTTGTTTGAAAATGATAAAGAAATCTGTGTAAACAGATCCTGAACCAAGTCCAGGATATTAACGTTTTGAGAATTGAAACTTCTTACGAGCTTTCTTCTGACCGAATTTCTTACGTTCAACCATTCTTGGATCTCTTGTTAATAAACCTTCTGGTTTTAATGTTAATCTGTTTTCAGCATCAACTTCGCACATAGCACGAGAAATTGCTAAACGAACAGCTTCTGCTTGACCAGTAATACCACCTCCATATACATTTACTGTAATATCAAAGTTGGCGTCATTGTTAGTCAAAACTAATGGTTGTTTTACTTTGTACTGTAAAGTAGCAGTCGTAAAATAATTAGCTAAGTCTTTTTTATTGATTGTAATGTTACCTTTTCCTGGGGCAACATAAGCGCGCGCAACAGCCGTCTTTCTACGGCCAATTTTGTGAATTACATCCATTATTTGAATTCGTTTAAGTTAATTGTTTTTGGCTTTTGAGCTTCGTGTTTGTGCTCTGTACCAACAACAACTGTTAGATTACGGAATAACTCTGCACCTAATTTGTTTTTAGGTAACATTCCTTTAACTGATTTTTCTACTACTCTTGCAGGATCTTTTCCATACAATTCTGTAGCAGTTAAACTTTTTTGACCTCCTGGATATCCAGTGTGACGAATGTACGTTTTGTCGTTCCATTTGTTACCAGATAATGTGATTTTTTCTGCATTGATAACAATAACGTTATCCCCGCAATCAACATGAGGTGTGAAGTTTGGCTTGTGTTTACCTCTAATAAGTTTTGCAACTTTAGATGCTAAACGACCAAGCGCCTGACCTTCAGCATCAACTAATACCCACTGCTTATCTGCAGTAGCTTTGTTGGCTGAAATCGTTTTGTAGCTTAATGTGTCCACACTAATTAATTTTTATTTATTAAACATTCCTCTCTTAAAAAGAGTTTGCAAATGTACGACAATCTGATTGATTACCAAATAGTAACACAGTAATTTTTTGCCAGATTAATCAAGATGCTTTTGTAAAATGAAATTCCTTGATTTTAAGGCTGTTGTTTGCCGTAATTGTTTATTTATGTTTAGTTTTAGAATGATACTTTCTATTCTTCAACTTTTAAGGTTTATTGGTTTAAAAGGCTAGCAACATCTTATTCTGTTATAAGACTAGCAATTTTTGTCTATTTTTGCAGTCTTATGCAAGACTTAAAACTTTCAGATTGGTTGCCTACCACAAACAAAGAGGTGAAAATACGCGGTTGGGATGCGCTAGATGTTATTCTATTTAGTGGCGATGCTTATGTAGACCATCCATCGTTTGGGCCTGCTGTTATTGGTCGTATTTTAGAAAGTTACGGCTTGCGTGTTGCTATTGTTCCACAACCCAATGTAAACGATAATCTTCAGGATTTTGTAAAAATGGGTAAGCCAAAATTGTTTTTTGGTGTTACTGGTGGTTGTATGGATCCAATGCTTAGCAATTATAATGCTAATAAAAAGCGTCGCGATAAAGATGCTTATACGCCTAATGGCGATATTGGCTTTAGACCAGATTATGCAACAACCGTTTATTCGAATATTTTAAAAGAAAAATGGCCCGATACACCTATTTTAATTGGAGGTATTGAAGCATCATTGCGTCGTGTTACACACTACGATTATTGGAGCGATAAGTTGATGCCTAGTATTTTAGAAACTTCGAAAGCGGATATGTTGGTATATGGTATGGGCGAGCAACCTTTACGAGAAGTGGTGCGTTTACTTCAAAAAGGCGTTCCGTTTTCTAGTATTACAACTATTAAACAAACCGCCGTTTTATTGGATGCTGGTGCAAAAATTCCTAAAAACAGTAATTGGGAAGATGTAGAAATTGCTTCACATGAAACCTGTTTAAAGGACAAGAAAAAGTATGCTTCTAATTTTAAGGTTATTGAGCAAGAATCTAATAAGCTAGCGGCAAGACGCATTTTTCAGAAAGTAGGCGATAAGACCTTGATGATTAATCCGCCATGTCCAACCATGACCGAAGACGAAATTGATGCGTCTTTCGAGTTGCCTTACACGCGTTTACCACATCCTAAATATAATAAGCGCGGACCTATTCCTGCTTACGAAATGATTAAGTTCTCAATTAACATACATCGTGGATGTTTTGGAGGTTGTAGTTTCTGTACTATTTCGGCACATCAAGGAAAATTTATTGCGTCTCGTAGTCAAGAATCTGTTTTAAAAGAAGTTGATATTGTTGCAAATATGCCCGATTTTAAAGGGTATTTATCTGATATTGGAGGACCGAGTGCGAATATGTATAAAATGAAAGGTAAAGTACAGTCTATATGCGATAAGTGTGTAGCGCCAAGTTGTATTTCACCTGTTATTTGCAGTAATTTAGATACGTCACATAAGCCATTAACCGAGTTATATCAAGCGGTTGATAAGCATCCAAAAATAAAAAAATCTTTTATAGGTTCTGGAATACGTCATGATATGTTGGTTCCAGAATTTAATAAGAATGCTGACCCTAAAGAGTTAGATGATTATACGGAAGAAGTAATGACGAAGCATGTTTCTGGTCGACTAAAAGTAGCACCAGAGCATACTAGTGATCCGGTTTTGAAACTGATGCGTAAACCATCATTTTCATATTTCCATAAGTTTAAAGAACGTTTTGATAAGATTAATATTAAGAAAGGATTGAAGTTACAACTGATACCTTATTTTATTTCGAATCATCCAGCTTGTGAAGTTGAAGATATGGCAAATTTGGCTGCCGAAACCAAAGATATGGGATTTCAGTTAGAGCAAGTACAGGGTTTTACACCAACACCTATGACGGTGGCTACCGTTATTTATTATAGTGGTTATCATCCGTACACACTTCAAAAAGTAAATACGCCTAAAACACGAAAAGAAAAAGACGAGCAACATCGTTTTTTCTTTTGGTATAAAGATGAAAATAAAGCTTGGATTAAAAATACCTTAAATAAATTAGGTCGTAAAGACTTATTAAAAGTTTTGCTTCCTGAGAAGTCAGAAAAGTGGAGAAAAAACAAGCCAACAGGTGAAGTTAAAAACACCTATGATGATGCCATTCCTTTTAATAAGCGTAAAAACAAGGCTAAGTTTAGATCTAAAAATAAGCGTAGGTAGGTTATAGTGTAGACGTGAATACCCCTAAGAGCTATGCTCGGTATCTTCTATGAAAATATATTTCCATTTTGATAACCCTCAAGGGGATATTTGTTTGCGTTGTTTATAATGTTTTCAGTCCTTTTAGAGTGTTTTATTAAAAGAAATGTGCTTTCTGAATTTCTGTATTTAAATAAAGAAGTCTAATTTGTAAATATTAGATAATATTTACAAGAAAGTCTGTTGGTCTAGATTGTCCCCTTGAGGGGGCTTTAGGGGTGTCTTATCACGCTATTTTAAAGACCTAATCATATTCTTTATTATTATCATTATAACATATTTTAAAAAAGTACCTTTGTCGCATTATTTATCTGTTGATATTAATTGATATTTCGCATCACTTCAGCGAAATTTTCAGACTTTCTTTCTTAAGTCTTTAATTTTGATTAATGAAACCCTAGTGACCAACTTAATGCCTGCTTACTAGTAAGTAACTATGTAATAGTGATTTTTTAACCTTACGACTTGCTAACGTCATTACTCTGCAATCCGTTTCAATTTAGAATAAAACGATGATTACAGATATACATGTAAACAAACCCGTGCCTTTTTTACCAGAACAGCCATTAGCTCAATTTAATAAATCTATAAATATTACGCGTGCCATTAAAGGTTTAGAAGCGGGCAAGCCTATACAAATAACCGAATTTTATAGTAACGGTTTATTGCTACTTAATGAGTTGCATAAGCACCTTAAAAAAACTTTGCCTAATAAAACATTTCAAGAGCAACGCGCGTATCGTTCGGCATATAGAAAGTTATCAAGTCTTATTTATATAAAAATTGTAGATCATAAATTAACCGTAAAAAAAGCACCTGCTATTGGTTGGTTAGCAAAATTATATCCAGAAGTTAGTAATTTCTTATTGCCTTTTTCTAAAGTTCAAGGATTAAATAGCTCTTGGCAATGGCATCAAAATGGTATTTTACTTCCTGTTTTACGAAATAAAATCCATCCTTATTATGGTGTTTATTTTCCAACGCGGTTCGATCATTTAATATTGTTTGATAATTGGTTGAAACGTTACGAAGGTGCTAAAAAATCGGCTATTGATGTGGGGGTTGGAAGTGGTGTATTGGCTTTTCAAATGATAAAACATGGTTTTCAAAAGGTTTTCGGAACCGACACTAATCCTAATGCTATAGTTGGACTTACAGAATCTATGGGCGACACAAAAATGTCTCGGAAAATAGAACTCGATTTTGCTTCGCTTTTTGGTAAGTTTGAAAAGCAAACCGAATTGATTGTTTTTAATCCACCGTGGTTACCAGCAAATCAAGACATGGATAAAAACGATGAAGCTATTTATTATAATGAAAACCTGTTTTTAGAGTTCTTTACTGAAGCTAAAAAAAGACTTTTTCCAGAAGGAAAGCTCGTTATTATATTCTCGAATTTAGCCCAAATAAGCCATGTTACAAAAGACCATCCTATAGAGAAAGAATTAGCCAAAGGCGGACGTTTTAAATTAGACGCCTGTTTAAAAAGAAAAGTGAAAGCGGCGTCTAATAAAACCATGCGAGAACAAAATTGGCGTTCTGAAGAGGAAGTGGAGCTATGGGTGTTGGTTAATGCTTAAGGTTATTTTAAAATCTATTTTTTATAAAATAATGATGTATTCCATTTATTGCTAATATTGCTGAGTATTCACTTATTTGTTTTTGGTTAGATATTGATTCTTTTAAATTAGAAGCGATTAAATATGATTTAATTGCATCTGTTTCTGAATTTCCTCTTTCGTTTCCTAAATGATTATTATTCTTATATATAGCGTAAATTTTACTTGATTTATTCTTCATTGTAATTATTTAAAATAATTAGATTCATTACAAAGATAATAAAATGATACTTATTGTATGTTGATAATTGCATACAATAAGTATAGTTTCGACTAATGGTAAATAAATTCCTTCTTAAAGAATTTGGACAAAGAATTCGAGAGTTAAGACTTGAAAATAAACTGAGTCAAGAGAAACTATCTTTTAAAACAGGTTTTCATCGAACATACATTGGTATGATTGAAAGAGGTGAGCGTAATATTTCGCTAACCAATATTGCTGTCTTTTCAAAAGCTTTTGAAATGGATGTTTCTGATTTGCTAAACTTTAAAAAGCAGAATCCAAAACTTAGCTATCACGATTATAAACTTAAAGCGGATAGCTAAATGAATAGAGCATATTACAATAATACAATCTCAGGTTTTCTTTCTGAAGATTCAAATTCAATATTAGGGCAATTAAGTTTAAATCATACAAATCGTTCTCTTGAAGATTTACAAAAAAATGCTTGGGTTAAACAGATTGAAATTCTTAAAGGTGAATTAAAAGAAATAAATGGGACAATTTATTTTGAATTTACTATTCCGAGAATGGGAAAGAGGGTTGACAATATTATAATTGTTGATGATTGTGTTTTTGTTGTCGAATTTAAAGTTGGTGATGATTCTTATGGGAAACATGCAGAAATACAAGTAATAGACTATAGTTTAGATTTAAGAAACTTTCATGAAGGTAGCCATTACATTAAATTAATACCAGTTTTAATCGCTACAAATGCTGAATCTAGTTTTACTGACATTGATGAGGTAATAGAACTTAATCAAGTTGCTAAATGTAACAAATTTGGAATAAAAGAGATTATTGAAAAATTTACCCAATTTTCAAATCATAAAATTGATATTGATAAATGGCAAAGTTCAATCTACAAGCCTACACCAACAATAGTTGAAGCAGCTCAAGCACTTTATAAGGGGCATAAAGTTAAAGAAATATCTCGTTATGATTCAGAAACTATAAACCTTTCTAAAACTTCTAATTTTATTAATGAAATTATAGAGAATTCTAAATTAAATAGAAAAAAATCAATTTGTTTTATTACTGGAGTTCCTGGAGCTGGAAAAACTTTAGCGGGCTTAAATTTAGCAAATGAAAGGATGAATGCAGATAAGAATGAACATGCGGTTTTTCTATCAGGAAATGGTCCTTTGGTTGAGGTTTTAAGAGAGGCTTTGGCAAGAGACCTTGTTTTAATATCAAAGGAAAATGGAGAACATATTACTAAAGAAAATGCAAAAAGAAGAACTAGTGCATTCATTCAGAATATACATCATTTTAGAGATGAATATTTAAAGCATAATGTTGAACCAACTGAAAAGGTTGTAGTATTTGATGAAGCTCAAAGAGCATGGACTAGAAAGCAAGTTAGTTCATTTATGAAAAGAAAGAAAGGAATTGAGGATTTTGCAATGTCAGAGCCAGAGTTTTTGATTGATGTAATGAATCGTCATGAAGATTGGTGTACAGTTGTATGCCTTATTGGAGGAGGGCAAGAAATAAATACAGGAGAAGCAGGATTGGAAGAGTGGGTTAATGCATTTGAAAATAATTATAAAGGTTGGGACATTTATTTTTCTAATTCAATTGTTGATAGTTCAAATTATATTAAAAAGCAAAGACAAAAAGATTGGCTTTTTCAAAATGCAATTTCTGAACCTGATTTACATTTATCCGTTTCTGTTCGTTCTTTTAGGTCTGAAAAAGTTTCTGCTTTTGTTCATGAACTTTTAGATTTGAATATAGTTAATACTAAAAACTTGTTTTTAGAAATTAAAAAACAATTTCCAATATATTTAACTAGAGATATAGAAGTTGCTAAGAATTGGTTAAGAAAACAGAGAAAAGGTTCAGAAAGGACTGGTTTAATTGCTTCTTCGGGTTCTAGAAGGCTTAAAGCTTTAGGTGTGGATGTAAAGAATGAGATTTCTGCTCCTAATTGGTTTTTGAATTCTGAGGATGACATTAGGTCTTCTTATTTTTTAGAAGATATAGCAACAGAATTTGATATTCAAGGTTTAGAAATTGATTATACATGTTTAATTTGGGGAGCTAATTTTTATTTGAATAATAGTGATTGGAAATATCAAAGTTTTAAAGGAAGCAAATGGATGAATATAAATCAGGAGATAACTAAAGATTATCTTAAAAACACCTATCGTGTATTGCTAACTCGTGCAAGACAAGGGATGGTGATTTTTATTCCTGAAGGCTCTAAATTAGACCATACAAGACCAAGTCATTTTTATGATGGTACTTATGATTATTTAAAAGAAATTGGAATTAAAGAAATATAAATCTTAATTATAAGATTCAATGAATTCTTTTAAAATTGGTAAGTCAGCTTCAGCCCAATCTAAATTAATCAATTCTTCTTTATTTGCTAAAACAAAATTACAATGTTCTCTTAATTTTAATTCACCTGAAAGATATTCAGCAATAAAAGGAATTAATTTAATTTTGAAATTTGGGTATTGATGAATAACAGGTGTCAATCCTTCTTTGACTTCAATTTCAATATTTAATTCTTCAAAAATTTCCCTTTTAATACAATCAATTTCAGATTCTCCTCCTTCAATTTTTCCTCCTGCAAATTCCCATTTCAATGGAAGCTTCATTGTTTCACTTCTTTGAACAACTAGAATTTTATCATCAAAATTAATGATAGCACAAGTAACATTAATGGTTTTCATTTATAAAAATTAATGCGCCTCCAACCAATCATTTCCAATACCAACTTCAACATCCAATGGAACATCTAAAACAAAAGCATTTTCCATTTCTGTTTTAACCAAAGTTTTAATGGTTTCTAGTTCGGGTTTGTAAACATCGAACACTAATTCATCATGAACTTGCAGTAGCATTTTGGTTTTATAGTCACCTGCTTCAAGTTTGTTGTAAATATTAATCATGGCAATTTTAATAATATCGGCAGCACTACCTTGAATAGGAGCGTTAACGGCATTACGTTCGGCAGCACCACGCACCACGGCATTACGCGAATCGATATCTTTTAAATAACGACGACGTCCTAAAACGGTTTGCACATAACCATTATCGCGAGCAAAATCGACTTGCTCACTCATGTACGCTCGAAGTTTAGGGTAGGTTTCATAATAGGTGTCAATTAATTCTTTTGCTTCGCCACGAGATAAATCGGTTTGATTGCTCAATCCGAAAGCAGACACGCCATAAATAATTCCGAAGTTTACAGTTTTCGCATTGCTACGTTGTTCGCGAGTCACATCTTCTAAAGCTACATTAAATACTTTTGAAGCTGTAGACGCGTGAATATCTTCACCATTTTTAAAAGCTTCAATCATAGTTTCTTCTTTGCTTAAAGCAGCGATGATACGAAGTTCTATTTGCGAATAATCGGCAGCTAACAAAGTGTATTCTCCATTTCTAGGAACAAAGGCTTTACGCACTTGTCTGCCTCGTTCGGTACGAATAGGAATATTTTGTAAATTCGGGTTGTTACTACTTAAACGCCCGGTTGCAGCAACGGTTTGCATATAATCTGTATGTACTCTGCCTGTAGCTTCATCAACCTGAGTTGGTAATGCATCAACATAGGTGCTTTTTAGTTTTGCTAATCCGCGATAGTCTAAAATATTCTGAATAATATCGTGCTCTTTTGCTAAATATGATAAAATATCTTCGCCAGTAGCATACTGTCCTGTTTTGGTTTTTTTAGGCTTATCGACTAGTTTTAGTTTTTCAAAAAGAATGATTCCTAATTGTTTTGGAGATGCAATATTGAACTCCTCGCCAGCGGTTTCATAGATTTTTGTTTCTAAAGTTTTAATGTCGTTATTTAAATCTTCCGAAAGGGAATTTAAAAAAGCAACATCTAAATTAATACCTTCAACTTCCATAGCTGCCAATACACGAAGCAACGGAATTTCAATATCATCAAACAGTTTTTGAGTATTAGCATCGCCTAATTCTTTTTCAAAATGTTCTTTAAGTTGCAAAGTAATATCGGCATCTTCAACAGCATATTCCGTTTGTTTTTCTAACGGCACCTCACGCATCGATAATTGGTTTTTACCTTTTTTACCAATTAATTCTGTAATAGAAATGGGCGTGTAGTTTAAATAGGTTTCTGCCAAAACATCCATATTATGGCGCATATCTGGATTGATAAGATAATGCGCTAACATAGTATCGAATAATTTTCCTTTTACGGTGATGTTATATTTTGCAAGGACTTTGATATCGTATTTTAAATTCTGGCCAATTTTCTGAATAGTATCACTTTCAAAAAACGGACGTAATTGTTCTATAAGTTCTTGAGCTTCTTCTTTGCTTTCAGGAAAGGGTAAATAAAAACCTTTACCAACTTCCCATGAAAAGGCAATACCTACTAATTCTGCGGTTAGCGGATTTAAACCTGTGGTTTCCGTATCAAAACATACTGAGGTTTGATTCATTAAGTTTTTAATAAATAGCTTCGTTGCCATTCCTGGTGCTACACTTTGGTAAAAGTGCGAAGTGGTTTCATTCGTTTTTCTAGTGAATTCCGATACCGTTTCGGTTTCAGTAGTACTAGAAGGATCTGCTCCAAATAATGAAAATTGACCAGCACCTGCCGAAGCCGTTTCTTTTGGTGTTGCAGTTTTTGCTTCTGTTTTTTCTGAAGTTTTTTCAACAGCAGCAGGAGGTGTTTCAACAGCAAATGTCTTGGTGAAGTTATCAATCATCCTTCTAAACTCTAACTCCTGAAATATCTCAGTCACTTTCGGAATATCGGGTTGATCTAATTCAAAATCTTTGGCATTAAAAGTCACGGGAACATCTAGCATGATGGTTGCTAACTTTTTTGAAAGCAGACCTAATTCGCCATTGGCTTCAATTTTCTCTTTCATTTTACCTTTTAGCTCGTGGGTATTGGCTAAAAGATTTTCCATACTACCATAAGCCGCTAAAAACTTTTTGGCTGTTTTTTCGCCAACACCAGGAAGTCCAGGAATATTATCACTAGAATCTCCCATCATTCCTAAAAAGTCAATAACTTGTATTGGGTCGGTCACTTCAAACTTTTTCTGAACCTCAGGAATACCCCAAGTTTCGTAACCACCACCAAAAACAGGACGGTACATAAAAATGTTTTCAGAAACCAATTGTGCAAAATCTTTATCGGGCGTTACCATAAAGGTTTGGTAACCTTCTTTTTCGGCTTGTTTAGCTAGGGTTCCTATAACATCATCGGCTTCAAAACCTTCTTTTACCATAATAGGAATATGCATGGCTTTTAAAATATCTTGAATAATAGGAACGGCTATTTTTATGGCCTCTGGTGTTTCGTCTCTGTTGGCTTTGTAAGCCTCGTACATTTCTACACGGTCTGCACTTCCGCCTTTATCAAAACAAACAGCTAAATGGTCGGGGCGTTCTCGCTTTATAACATCTAAAAGCGAATTCATAAACCCCATAATAGCTGAGGTGTCTAATCCTTTTGAATTGATTCTTGGGTTTTTTATAAAGGCATAGTAGCCACGAAAAATTAATGCGAAAGCATCAACTAAAAAGACGCGTTTGTTATTGGACATGTTGTTTGTTTTGATAGAAAATCAAAACTACAAAAAGTTATGCTTAAAATAAGATATTCAGATTTCATTCTTTAAAGAGATAATTCTTAACAATTAGTTAAATAAAACTTAGCTATCAATAATTACTTTGCAATACTGTTATCTTTGGTAGAAAAAAGAATTATGCTTCGTTGGATTATTTTTCTAATTATTTTTATTGTTGCCGATTTATATGCCTTTCAAGCCTTTAAAACGGTTGTAAAAAGTAATTGGATTCAAGTATTATACTGGTTGGTTTCAGTTCTAGTATTAGGTAATTTCGTTTTTCGTTATTACGGCTTAAATAGAGATGATTTTACACATGCACATGCTTATGCATTTGGCTTTTTAATAGCTGTTTTAATTCCAAAAATAGTTTTGTCATTTGGTATGCTTGCCGAAGACGTTTTTAGAGTACCTCAAGCTATTTATAGTTATTTTACAGCTGGTGATGCTGCAAAAGGGCAGTATTTTGTTTCTAGAAGACAATTTGTAAGCAAACTAGCGCTTGGTTTGGCAGCCATTCCTTTAGCGTCTATAATTTACGGTATTTATAAAGGACGGTACAATTTTAAGGTTTTAAAATACACTATGTATTTTGAAGATTTACCAGCGGCTTTTAATGGTTATAAAGTTACCCAAATAAGTGATATTCATTCTGGTAGTTTTGATGATGTAGAGAAAGTAGAATATGCTATAAACCTAGTAAATGAACAACAGAGTGATGTGATATTATTTACAGGCGATATGGTAAATAATAAAGCTGAAGAATTAAAACCATACATAAATATTTTTGGAAAGTTAAAAGCCAAAGACGGCTTGTTTTCAATTTTAGGAAATCACGATTATGGCGATTATGTTACATGGAAATCAAAAGAAGCTAAGCATCAAAATTTAGAAGATTTAAAAGCGCTTCAAAAGGAAATTGGTTTTGATTTATTATTGAATGAAAGTCGGTTTTTAGAAAAAGATGGGGAGCGTATCGCTTTAGTTGGTGTTGAAAATTGGGGTGTTGGCGGTTTTAAACAAGCAGGAGATTTAAAAAAGGCATCTCAAAATATTGATGCTAACGATTTTAAAATATTAATGAGCCACGATCCGTCGCATTGGGAAAATAAAGTAATTCAAGACGATTATCATTATCATTTAACCCTAAGCGGTCATACCCATGGTATGCAATTTGGTATAGAAATACCAGGTTGGTTTAAATGGAGTCCTGTAAAATGGCGTTATAAATATTGGGCAGGTATTTATCAAGAAATGGGACAATATATAAATGTAAATAGAGGTTTTGGTTATTTGGCATTTCCTGGGCGTGTTGGCATCTGGCCAGAAATTACAGTAATAGAACTAAAAAAGGGTGTAAAACCTGCTTAAACGCTAAGATTTATTGTAATTAAAAACAAAATTGTTTATATTTATAAATAGGTATAAAGCAAAGTGATTAAAACGTTGATTTTCAAACAAAAATAAAAATTGTACGTTTGTAAAATTATAAGTTGACTTAAAACTTTTAAGATATGTCAAAATTTGGAGAGCTTATCGATGTAGATATCCCTGTTCTGTTAGATTTTTATACAGAATGGAATGAACAATCTACAGCTATGCACCCGGTATTGCGCGATGTAGCAGCAGCAATGGGCGATAAGGCTAAGGTAATTAAAATTGATGTTGAAAAAAATCAAGAATTAGCCGAAGCTTTACGTGTAAAAGGTTTGCCAACGCTAATTGTTTACAAAAATGGCGAAATGAAATGGCGTCAAAGTGGCGAGCAAGATGCTAATACACTCATTAGTATTATTCAAGAATATATTTAAATTACTAAAGCGTAACCTTTTAAATGTTTGGGCGTTACCCAAGGGTCGGGCTTTACGTTACAATCTTTTGTTTTGTCATTCTTGCTAAGGCAGGAATCTATAATAAAGTTAGGAGTTTTTCTAAGTTCAGTTTTATCTAAAGAAAACAAAAGGATTTCCTCTGCAATCCCTAACGCAATGCGGAATTGGTATAACTCTATAACTAGTTTAAACAGCCGAATTTAAAGCTTTAAAACAATATCCTTTTTCGCTAAAATACGTTAACACTTTAGGTAAAGCGTATTGCATGTTTTTAGAAGCTTTTACACTATCATGAAACACAACAACACTTCCATCGCTTGTCTTTTTAATCACATTATCTAAACAAGTTTCTTTACTTACATTGGCATCCCAATCAAAAGATAAAATATCCCACATAATGATGTTATAGCCTTTGTTTCTAAGTAGTTTTCCTTGTTTAGGAGAAATTTGTCCGTAAGGAGGTCTAAAAAGGTTTGTAATTAATGATTGATTATTTGGGATCTGATTTTTGAATTCAGATTCACATAACTCAATGTTCTCATTATATGCTTCTGCCTTTGTTTTCCAACCTTTAATATGGTTGTGTGTATGGTTTCCAATGGCATGACCTGCTTTTACTATATTTTGAAAAATATCAGGATGTTTGTTAACATTATTTCCAATGCAAAAAAAAGTCGCTTTTGCATTAAATTTTTCTAAGGTTTGTAATGTCCAGTTTGTAATTTCTGGAGTAGGGCCATCATCAAAAGTAAGGTAGATTGTTTTGCTAGTTGAAGCGATGTCCCAAATATAATTTGGGAACATCTTCTTTACAACTAATGGTGTTTTTATTGGGGTTATTAAGGTCATAACCTTAAAACTATTCAATTTCTAAGCTACTATCAGTAGGAATATCAATGTCTTGTCGTTGTTCGTTTACAGGTTCATCTCCACCGTAAAAAGATCTAAATAACATTAAAAAGTTATTAAAAGTGTCACCTTCCGTTTTTGCAAACTCAGTATCGTATTCAACTAAAACGTCAACTAATCCTTTGTAACGTTGAATATCGGTGTAAATATCTTCAAACAAGCGCTCTTGTTTATCAATTTTTAAACTACTATAATACGTTAGGTTTTCTTGATATTTATTAGCAACTTCTTTAAATAATTGTTGTGCTTTTTCTTTGTTTCCAACTTCATAATATGCGCTAATATAAGGTTCTAAAAGGGTGTAATAACCAAAATATTCAACAGGCATATTTGTCATTGCTATATCTGCAATTTCTTCAGCTTTATCTAGTTTCTTTTCGTTAATTAATTTTTCAATTAATCGAGCTAAATTACTTCTATAACTTATTGAGTTTTTACGAGTTTCTGGGTCGTGATAAATATCTGGACTACCACTGTTTCCCCAGTCCCATGTTTTTACTTTTTCATACATTAAATCGGCATCTACACGACCCATTTCAAAAGGATTGTTTTTATCGAGCTCGCTTTTAATAGGTACTAGTTTATAGCACATACCATCTAATTGTAAGTAGTCTTTCATCCAAAGATAATCGTCGTCACCAAAACTACCACCTGTAAAATATATAGGGCGTTTCCATTCATTATTGGCTACAATATCAAGCATCAATAATCTGTTTTTATATAATGCGCCGCCTGTAACATGAATATCAATATATGGTACAATTTTATCGGCATCTTTTTCATTTACAATACCAGATTTTAAGGCATTTCCTTTATTTACAGGAAGTCTTAAATTTGGGGTTGGCATATAGCTTGCCTTTAAGTCTTGTGGTCTTACTTGGCTAATGTCAACACCTTGTTTTTCTAGTACATGCCCATATTTTGTTCTAGAATCATCGCTTGATATAAAATCTAAAAACTTTTTAATTTTTAAAGTGTCAGGAATGACATTCTCGATAATAATATAATCGTTGGTACCATATTTATATAAATTGTGGGTTAATTGAGACGGAATCGGATCGCTTTCATAAGCTTTACGTTTCATTTGGTCTATATACCAATCCGTTTGAAATAAACTAGTATTAACAACACGAACATCGGTTCTGTAGCCTTCAATTTCTTGAGCATACCAAAGAGCAAACGTATCATTGTCTCCAATGGTAAATAAAATACCATTTTCTTCACAGGAGTCTAAATATTTTTTTGCCATAGACCTGGCAGTGTATTTATCAGATCTATCATGGTCATCCCAATTGTTAGCAGCCATAATACTAGGTACTAAAATTAAGCAGGCAATTGATATTATTGGTGCTGCTAAATTTTCAGGTAAATATTTTTTAAGTGTATCATAAATAGCATATACGCCAAAACCAATCCAAAGGGCAAATACATAAAAAGATCCTACAACCGAGTAATCGCGTTCACGAGGTTCAAACGGGCGTACATTGGTATAAACTTGAATGGCTATTCCTGTAAAAAGGAAAAATACAAGCATCACCCAAAACAGTTTTTTGTCTTTATTAAATAAAAAGAAGAATCCTAATATACCTAAAATAAGAGGAAGCAAGTAATAAGTGTTTCTTGCTTTGTTGTTTTTAACATCGCTAGGTAAATTGTCTTGCGGGTAGCCTAAATGTAATTCGTCTAAAAGTTTTATTCCTGTTATCCAATTTCCGTGATTGTCATAACGACCTTGAATATCATCTTGTCTTCCAGAGAAATTCCACATAAAATAACGCCAATACATATAGCCTAATTGGTACTCAAATAAGTAAGCAATATTACTAACTAATGAAGGCTTTTCTATTTCAATAGAGTTCTTTTCTTGAGATAAAAACTTATCATAATCTTCATAGTCTACTTGACCTTGAGCTACTTGTTTTTTAAATGAGGCTATTTGTGCTTTATAATCAGTTACTCGATTTAATGCATAAGTATTCGCTTGTTCTTCCGAAGCACCTGCGTTAATAGCACTGTTGTAAAATGTGTTTTGTAAACTAGGTTTTACTTTGAAATCTAAAAAACCAGAAAACATCATATAATTTTCAGCATGTTCTCCACTCCACATACGCGGTAGAATAGAAGCTTGTTTTGAGTTAAAGTTTTGTTTCGCTTTTTTATAATCGTTTACAATTACATATTCACCTTTTTCTAAGTCCTTTTCATATTTAGGTTTTTCGTCTACATAAGGCTCATTTTCGTCTAAATATGCGTATTTGTCTGTAAACTGTGGTCCATAAAACAAGTGTGTTTTTGGGTATTGCTCTAAATTATAGTACGCCAATAATTCTCTAGCACTAGATGGGTTGTTTTCGTTAATAACAACATTAGCATTGGCACGAATAGGTAGCATTAACCAAGTAGAAAATCCTATAATAACAAATGTTAAACATAGGATAGCGGTATTTAAATGTATGTATTGCTTTTTTCTAGTGTATTTTAAACCGTAGTAAATAATAGCAACCAACAGTATACCAGCAATAATAGATCCTGAATTAAAAGGAAGCCCAATAGTGTTAACAAAAAAGATTTCTAAAGCACTAAATATTTTTAGAATGTTAGGAGCTAATAATTTAAAAATAAATAGAAGAACACCTATTGAAATTAGGTTTACTAAAGTAAAATGTAAATTAGATTTTATAAATTGTTTGAAAGTAATACTGCTATTTGTTTTGAAAAAGAAGAAGTAACCAATACAAGTAATTAATAAAGTTAATATAAAAAGTGGATTTTTTAATAAATCAGATAAATAATTAATATTAAATAAAATAATAATTATGTCTAAAATTGCTAGCAAAAAAAGAGCAAAAGACATAAGGAAAATTTCTTTGTTTAATATATTATAGCTTTTAAAATAGTATATAAGTCCGATAGCAGGAATGGTTAATAACCCCATAAAGTGAACTCCAAAAGAAAGTCCAATAACAAATGCAATTAAAATAAGCCAACGGTTACCACGTGGTTTATCCATGTCTTGTTCCCAACGTAATCCTAACCAAAATAAAATAGCCATGATTAAAGTTGCCATAGCATAAACTTCGGTTTCAACAGCATTAAACCAAAAAGAATCGGTAAAACAAAAAGCTAAACTACCAACTAAGCCACTTCCTAAAATAGCGATGGCTTGGTTTTTATTAAAAGCATCATTACCTATAATTAGCTTTTTAAGCAATAATGTAATGGTCCAAAACATAAATAGAATAGTAAAAGCACTAGATACGGCGCTCATCATATTCATCATCCAACCAATTTGTGAAGGCTCAAAAGCAAATATCGAGAAAAAAGCACCCATCATTTGAAACAAAGGTGCTCCAGGTGGGTGTCCTACTTGTAGTTTCGACGATGTTAAAATGTACTCTCCAGCGTCCCAAAAACTAACGGTAGGCTCTACTGTTAAACTGTATGTAATAAGTGCTATTAAAAAAGAGAACCATCCTGTAATGGTATTCCATTTTTTAAAATTAAAATCTATCATAAAAGTTTTTGTTTATTTGCTTTGGCGAATTTAATAATAATTATGAAATGAGGCATAACTATTTAGTTTGTCTTAACATACCAAATACTATATATAAGTATAATAAGCTTGAAATAATGTAATATTTGGTTGATGTATTTAGGTTGTTTTTAAGAAACAATATTTATTTATAATATTTTTTCTTAAAAAACTTGTGGAAAGAAAAATTTCTTCTAAATTTGCACCCTCAATTACACATTGGCCTATGGTGTAACTGGCAACACGTTGGTTTTTGGTACCAAAGAGTCTAGGTTCGAGCCCTAGTAGGCCAACAGAAAATCCTAATTTCGAAAGAAGTTAGGATTTTTCTTTTTAATACATTTTCCAAAGTTGTTGCTTAATCATTTGTTCATCATTTCTTTTGGTGTAATTTTCTTCAAGAAAGAATTAAAAAGAGTCTTATAAAACTCAATATTTTAATGTTTAGTTAATATTCTTAAACTTAAGATTGCAATTAATTAAGATTGCAGCATCATGTTTTACATTAAAATAATTTTGTGGTGATATCAAAATAGACTGTAATAGCGTCATTTGTTGGGTTAATTAATCCAATTTAATATAAAATGAAAAAAATTACTCTTTTTGCTAGTTTACTAGTATTTGCTGTAACAGCTGTTAGAGCTCAAAACCCACTTAATCATTTGGCTTCTTATCAAGCAACAAAGGTTAATGCTGATGATTCTGCAGCAGAAACAGTAGCTTATGATGTAACAAATAAACATGCATTTTTTACAAATTCATCAAAAAATGAATTTACAATTGTAGATATTAGTACACCTGCGACTCCAACTTTAGTTAAAACAGTTGATTTATCTACTTACGGAGGAGGGCCAAATTCAATAGCTATATACGGAGGTATTGTAGCGATTGCAGAAGAAGCGAACATAAAACAAGATGCTGGAAAAGTAGTGTTTTTTGATCTGAATGGTGATTTTGTAAAGGAAGTTACTGTTGGTGCTTTACCAGATATGTTAACTTTTACACCAGATGGTAAAAAAGTTTTAGTAGCTAATGAAGGTGAGCCTTCTGGCGATTACCTTAACGATCCTGAAGGAACTATTAGTGTTGTAGATTTGACTGGAGGTGTAGCTTCTGCATCTGTAACTTCTATTAATTTTAATGGATATGATGATAAAAAAGTATCGTTACAAAATAAAGGTGTTCGTATTTTTGGAAACAATGGAAGTGCTACTGTTTCTCAAGATATGGAGCCAGAGTATATTACTGTTTTAGAAGATGGTAGTAAAGCATACGTTAACTGTCAAGAAAACAATGCTTTAGTGGTTATAGATTTATCAAATAATACCATTCTTGATATTTTACCTTTAGGGTATAAAAATCATATGTTAGGGACTCCTAAAGTAACACAATATGTTGTTAATGATTTAGTTGCTAATTGGCCAACATTAGGAACGCCTGTGTACGATGGAGGACAGCCAACAGTTAATTTAGGAGGTTTTTCAGGTTTGTTTTACGATGAAGCAAATTCAACAGCTACGGAGTATGTGTTTTATGCTGTGCCAGATAGAGGCCCTAATGATTCGCCAGTTAAAAATGCTACGGATGTAAAAACACCAACAAATACTCCAAAAAATTTAAGACCATTTAAATTACCTAATTATCAAGGTAGAATTGTAAAATTTACATTAAATAAAACAACAGGAGCTGTTACTTTAGATGACCAAATTCTATTAACTAGAAAAGATGGAACAACACCAATAACAGGAAAAGGAAATATACCAGGTGTTGATGAAGTACCCGTAACATATACCGACAATACAACTGATTATAAAAATGTTGATTATACTTTGGATACTGAAGAATACCACGCTTTACCATATGATGCATATGGAGGAGATTTTGAAGGTGTTTTAAGAGATAAAGATGGTAATTTCTGGGCTTGTGATGAGTACAGACCAGCATTATATAAATTCCAATCTAACGGAACTTTAATAGAGCGTTATGTAGCATCAGGAACATCAGCATTAGGAACTACAGCTCAACCAGAAGGTACTTATGGTGCTGAAACGTTGCCAGCAGTTTATGCTAAAAGAAGAGCTAATAGAGGTTTTGAGGCAATTGCTTACGATGAAGCAAACAATACTATTTATGGTTTTATACAATCGCCAATGTATAATCCTTCTAGTGCTACTAAAAATAATTCAGATGTTATTAGAATTTTAGGGATCAATGCAAATGATGGAACTCCAGTTAGTGAGTATGTATATTTATTAGAAAGAAATAAAGATGCAGGATATGCTTCTTCAAGAGTTGATAAAATTGGAGATGCTGTTTACACAGGAAACGGTAAATTTTTAGTAATTGAAAGAGATTCAGAAGGTCCAACAGTTGCTTATGGTAAAAAGTATGTATTTGAAATAGATATTAATTTTGCAACTAATATTTTAAATAAAACTTTAACAGGAAAAGAGTTAGAAGAGTTGACGGCTGATGAAATAGCGGCTGAAAATATTGTAGCAGTTCATAAAATAAAAATGGTTAATTTACCATCTGTTGGGTATCAAGGGTCTGATAAAGCAGAAGGAATTGCTTTATTACCAAACAATGAAATTGCTGTTATAAACGACAACGATTTTGGTTTAGCTGGTGCAGGAATTACAGATAACAGTGTATTAGGAATTATTTCTTTTGCAAATGATTATGGTTTTGATGCATCTAATAGAGATGATAAAATTAATATCACACAACATCCAACTTTAGGTATGTTTATGCCAGATGCAATTACATCTTATAAAGTTGGTAATCTAAATTATATTATTACAGCAAACGAAGGTGATTCTAGAGATTACGATGGGTATTCTGAAGAAGAACGTGTAAAAGATTTAACATTAAATTCTACTTATTATCCAAATGCAGCAACCTTACAAGAAAATACTAATTTAGGAAGATTAAAAACAACCACAGCTACAGGAGATTATAATGGTGACGGTACTATTGAGCAAATTTATTCTTATGGCACAAGATCGTTTTCAATTTTTGATGAATACGGAAATTTAGTATTTGATAGCGCAGATGAATTTGGTCAAAAAATAGCGACTGAAGAAGCTGCTTTATTTAATCAAGATGACGGTGAGTTTGATGGGAGATCAGATGATAAAGGTGGCGAGCCAGAAGCTGTTGCAATTGGAACTATTAATGGTAAAACCTATGCTTTTGTTGGATTGGAAAGACAAAGCTCTATCCTTATGTATGATATAACAAACCCTAAAGATGTAGAATTTGTAACATATTATAAAGGCAACACAGTATCAGGAGATGTTGCGCCAGAAATTATAAAATTTGTTCCTGCTGCCGATAGTCCAAATTCAAAAAATCTATTATTAGTAGGTTATGAAGTAAGCGGTACATTAGGAATTATTGAAATAGATCAAGCATCACTAAGTGTTAGTAAAGTAGTTGCTAAAAACGATTTTAAAATGTATCCTAACCCTGTGGTTGAAAGTAAATTAAAATTCAATAAAACATTATCAGGAGTTATATATAATATCAATGGTCAAGAGGTAAAAAGATTTGAGAGAGAAACATTATTAAACCTGTCTCAACTTACATCAGGAGTTTATATTATAAAAACAAAATCATACGGTGTTAAGCGTTTTGTTAAATTATAGATTAAAACATTATCCATTAAAAATCCCAATCGTTAGGTTGGGATTTTTTTATTCTTAAATGGCTATAATTTGAATGTTAGCACAATAGGCGTGCTTTTTGTTGCAAGCTCTCGCTTGCATCTCGGTATGGGTTTTTCACGGCAAATGAAAAGCATTCGAGATTTCATTATTATTATTATTAAAATAGAAATCAATAAGTAATCCCTAATGCAAAAGTAGAATTCTTAATTAGTGTTTTATATTTTAAAAGTAATCACAGGTCTTTTAGCATGATTGACTAAGTCTTCACTAATGCTACCATTAAAAAAATGTGAAATACCTTGTCTGCCATGAGTTCGCATGCCAATTAAGTCGGCTTTTATCGATTCAGAAAAATTCATAATACCTTTCTCAATACTTATGTCATTATAAATATTAATGGTGTATTTAGAAAAAGGATGGCTTTTGGCAAGCTTTTCCATTCTGTTTTTTGCCTTTGCAGATGTTATAAACTTGTTAGGTGTATTAACCATGAGTAAATGTATTTTAGCTCCTAAAATTTCGGCAAATTTTATAGCTTTTTTATAAGGCATGTTGCATTCTTCTTTAAAATCAGATGCAAATACAAAGCTTTTAGTTTTGAACTTTTTATGTTCTTTTTTAATAACTAATACAGGGGTTTCAGAGGTGCGAACTACTTTTTCGGTATTACTTCCAACAAGAAGTTCTTTAAAGCCACTAACACCACTAGATCCCATTACAATTAAATCTATATGTTGTTTTTTGCAAACATGAAAAATGCCTTTAAAGATTTCGTGAAATTCTACGTGTTCATGTATGGTGAGCCCTTTTAGGTAATCTTTATTTTTTAAAGTTTCAAATTGTTTATGAGCCAATTTCATAAAATACATGGCTTCAGGTAAGTTATTATAAGATCCGTAAGCATCTTCGTTATGAAGCGGGATTTCAAGTATGTGAAGCAAGTGAATTTCACAATCATGTTTTTTAGCTAATTGAGCAGCGACTTTTAAGGCGTTTTCTGCTTGCGAGGAAAAGTCTGTAGGTACAAGTATTTTTTCCATAATTTAGTTATTTGAGTGGTATATAAATTTATAAAAAATTACTTTAAAAATCAATAAAAATATCATATATTTGCACCGTTGAAAGGCGAATTAAGAGAATGAGGGGACGTAAAGTCCCCTCTTTTTATACTAAAAAATGTTTAAAAATACCGTTAAAGAACTACTTGAAACTGCTCTAGTTGAGCGTTCAGATTTATTTCTAATAGATTTTTCTATTCAGGGCGATAACCAGATAAAAGTGATTATTGATGGTGATAATGGCGTTTTGGTTGAGGATTGTATGTTTGTTAGCAGAGCTATAGAAAATAATTTAGATAGAGAAGAGCAAGATTTTTCTTTAGAAGTTATGTCGGCTGGAGCCACTGCTCCTTTAGTAAATATAAGACAATATAAAAGACATTTAAATAGAGTGCTAGATGTAAGAACAGCTTCAGAACAAATTGAAGGAACGCTTACAGAAGCAACAGATGATAATATTATTTTAGAATGGAAGGTTAGAGAGCCCAAACCTGTAGGTAAAGGTAAAGTAACCGTTAAGAAAGAAGCGAGTATCGCTTATAAAAATATTGTAGAAGCAAAAGTTATGATTAAATTTTAATTCAAGATCTATGGAGAATATCGCGTTAATTGAATCTTTTTCAGAATTCAAAGACGATAAGCTAATTGACAGAGTAACGTTAATGGCAATTTTAGAAGATGTATTTAGAAGCGCCTTAAAAAAGAAATTTGGTGATGATGATAATTTTGATATTATTGTAAACCCTGATAAAGGTGATTTAGAAATATGGAGAAATAGAATTGTTGTAGCCGATGGTGAAGTAGAAGAACCAAATCAAGAAATTACTTTAACTGAAGCTCGTAAAATTGAACCAGATTTTGAAGTAGGTGAAGATGTTTCTGAAGAAGTTAAACTTATTGATTTAGGAAGACGTGCTATTTTAGCATTACGTCAAAACCTAATTTCTAAGATTCATGAGCATGATAATACTATTATCTATAAGCAATTTAAAGATTTAATAGGAGAAATATATACAGCAGAGGTTCATCATATTCGTCACAGAGCAGTTATTTTGTTAGATGATGAAGGTAATGAAATTGTCCTTCCAAAAGACAGACAAATCCCATCTGATTTTTTTAGAAAAGGAGATAATGTTAAAGGTGTTATTGATAGTGTAGAGCTTAAAGGAGCAAAACCTACTATTATGATGTCTAGAAGTTCTCCTGCTTTTTTAGAAAAGTTATTTGAACAAGAAATACCAGAAGTTTTTGATGGATTAATTACTATTAAAAATGTAGTAAGAATACCAGGAGAGAAAGCTAAAGTTGCGGTAGATTCTTATGATGATAGAATAGATCCAGTTGGAGCTTGTGTAGGTATGAAAGGATCTAGGATTCACGGTATTGTTCGTGAATTAGGTAATGAAAATATTGATGTAATAAATTATACTAATAATTTACAATTATATATTACGCGTGCTTTAAGCCCTGCAAGAGTAACTTCAGTAAAAATTAATGAAGAAACAAAGCGAGCTGAGGTTATTTTAAAACCAGAAGAAGTAAGTAAAGCAATTGGTAGAGGCGGGCATAACATTCGTTTAGCTGGTCAACTAACTGGTTACGAAATAGATGTGTTTAGAGAAGGAGCAGAAGAAGATGTTGAATTAAGAGAGTTCTCTGATGAAATTGAAGGATGGATTATTGACGAATTTAGTAAAGCTGGGTTAGACACTGCTAAAAGTGTTTTAGAGCAAGAAGTTGATGATTTAGTAAAAAGAACTGATTTAGAAGAAGAAACAATTAAAGATGTTATAAGAATTCTTAAGGAAGAGTTCGAAGAATAACATATATTTGAGTATTTTAAAGGCGATTTATGGCTGAGACAATTAGATTAAATAAGGTATTACGTGAGCTTAATATCTCTTTAGATCGTGCTGTTGAATTTTTAGATTCAAAAGGCATTGAAATAGAGAAGCGACCTACTACGAAAATTTCTGAAGAAACATACAGAGTTCTTTCAGGTGAATTTCAAACAGATGCAAGTAAAAAAGTAGCGTCTAAAGAAGTTGGTGTTGCTAAACTAAAAGAGAAAGAAGTGTTGCGTGAACAACGCGAGCGTGAACTTGAAGAGAAGCAAAAAGCATCAGCCAGAAGAGAAGAAGTTGTAAAAGCCTCTAAAGTACTTTCTGGACCTAAGCAAGTTGGTAAAATTGATTTGAATCCTAAAGCTAAAAATGCTGAAGTTAAACCAGCTGAGGTTAAGGAGGAAGTTAAAAAAGAAGAGGTTGCTAAACCAGAAGTTGAAAAGCTAGAAACTGCAAAACCTAAAGTTGTTGAAACGGTAAAAGAAGAAGTTGCTAAAGTTGTTAAGGAAGATGTTGTTAAAGACGACGTTAAAGAAACAGCAAAAGTAGAAGATTCTAAACCAGTTGCAGAAGAAAAAGTTGTAGTTGAGAAAAAAGCGCCTTCTAAAGAAGCTCCAATTATTGTTGATGATGAAATTGTCATTCCAGAAGAAAAAGTTCAAACACAATATAAAAAGCTTACTGGTCCAAAAATAGCTGGAGATAAAATTGATTTATCTCAATTTAATAAGCCAAAGAAAAAGCCTGTTGATAAAAAAACAGACCCAAAAGCAGGAGACGCAAACAAGAAAAAACGCCGTCGTATAAGTAAAGTTGGAGGCCCAAATACAGGAGGTTCTAATAGACCAGGTGGTGCAGGAAGACCAGGAGGAGTAAGACCAGGTGGTAACGATCGTTTTAAAGGGAAACCAGGACAAGGAAGACGTAATGTAGTTAAAGAAGAGCCTTCTGAAGAAGATGTAAAGAAACAAGTTAGAGAAACACTTGAAAAACTTCAAGGAAAATCTAACAAAGGTAGAGGAGCAAAAAACAGAAGAGATAAAAGAGATAAGCATAGAGAGCAGACTGAAATCGATCAACAAATCGAAGCAGCAGAAAGCAAAATCATTAAAGTAACCGAGTTTGTTACGGCAAGTGAAATGGCTACTATGATGGATGTTGGGGTAACTCAAATTATTTCTGCATGTATGTCTCTTGGTATGATGGTAACTATGAATCAGCGTTTAGATGCTGAAACATTATCTATTGTAGCAGATGAATTTGGTTATCAAGTTGAATTTGTAACTGCAGACATTGAAGAATCTATAGAAGAAGTTGAAGATAAACCAGAAGATTTAAAATCACGTGCGCCAATTGTAACTGTAATGGGACACGTAGATCATGGTAAAACATCACTTCTAGATTACATTCGTAAAGAAAATGTAATTGCAGGTGAGTCTGGAGGTATTACACAGCATATTGGTGCTTACGGAGTAGAGTTAGAAAACGGTCAAAAAATAGCCTTTTTAGATACTCCAGGTCACGAGGCCTTTACAGCGATGCGTGCTCGTGGTGCTCAAGTTACAGATATTGCTATTATTGTAGCTGCTGCCGATGATGATATTATGCCACAAACAAAAGAAGCTATTTCGCATGCACAAGCTGCGGGAGTTCCTATTGTTTTTGCAATAAATAAAATTGATAAGCCAGATGCTAATCCTGATAGAATTAAAGAAGGCTTAGCGCAAATGAACCTATTAGTTGAAGATTGGGGTGGGAAAATCCAATCTCATGATATCTCAGCAAAAATGGGAACTGGTGTTAAAGAATTACTTGAAAAAGTATTACTTGAAGCAGAATTATTAGAACTAAAAGCAAATCCAAAGAAAGCGGCTGTTGGTACTGTAGTTGAAGCCTTTTTAGATAAAGGTAGAGGTTATGTATCTACTATATTAGTACAAGCAGGAACTTTAAAAGTTGGTGATTATGTTCTAGCAGGAAAAAATAGTGGTAAAGTTAAAGCGATGCATGACGAACGTGGTAACGATGTTGCTGAAGCAGGGCCTTCAACACCAGTATCTATTCTTGGTTTAGATGGTGCACCACAAGCTGGAGATAAATTCAATGTATTTGAAGATGAACGTGAAGCGAAGCAAATAGCTTCAAAACGTGCACAGTTACAACGCGAACAATCAGTTAGAACACAACGTCATATTACACTTGATGAAATTGGTCGTCGTATCGCACTTGGAGACTTCCAAGAATTAAATATCATCCTTAAAGGTGATGTAGATGGTTCGGTTGAAGCCTTAACAGATTCTTTCCAAAAATTATCTACAGAAGAGATACAAGTTAATATTCTTCATAAAGGTGTTGGTGCCATTACAGAAAGTGATGTGCTATTAGCATCAGCATCTGATGCTATTATCGTAGGATTTAATGTGCGTCCGGTTGGAAATGCAAGAATGATTGCCGATAAAGAAGAAATTGATATTAGAACATACTCAATTATCTATGATGCTATAAATGATCTTAAAGACGCTATGGAAGGTATGTTATCTCCAGAGCTTAAAGAAGAGATTTTAGGTACTGCCGAAATTAGAGAAATATTTAAAGTAACTAAAATAGGTAGTATTGCAGGTTGTATGGTTACTAATGGTAAAATACTTAGAAGCTCTGGTATTAGATTAATTAGAGATGGTGTTGTTGTTTATACTGGAGAATTAGCTTCTTTAAAACGATTTAAAGACGATGCTAAAGAAGTAACAAAAGGTTACGATTGTGGTATGCAAATTAAAAATTACAACGACATTAAGGAAGGCGATATTATTGAAGCTTTCCATGAAGTTGAAGTTAAGAAGAAACTTAAATAATATATCATTTAGATATATCATGAAGTATAAAAATGAAAGCGACCAATTTGGTCGCTTTTTTTATGATTTTAATTTATTTTTTATCTTGTAGTTCTAATTCTAACACAATATATATGAAAACTAAATTTTTAATTTTAGTAACTTTTTTAACTTTATCTACCACGTTTTCTAATGCCCAAGAAGCATTTATAGGAGAAATTAGAATGTTTGCTGGTAATTTTGCTCCAAGAGGCTGGGCTTTTTGTGATGGTCAGTTATTGTCTGTTAGTCAAAATTCAGCTTTGTTTTCATTATTAGGAACCACTTATGGTGGCGATGGTAGAACCACTTTTGCTTTACCAGATCTTAGAGGGAGAACTCCAATTCATCAAGGGCAAGGGAAAAATTTAAGTGAAATAGATTTAGGACAAAAAGGAGGGGCAGAATCAAAAGAATTAAGGAAAATAAGTGTCTCTGAAAAACTTTCAGGAAAAACATATGAAACCTATAGTGTTAGAAGCGGTGACCCTGATTTTTATACAAGAGATCCCTATATAGGAATTAGCTATATTATTGCATTACAAGGTATTTATCCTTCTAGAAACTAGTCCTTTTTCTTTAGAGGTTTAAAAATAAATGCGCTAGGAAATTTTGATTTAATACGTTTTAAAGCTCTGTCTGCTTCTAAACGTGTTCTAAAGTTTCCAACCCATATTTTAAAGTTTGGAGACTCATAACTGTCAGTTGAATTCCAATCACTAAAAGACTCTTTAAATTTTTTCTGAGCTGCTTGTGCGCCAGATCTATTACCGTTATATATTTGAATTTTATAGCGATCAGAATTATTTTCGAGTTTATTTATTTCTTTTTTAAGATTTAATAAAGTTTCAATTTTTTTATCTTGATCTAAGCTTACTGTTCCTTCTTGAGAATAGCTAGAAGTTGTAGATATTATAAACACCAAAATAGCTAAAGCACTAATTTTCAAACTCAATGTTTTCATTTCTTTAATATATTTGTACAAATGTATACGTTATAATTTAAATTGTGGTTGTTTTTATTATTTAGAATCTCTCTAAATTATTAATTAACCGTTCTCTAACATTTTGCAAATCGACTTTAAATATTACTTTTGCTTGAGATTTTTATAAGTTTTTTTGTCATCATATTAAATGACAAAAGTCATACCAAAGTTTAGAAGTTAATTTAACCAACAATATGAAACAGGTGATTCACCGTAAATTAAGTAAAAGCATTCTTCATGTCGGCTTAATTATTTTATTAGCGTTTACAACATCTCTTTCTGCTCAAGATGGAGATCCAGCAAAAGGAAAATCATTATTTAATGCGAATTGTGCTGCTTGTCATAAGTTAGATAAGAAAATGACAGGTCCAGCATTACGTCACGTAGAAACTCGTTTATCTGACGAACAAGGTTTGGATAGAGAATGGATTTATGCTTGGATTAAAAATAGTTCAGGAGTTATTAAATCTGGTGATGCTTACGCTAATAAAATTTATAATGAATTTGGTGGAGCTGCAATGACTGCTTTTCCTCAATTATCAAATGAAGATATAGACAATATTTTAGCTTATACTGCTGAAGAAAAGAAAGCGCCTGTTGCTACTGTTGATACAGGAGCGTCTACTGCAAATACAACGGGATCTTCTTCTGGTATTTCAAACGAATTAATTTTAGGGGCTCTAGCAATATTATTTGTGCTTTTAGCTGCTGGATTATTTTTAGTAAACAAAACGTTGCGTCGTTTTGCAATGGCCCAAAATATTGAGGTTCCAGAAGATTCAAAAAGAATGCCGCTTTGGCAAGCCTTTATTAAGAATCAATTCTTAGTGTTGGTGTTTACTATATTTCTTTTGTTGTCTAGTGCATATTTTGTTTTTGGATATTTAATGCAAATTGGAGTAGATCAAGGGTATCAACCAGTACAACCAATACACTTTTCTCATAAAATACATGCCGGAGATAATGGAGTTGATTGTAAATACTGTCATTCTTCTGCAAGAGTAAGTAAAACATCAGGGATTCCTTCTTTAAATGTATGTATGAATTGTCATAAGTCAATTTATGAAGTAGCACCTGAAACGTTAGCGGAAGGAAAAGCTATTGGTAAAGATTATAATGCTGAAATCAAAAAATTATATGATGCAGTAGGATGGGATGATGCCGATCAAAAATACACAGGAGATTCAAAGCCAGTTAAATGGGTTAGAATTCATAATTTACCAGACTTTGTTTACTTTAATCACTCACAACACGTTACTGTGGCAGGTGTTGAATGTCAAACATGTCATGGTCCTATTGAAACCATGGAGATTGTTGAGCAATTCGCTCCTCTAACAATGGGTTGGTGTATAGAATGTCATAGAACAACAAATGTGAATATTAAAGACAATGACTATTACAAAAAAATACATGAAGAATTATCTAAAAAGTATGGCGTAAAAGAATTTACGGAAGCTGAAATGGGTGGTTTAGAATGTGGTAAATGTCACTACTAATAAATTTAATAAGAAGTAATTCAATTATATAATATGTCATCAAACAAGAAATACTGGAAAAGTGTTGAAGAGCTAAACGAGAATAGCTCTATTGTTGAGACGCTTAAGCAAAACGAGTTTGTAGCAGAAATACCTACTGATGAATTTTTAGGGGATAAAGATACATTAGAGACTTCTTCTACAACGCGACGCGATTTCTTAAAATATGTAGGGTTTACTACAGCTGCAGCATCTTTAGCTGCTTGTGAAGGTCCTGTGAAAAAATCGATTCCTTATATAGTTCAACCAACAGAGATTATTCCTGGTGTTGCAAACTATTATGCAACAACAATTGCTGATGGGTTTGATTTTGCAAGTGTTTTGGTTAAAACGCGTGAAGGTCGTCCAATTAAAATTGAAAATAATGCTTTAGCTACTACTAATGGTAGTGCAAATGCTAGAGTAAATGCTTCTGTTTTAGGCTTGTATGATAGCTTAAGAGTTCAAGGTCCTAAAAAAGATGGTAATGCTATTTCTTGGAGTGATTTTGATGCTGAAACAAGTAAGAAATTAACAGATATTGCAGCGGCTAATAAAGAGATTGTTTTATTAACACAAACTTTTGCAAGTCCGTCTACAAGTAAATTAATATCGGAGTTTAGCGAAAAGTACGGTAATGTTCGTCATGTAGTTTATGATGCTGTTTCAGAATCAGCTGCATTAGATGCATACCAAGCTAAATATGGTGAACGCGCATTAGCTAATTATGATTTTGAAAAAGCGATGACTATTGTATCTGTCGGAGCAGATTTCTTATCAGATTGGCAAGGTGGTGGTTTTGATTCTGGGTATTCTAAAAACAGAATTCCAGATCATGGTAAAATGTCTCGTCATATTCAGTTTGAATCTAATATGTCGTTAACAGGTGCTAATGCAGATAAGCGTGTGCCTTTAAAACCAAGTGAACAAAAATTAGCTTTAGCTAAATTATATAGTTATGTTGTTGGTGGTTCTGTTTCAGGAAGTTTACCAAAACATATCGAAGATGCTGTTAAAAGTGCAGCAAGAGAATTAAAGAAAGCAGGAAGTAAAGGTGTAGTAGTTACAGGTATTCAAGATGTAAATGCTCAAACAGTTGCTTTAGATATTAATGAAGCTTTAAGTAGTAAAGCTTTTGATAAATCTGCTCCAATAAAAACAAGACAAGGTAATGATAAAGCTGTTGCTTCTTTAGTAGCCGATATGAAGGAAGGTAAAGTTGCTGCTATTATTATGAGTGGTGTAAATCCATTATATACCTTATCAAATGCGTCAGACTTTGCTGCAGGGTTGAAAAAAACAGAATTATCTGTTACGTTTTCAATGAAAGCAGATGAAACGTCTTCAGAAACTAATTATATAGCTGCAGCACCACATTATTTAGAATCATGGGGTGATGTTGAAATAAAGAAAGGACACTATGCTTTAACACAGCCAACTATTCGTCCTTTATTTGATACGAGACAATTTCAAGAGGCTTTATTAAAATGGACAGGAAACGATGTTTCTTATCATGATTATATTAAAGACGCTTGGGGAACTACTATTTTAGGTGGAAGTTCTTTTAATGAAGCATTGCATGATGGTGTTTATGTTGGTGAAATAGCAGCTCAAACACAAGAAACAAGTTCAGAAGAAACAGAAACTCCTGCTGGAAATGCAGCAAATGCTTTAGCTGCTTCAGCTAAATCTAAAGGAGGTTTTGAATTAACATTATATACTAAAGTAGGTATGGGTGATGGTCAACAAGCCAACAACCCATGGTTACAAGAGTTTCCAGATCCTCTTACAAGAACATCTTGGGATAATTACTTAACTATTTCTAAAGCTGATGCAGATGCGCTTGGTTTAGAAAATAATCATGTTGCTACTGGAGCCTTAAACGGAAGTTATGCTAATGTAACAGTTAATGGTACAACTATTACTGCACCAGTAATGATTCAACCAGGACAAGCAAAAGGTTCTGTTGGTTTAGCATTAGGTTATGGTAAAACAAAAGGTTTAAAAGAAGAAATGCAAACAGGTGTTAATGCTTACGCATTATACCAAGGTTTTAGCAAAGTACAAGACGTTACTATTGAAGCTGCAGCAGGCGAGCATGAATTTGCTTCTGTTCAGTTACAAAACACTTTAATGGGGCGTGGTGATATTATTAAAGAAACTACTTTAGAAATCTTTAATACATCTAGTAGAGATGTTTGGAATAAAGTTCCAACAGTTTCATTAAATCACGAAGAAACACCAGTTACTTCTCCAGAAGTTGATTTATGGGATGAATTTGATCGTTCAATAGGGCATCATTTTAACTTATCAATCGATTTAAATGCTTGTACAGGATGTGGTGCTTGTGTTATAGCATGTCATGCTGAAAATAATGTACCAGTAGTAGGAAAAGAAGAAGTACGTCGTAGTCGTGATATGCACTGGTTACGTATTGATAGATATTATTCATCTGAAGAGACATTTGCTGAAGATGATACTAAGAAAGAAGAGTTTTCAGGATTATTTGGAGATAATGGTTCTTTAGGTGGTTTTGGTGAGTTAGAAAACCCAACAGAAAATCCTCAAGTAGCATTCCAACCAGTAATGTGTCAACATTGTAACCATGCACCTTGTGAAACAGTTTGTCCTGTGGCAGCAACATCACATGGTCGTCAAGGTCAAAACCATATGGCATATAACCGTTGTGTTGGTACTAGATATTGTGCAAATAACTGTCCTTATAAAGTACGTCGTTTTAACTGGTTCTTATATAATGGGAACGATGAGTTCGATTATCATATGAATGATGATTTAGGACGTATGGTTTTAAATCCAGATGTTGTAGTACGTTCTCGTGGTGTTATGGAAAAATGTTCTATGTGTATTCAAAAAACACAAAAAACAATTTTAGATGCAAAACGTGATGGACGAGAAATTAAAGATGGTGAATTCCAAACAGCATGTTCTGCAGCTTGTAGTAGTGGTGCAATGATATTTGGAGACATTAACGATAAGGAAAGTAAAGTTGCAAAACTTTTAGAAGATGACCGTATGTATCATTTATTAGAAAGTGTTGGTACAAAGCCTAATGTGCAGTATCATACTAAAGTGAGAAATACAACAGAAGCATAAATTTAATTAAAGAATCAATTATATAATTATGGCGTCTCATTACGAAGCACCTATTAGAAGACCCTTAGTTACTGGGGAAAAATCATACCACGACGTGACTGTTGATGTGGCTAAACCAGTAGAAGGAAAAGCAAATAAACAGTGGTGGATAGTTTTTTCTATTGCCCTTGTAGCCTTTCTTTGGGGTATTGGATGTATTTTATATACTATATCTACAGGTATTGGAACCTGGGGATTAAACAAGACCGTAGGTTGGGCTTGGGATATTACTAACTTTGTTTGGTGGGTAGGTATTGGTCACGCAGGAACATTAATTTCAGCGGTACTATTATTATTCCGTCAAAAATGGAGAATGGCTATTAACCGTTCTGCGGAAGCTATGACCATTTTCTCGGTAGTTCAAGCAGGTTTATTTCCTATTATTCACATGGGTCGTCCATGGTTAGGATACTGGGTATTACCAATTCCAAATCAATTTGGTTCACTGTGGGTAAACTTTAATTCGCCATTACTTTGGGATGTATTTGCAATTTCAACATACTTATCTGTATCATTAGTATTCTGGTGGACAGGTTTACTTCCCGATTTTGCGATGTTAAGAGATAGAGCAGTTAGACCTTTCCAAAAGAAAATATATGCTTTATTAAGCTTTGGTTGGTCTGGTCGTGCTAAAGATTGGCAACGTTTTGAAGAAGTATCATTGGTACTTGCTGGTTTAGCAACACCATTAGTACTTTCTGTACATACTATTGTATCATTCGATTTCGCAACATCTGTTATTCCTGGTTGGCATACAACTATATTTCCTCCTTACTTTGTTGCTGGAGCGGTATTCTCAGGATTTGCAATGGTAAATACTCTTCTTATTATTATGAGAAAAGTATGTAGCCTTGAAGATTATATTACAGTACAACACATTGAATTAATGAACATAGTAATCATGATTACGGGTTCTATAGTAGGTGTGGCATATATTACAGAGTTGTTTATTGCATGGTATTCTGGTGTAGAGTATGAGCAGTATGCATTCTTAAACAGAGCAACAGGACCTTATGCTTGGGCATATTGGATGATGATGTCTTGTAATGTATTCTCACCACAATTTATGTGGTTTAAAAAACTTAGAACAAGTATTATGTTCTCGTTCTTTATATCAATTGTAGTAAACGTAGGAATGTGGTTTGAGCGTTTTGTAATTATTGTAACATCGTTACATAGAGATTACTTACCATCATCATGGACTATGTTCTCTCCAACATTTGTTGATATTGGAATTTTTATTGGAACTATAGGGTTCTTCTTTGTATTATTCTTATTATACTCAAGAACATTCCCTGTAATTGCACAAGCTGAAGTTAAAACTATTTTAAAATCTTCAGGAGAACGTTATAAGAAAATTAGAGAGGCTGGTGATAGTTTAGTAGGAACCGGTGCAGATGAAAGAACATCTGGAAGTAATAATAAAGAAACAAAAAACGACAAGTAGCATATGGAAGCTTCAAAAGTAATTCACGCTATTTATACCGATGATGATGTTTTAATGTCTGCCGTTAAAAAGGTAAAGGCAGAAAGATTTCACATTGAAGAAATATACACACCATTTCCGGTACACGGATTAGACAAAGCTATGGGACTTGCTCCAACGCGTATAGCTATAACAGCATTTATCTATGGTTTAATTGGTTTAACAGTTGCAATCACAATGATGAATTTCATAATGATTGAAGATTGGCCTCAAAATATAGGTGGAAAACCAAGTTTTAGCTATATAGAAAATATGCCAGCATTTGTACCAATTATGTTTGAGCTAACTGTATTTTTTGCTGCCCATTTAATGGTAATAACATTTTATTTACGTAGTAGAATGTGGCCTTTTAAAAATGCTGAAAATCCAGACCCTAGAACTACTGATGATCACTTTTTAATGGAAATAGCTGTGAGTGGTAACGAAGGTGAATTAGAAAATTTGCTTAAGGAAACTGGAGCAGTTGAGATTAATTTAATTGATAAAGCGCATTAAGAGAAAGATGAAGAGCTTAATTAAAATATTAGTACTAGCCGTTATTTTCGTAGCAGTGTCTTGTAAAAAAGATACATCTCGAAATTACCAATTCATGCCTAACATGTACCAATCTGTAGGGTATGAAACATATGATGAAGCTGCATTTCCAAATGGAGTTGAAGCACAAATTCCTGCTGAAGGTTCTGTTCCTAGAGGTTATATTCCTTTTGATATTGAAAATTCTACTGAAGGTTATGAATTAGCTAAGGCTACTTTAACAAGTCCTTTAGATTCTACACAAGTAGATTTAGTTAAAGGTAAGGAGTTATATGATATTTATTGTGGTATATGCCACGGTAATAAAGGTAAAGGTCAAGGTAATTTAGTTAAAAGAGAAAAAATTCTTGGTATACCAAATTATGCAGATAGAGACATTACCGAAGGGAGTACTTACCATACTATTTATTATGGTAAAAATGCCATGGGTAGTTATGCAAACCAACTAAACGAAGAAGAACGTTGGCAAGTAGTTTCATACGTGTTAAAATTAAGAGCTGATTTAGTAAAGTAAGAAGATAAGATTATATAGATATGTACACATTTTCAAATAAATTAAAGACATTTTCTTTCATCTTAATGCTATTAGGAGCAATAGGAGTTGGGATTGGTTTTGCGACATCTCATAAGTCTTTTGAAGAAGTTGAAACCTTACTTGCAGGAGAACATCATGGAGGTGGTCATGCAGAAGATACTCATGCTGAAGTTGGTCATGATGCACATAAAGTTGAATCTCATGGAGAAGAAGCACATGCTGAATCAGATCATGCAGTTGTAGATGAGCATGCAAAACATGTAGAGCATGTTCAACATCAAATTGCTAATAGACCTTGGTCTGCATTATATGTAGCAGCATTTTTCTTTATGATGATTTCTTTAGGAGTTTTAGCATTTTATGCTATACAAATTGCATCACAAGCAGGATGGTCTCCAGTATTATTTAGAGTTATGGAAGGTATTACTGCATATTTATTGCCAGGTGCTTTAATAGTTTTAGGTATTGCCGCAGCTTCACATTTTATTGGACACAATAATATATTCATCTGGATGGATCCAGAGGTTGTTGCTCACGATAAACTTATAGAAGGAAAAACAGGATGGTTAAATATTTGGGGTTTCATTATTAGAGGTTTAATATTTATTGCAGGTTGGAGTTTATATCGTCATTTTTCACGTAAATTTTCAATTGCTCAAGATACAGCAGAAGATAAAAGTAACTTTAAAAAATCTTTCCGTATTTCAGCAGCATTTTTAGTATTCTTTATTTATACAGAATCTATGATGTCTTGGGATTGGATTATGAGTGTAGATCCACACTGGTTCTCTACATTATTTGGATGGTATGTATTTGCTAGTATGTTTGTAAGTGGTATAACTGTTATTGCGTTAATAACAATATACTTAAAATCTAAAGGTGTATTAGAATTTGTAAATGAAAACCATTTACATGATGTTGCTAAATTTATGTTTGCCTTCAGTATTTTTTGGACGTACTTATGGTTCTCTCAATTTATGTTAATATGGTATTCAAATATTCCAGAAGAGGTAACATATTTTGTAACACGTTTTCAAGATTATAAATTACTATTCTTAGGTATGGTAGTTATGAATTTTGTTTTCCCTATATTAATGTTAATGAATGCCGATTATAAACGTATTCCTTGGTTTGTTGTTATGGCTGGTTTAGTAATATTATTTGGACATTATATAGATATTTTCAATATGATCATGCCTGCAACTGTAGGAGACCAATGGTTTATTGGTATTCCTGAAATTAGTTCAATATTATTATTTGCAGGATTATTCATATTTGTAGTGTTTACTGCATTAACAAAAGCACCATTACTTGTAAAAGGATATCCTTTTAGAAAGGAAAGTGAAGATTTTCATTATTAATCAAGATATTAAATAAAGACGAACGATACCAATGACAGCTTTATTAACAATTATAGTTTTAGTATTTATATTAGTTGCCATTTGGCAAATGGTAAAGATTTTTGATTTAGCTCAAGCTAAAAACGAAAACTCTCAAGTTGCCAGTGACAAAGACAATACAATGAATGGATATTTAATGATGGGCTTTTTAGCTTTCATTTATATCATTACAATCATATGTTTTATAAATTGGGGTGATTTACCTTTATTATCTAATTCGGCATCAGAGCATGGGCCAACAATTGATAATTTGATGATTATCTCTTTGGTTCTTATTTTTATTGTACAAACAATTACTCAGTTTTTATTACATTATTTTGCTTTTAAATATAAAGGTGAAAAAGGAAAGAAAGCGTTGTTTTTCTCCGATAGTGGTAAGTTAGAAGCTATATGGACTATTATTCCTGTAATTGTTTTAACAGGTTTAATTATTTACGGATTAAATACTTGGATTAACATAACTAGTGTTGATGAAAGTGATGACCCATTAGTTGTTGAATTATATGCACAACAATTTAACTGGAAAGCAAGATATTCAGGAGCCGATAATACTTTAGGTAAAGCTAATGTGCGTTTAATTGATATTGATCGTGCTAATATATTAGGTTTAGATGAAGCCGATCCTAACGCTCAAGACGATATTATTACAACAGAATTACATTTACCTGTTGGAAAACCAGTATTGTTTAAAATGCGATCTCAAGATGTATTGCATTCAGCTTATATGCCTCACTTTAGAGCGCAAATGAATTGTGTTCCAGGTATGATTACACAATTTGGTTTTACGCCAACAGTTACTACTGCAGATATGCGTGAAACACCACAAATGCAAGAGAAAGTTACCAAAATTAATAAAATTAGAGTTGAAAATAGTAAACCATTAGTTGCTAAAGGTGAAGAAGCTTTAGAACCTTATGAGTTTGATTATTTACTATTATGTAATAAGATTTGTGGTAAATCGCATTACAACATGCAAATGAAAATTGTAGTAGAAACTCAAGATGAATACGATGCTTGGATTAAAGAGCAAAAAGAATTCAAAAACTCTCTAATTAACTAATTAAAAGATAAACCAGATATAAGATTATGTCAGCACACGCAGATACTCACGCACACGAAGACGACCACGGACATCATCATAAAGAAACGTTTGTAACTAAATATATATTTAGTCAAGACCATAAAATGATTGCTAAACAGTATCTAGTTACAGGTACTATTATGGGAGTTATAGGTGTTTTAATGTCTATGATGTTTCGTATGCAAATTGCATGGCCAGAAGAACCAAACGTGTTATTTGAAGCATTATTAGGTAAATGGGCACCAGACGGTGTTATGGATGCAGATATTTATTTAGCATTAGTAACAATACATGGTACTATCATGGTATTCTTTGTATTAACAGCTGGTTTAAGTGGTACGTTTAGTAACTTATTAATTCCGTTACAAATTGGTGCACGTGATATGGCATCAGGCTTTTTAAATATGATATCATATTGGTTATTCTTTTTATCAAGTGTTATCATGGTTATTTCATTATTTGTTGAAGCAGGACCAGCTGCTGCTGGTTGGACTATATATCCTCCATTAAGTGCTTTACCTATGGCACAAGGTGGTTCAGGTATGGGTATGACTTTATGGTTAGTTGCTATGGCAATATTTATTGCATCTTCATTAATGGGATCTCTTAATTATATTGTTACTGTAATTAACTTACGTACTAAAGGAATGTCTATGACAAGACTTCCTCTTACAATTTGGGCATTTTTTGTTACTGCTATTATTGGTGTTATTTCTTTTCCAGTATTATTATCAGCAGCATTATTATTAATAATGGATAGAAGTTTTGGAACATCATTCTTCTTATCAGATATATTTATTCAAGGTGAGGTACTGCATTATCAAGGAGGTTCACCAGTATTATTCGAACATTTATTTTGGTTCTTAGGACACCCTGAGGTATATATTGTAATATTACCTGCTATGGGATTAGTTTCTGAGATTATGGCATCAAATTCACGTAAGCCAATTTTTGGTTACCGTGCCATGATTGCTTCAATTTTAGCAATTGCATTCTTATCAACAATTGTATGGGGTCACCATATGTTTGTTTCGGGAATGAATCCTTTCTTAGGTTCTGTATTTACTTTTACAACCTTATTAATTGCGATACCATCAGCTGTAAAAGCCTTTAACTGGATAACAACTCTATGGAAAGGTAATTTACAAATGAATCCTGCCATGTTATTCTCAATTGGTTTTGTATCAACATTTATAACAGGTGGTTTAACAGGAATTATTTTAGGTGATAGTGCTTTAGATATTAATGTACATGATACTTACTTTGTAGTTGCTCACTTCCATTTAGTAATGGGTATATCTGCTTTGTATGGTATGTTTGCTGGTATATATCACTGGTTCCCTAAAATGTATGGAAAGATGTTAAACAAAAACTTAGGGTATATTCACTTTTGGATAACTGCAGTTTGTGCTTACGGTGTGTTTTTTCCAATGCACTTTATAGGAATGGCTGGTTTACCTCGTCGTTATTATACAAATAGTAACTTCCCTTTATTTGACGATTTAGCTAATGTAAACGTTATTATAACAATTTTTGCCTTAATTGGTGGGGTAGTACAATTAGTTTATTTATATAATTTCTTTATTAGTATTTTCTATGGTAAAAAAGCAACTCAAAACCCTTGGAAATCTACAACTTTAGAATGGACAACACCAGTTGAGCATATTCATGGTAACTGGCCTGGAGATATTCCTCATGTATACCGTTGGGCTTATGATTATAGTAAACCAGGACATGATGTAGATTTTGTTCCTCAAAATATTCCTTTTAAAGAAGGCGAAGAAGAGTTACATCATTAGTACTTTTCTTTAATATAAAATTTTAAACCCACCTAAATAGGTGGGTTTTTTGTGTTTTAAATCTTTTTTTATCTATAAGATTAAAAAAAATTAAAAAAAATCGATGAAATACAAAAAAATCAGTTAAATTGCGCAAGTAATTTATTTCAAACCGGATTTAGATTAGTCTTATTGAGATATTTTATTACAAATATGTTTTATGATTGTAACCTTAATTAACCAAATCTATGAAAACAAAATCCCTTTTTAGGTATACAAATTTTCTTGTTGCCTTTTTAATTGTATTTCTATGGACAACATTTTCTGTAAATGCACAATGTCCTACAATTCCCGATCCTACACCAACAGCCATTTGCGATGCATCTGGATTTACATTTGAAGATTTAAATGCTTATGCTTCAGGTAGTGATATTGTTTGGTATAACCTTGATACAGGTGGAGTAGCATTTGTAAGTAATCAGTTAGTCTACGAAGGTACTTTTTACGCCGGAGATAGTTCAGGAACCTGTGGAACAAGGCCTTCAATAACAATTAGTTTTCAGGTAAATGATTCAGGTCAAAGTTTAGACGGTATTTATTGTAGTAATGAAAACCCAACTGTACAAACATATATAGACGATGTATTACTATCAAATATACCTTCTGGTGGGTCAGTAGAGGTTTATGATGATTTTGAATTAACAAGCTTAGCGAATGGAACTGATGCTATACCTTCTGGTGGATCTTTCTACTATGTAGTATTTGTTGATAACGGTGGTTGTAAAAGTCAAACAGAGATTGGAAGTACTGCAATTTTTAATTCACCAAATGATCCAACACCTTCAAGTTCACAAGAATTTTGTTCTGATGTAAATCCAACAATAGCTGATTTAGACCCAGGTACTACAGCATCTTATAATTGGTATGCTAACATTGATGGATTTGGAGAACCAATTCAGCCAGCTTTATCACCTTCAGTACCTTTAACAGATGGGGCTACATATTATATTCAAATTGATGAATTATTTTGTGATAGTAATGCTGTACCAGTTAATGTTGTTATAGATACACCACGAAATGCAGGTACACCAGGAAGTTTAACATATTGTGAAAATAATATACCTACGACAGATATTAATTTATTTGATGAATTGGGTGGTTTAAAAGATCTTAATGGAACTTGGTCTGGAGATTTAACAACTTCAAACGGAGATTTAGGTACTGTAAATATTTCATCTTTAGCAGTAGGAACTTATATAAATACTTATACAGTACTTAGTACTGGTGTTTGTCCAAATGCTACTTCTACAGTTACTATAATAATAGAGCCAGCTCCAGAATCAGGAACAGCAAACACACCAGTAGAATTTTGTTTAGAAGCAATAACAACAGGACAAACCTATAATTTATTTGATTTACTAACAGGTGAAGATCAAACAGGAACATGGAGTGATGATGATTCATCAGGCGCTTTAAGTGGAAACACAGTTACACTA
>NZ_JBISCC010000059.1:0-2140 GCF_044385915.1 Thalassobellus citreus | reverse complement strand
CAAGCTTGTATAGTATTTGAAGCATCTCCAAAACCATCACCATCAGTATCGGCAAAGAAGGTTGTTGTTACACCTTCGTCTATTTGTCCGTCGCAATTGTTATCAAGACCATCACAAAGTTCTGGGGCATTCGGGTACACTGTGGCATTCGTATCATCACAATCGGTATTATCAGGCACATAGCCAGCTGGTGCCGTACAAGCTTGTGTACTGTTGCTTGCATCACCAAAACCATCACCATCGGTATCGGCATACCAAAGGGTGCTACATGTAATTGTGAGTAAAAAACCTTCTTCGTCATTACAACTGGGACTCGCATAATCGTAAATATAAATAGTCACAGGATAAGATGGGAAATCGATATAATTAATAACATCGCCTGCATTATATACGGTGCCATTTCCTCCAGTTAAAGTATAATAGGCTTCATTGCCAGACAGATTAGTTCCTGTTATAGTTGGAAACGTAAAACTATCAATAACCGTTTGGTCTGTTAAATCATCTACCGTGGAGCCTGCGAAACCACCATCACCTATAGTCCAACCATCATTAGATGTCATATTAGCTTTGGCAGCTTCACCTGCACAATATTTGCTAAAACCTCCACTAAAAAGAACATTAGAGTTTAAATTTTGCGCATTCCAACCTATTAATAAACTATCATAATTAGCAATGGATAAAGTGACACCATTGAACATACCATTCGCTGCTAATAAATTAGTAACATCCCAATTTCCTAAATCCTGATTAAAAGAAACCGCATTAGCAAACATGGTGTACATACTAGTGACACTACTAGTATCCCAGGCACCTACATCTTGATTAAACACAGATGCTCCTTCAAACATAGACCTCATATTAGTAACACTCACTGGGTTCCAAGCGCCTATATTTCCATTAAAACTAGAAGCAACTGCAAACATATAGTCCATTCTGGTAACATTAGTTACATCCCAATTACTCAAATCTTGATTAAAAGCTGTTGCAAGTTGAAACATTTGATTCATTTTTACAACACTACTCGTATCCCACCCCCCTATATCTTGATTAAATGGCGTGGAGTTAAACATGGTATTCATATCTGTAACATTCCCCGTATTCCAAGCCCCTATATCTTGATTAAAGTTAGAAGCAGAAGTAAACATACCCTGCATGGTAGTCACATTGCCCGTATTCCAAGCACCAATATTTTGGTTAAATGAAGTTGAAAGGGCAAACATTCTATACATACTGGTAACATTACTTGTATCCCATAACCCAATGTCTTTATTAAATGAATTAGCTCTTTCAAATAATGAATTCATTAATAAAACATTACTTGTATCCCAATTCCAATTTCCTGAACCTCCTCCTAAGGAGGTTGCGGACATAAACATTTGCCCCATATCAGTAACATTTGATAGATTTGGTGTATCTGAAGCGTTAACCACCAAATTACCACAAGTTGCAAAAGCCCCAGCCATAGAAGTCCAAGGGTTACACCCCCATTGGTCTACAGATCGTAATTTTTGAGCAGATGTTGCTGTTTGAAAATAGATTCGTGGAAAAACACCTGTAATACTAACTTGATAATCTCCAGCTACAGCATAATTATGAGTTGCTGATGTAGTTTCACCCACTGTAACATTACCATCTCCCCAGTCTACATTATAATTTGAACCATTTGCAATGGGAATAGTAATAGACTCATTGGGTGTAGTTGTACGCCATGTCGTAACAAAAGCACAAGCACTATCATCAATGGTTAATAAAAAATCTTGTTCAGAATTACAACTAGTGTTATAACTTTGGTAAATATATAATGTAATTGGGTACGAAGAAAAATCGGCATAGTTAATAACATCGCCTGCATTATACATGGTTCCTGTACCACCTGGACCTGTATAATAGGCTTGGTTACCCGTAAGATTTGTACCAGTAATAGCAGGAAGTGTAAAACTATTTGTTGCTGTTTGATCTGTTAGATCGTCTAGAGTACCTCCGGCAAAACCACCATCTGTAATATTCCAATTATCACTAGCTATCATATTGGCTCTGGCGGCTTCTCCGGCACAATATTTACTTAATCCTCCATCAAAACCAACACTAGCATTTAAATTTTGAGCATTCCAACCAATTAGTAAATTATCGTAATTTGGAG
>NZ_JBISCC010000004.1:0-232 GCF_044385915.1 Thalassobellus citreus | reverse complement strand
CTCCGTCTAATCCTGCTACACCTTGTATCCCTTGTATTCCTTGATCACCGGTATCTCCTTTGTCACCTTTATCTCCTTTAGGACCTGTTGCTCCATCTGCTCCGTCTAATCCTGCTACACCTTGTATTCCCTGATCACCTTTGTCACCCTTAGGGCCTTGTGGACCAGCAACAGAACTACCACTATTTTTTGCATATAATGCATAAGGAACACTTATAAGTTGACTAACACC
>NZ_JBISCC010000022.1:0-355 GCF_044385915.1 Thalassobellus citreus | reverse complement strand
ATTTCCTCTAAATTCATAATTTACTGATTACTGATGTTATCAACAGTCATTTTTTTGTCATTTTAAATGTTTGCTAACGGTTATGCATATGGAAAGTGCGATTTTGTGTACGAGGATTTTCCGAAGGAAAATCAGAAGCAAGCAAAGAAGCAATAACCATAAGATTAAGTACTAAAATAAGCATTTTTGATATGCGATGTTGGGTTTTAGTACTTTTTTTTGTCAGATTAATATTTTATTCAGTTTGTTTTTTCGGTCAAATATTGTTTCCGCAATCAGGCTAAAGTCAGATGATTTATTTGTCCGTTTTTGTTTTGTTCCGCAAACAAACTCAAAAGTCCGCCATAATTTTAGT
>NZ_JBISCC010000010.1:0-226 GCF_044385915.1 Thalassobellus citreus | reverse complement strand
AAATCAGAAGCAAGCAAAGAAGCAATAACCATAAGATTAAGTACTAAAATAAGCATTTTTGATATGCGATGTTGGGTTTTAGTGCTTTTTTTGTCAGATTAATATTTTATTCAGTTTGTTTTTTCGGTCAAATATTGTTTCCGCAATCAGGCTAAAGTCAGATGATTTATTTGTCCGTTTTTGTTTTGTTCCGCAAACAAACTCAAAAGTCCGCCATAATTTTAGT
>NZ_JBISCC010000098.1:0-12044 GCF_044385915.1 Thalassobellus citreus | reverse complement strand
ACAGTTTTATTTTTGGTAATTGGCTAAAATTCCGCGTAAACTTTGGGTTCTAAAATTCAGGTTTTTAATCAGTTTTATTTTTTCCGATAGAGTGAGCAGCATTAAACCCAACGGTTGTGTATAAGAATAGTGCGTTTTTGTGTCCGAGGATTTTCCGCAGGAAAATCAGAGAGACCAAATACGCACTAGCTTTTTGATTTAGGAATAAATTTAAGCATTATTTCTTATACTTTGTTGTGCAACGTTTTTTATTTCTTTTTTAAGTCAAATCCTAAATTCAGTTGTAACATAATTGGCCAAATATTCCCATTTCCGTTTGTGTCAATATAATATTGAGGGCCAACGTCAAAAAGTAAATGAAAATTTTTGCCATATTTTCTTTGAATTCCCCAAGTTGGTCCGAATGCAAAATCAAAATCAGAAGTTCGGTTTACATTTTCCGCTATTGAGTTCCCACGTGTTATAAATCTTAGCGAAACAAAATTTCCAGAATTATTATCCGTATTTCGATTTTTCCCGTTTCTCTTATTTAGGTTATAAAACCATTTTTGTTGAAAGTCAGCGAATGGACTAATTATATAAATAAATCCACTTCCTCCATAAGTCAAGTCAGGATATCCACCTCCATAACCAATTCCGAGAGCAGAAGAAAATGTCGAAAATTGTCCAGTTGGAATTTCTAATTCAATCGCAGGATTTAAAAAATTCACACGCCATATTTTTTCAGTTCCGATGTCTTTATTGTCTTGAGCGTAATTTAGAGTTGTTAAAAGACCGAATAATAGAAATAGTAAATTTTTTTTCATTTGAGATGGTTTTTTTTGATATTAAAATATTGTAGGAAATTATCAATAACTATGCCATTTTCGGAAATGTTGCACAACGGTTACGTATAATATTAGTGGCGTGTTTAAGCACTAATTTAATAAATAGAAACTTGCCAGCGGAAAATTCCGAAGGAATTTTCCAAGTAAGCTAAAACTAGCCATTAATTTTATGCTTTGTTGGCAAATCGTTTTTATTTTTTAAAATCTTTTATTACAGTTTTAAAATCAGTCCATTCCTTGTCCTCGTAAAAATTGATTTCAATAGGATAAGCATCGTGTTTTTCCAAAGTCCGATTTAGGATTTCCATAAAATCTTTTTGACTCGAACTATAATATGCGAATTCTTTTAAATTATTTCCAGTTCTACTATACACGTGAGTAAATAATTCAGTCGAATTCATTGAATTTTCGATTGCGTCTTCTAAAATAATCATTCGGTTATTCACTTCCGTTAAAGGCATTCCATTATTTTTAGTTCCGTCATATTTCCAAGAAACTACAGTCAGAAAAGGCAATTTAGACATTACTTTCTTTTCGGGTAATTCATTTACGAATTTCATTATTACAGGTAAGTCATTTTCGTAATATCTTCCTATAATTCCTTTTGCATTTTCGGTTTCGTCAGTTAGTTTTTTGTCATTTTGGGCGTTACTTTTCCCAAGTCCAAAGAATGATAGCATAAGTGTTAAAATTATTATTCGAGTCATTTTTGTCAAATGTTTGCCAACGGTTTTATATATGATTTGTTGCGTGTTTTAAGCACTGAATTTAGTAAATAAAAACCGAATAGAAAATCCGCGAGGATTTTCGTAAGTAGGCTCTAACTAGCAATAAATTATATATGTTGTTGTACGCTGGCTTTTATTTCCATTTATTTTCAAATTCTTCTTTTTCTATTGAAAACTCCTTAAATTCAGTTAAATCAAGATTTTGGTCAGCAAGTCCACCAAATTCATCCTCAATATTTTGATTGTCATATTTCAAGACTTTTCCATTCTCATAAGCCTCAATTTGTCTCAAAACTTCGCCATTATTATCTGTCTCAAAGAACCATACTGATTTCCCCCAACTTTCATATTGATCTCCGCGGGTTTCATTCCAATTTCGTTTAAAATATTTCATTCGGTTATTTCTACCAGTTTTAAGTCCAAATCCTTTATTACTTGGTTAATGTCAAATTCAAAATCTTTTGGAATGTTGACAGTTGCAAAACTACCAAGGTCAACTTGCCAAAATCCGCCTCTTTTTGTCAATTCCTCTCCGAGCATTCGATAGTCTGATTCTTTATAGTTTGGTGTTAATCCAAATCTACGAGTAATGAACTCCGATTCTTTTGTGATTTTTGTTATCTCGTGTTTTTTCCCTTTGTTTATTTTCGTTTCGAATTCCGTTCCTAAAGTCAATTTTGGATTGCAAAAGTCGTTGTCAATCATTCGAAATTTGTTTTCAGATAATTGCTCAACATAAAGAGTAGTAGTCACTTTCTCTTTTTTGTGATAAACTTCAATTTTGACTTCGTTCATTTTTTCAGCTTGCGTACAACGGTTACGTATAATATTAGTGGCGCGTTTAAGTACTAATTTAGTAAATAGAAGCTTGCCAGCGGAAAATTCCGCAGGAATTTTCCAAGTAAGCTAAAACTAGCCATTAATTTTATGCTTTGTTACCACACGTTTTTTTTATTTCACGTTCCAAAAGTCAGTCGTAAGCAACAGTTTCGCTTTGCTTTGGTCAGATTATTAATTTTAATATTAAATATTATGTCAAAAATAAAACCTAAAAAAAATATCTTTATCACTTCTTTGTTATTGATATTATACTTGTCGTTTATATTTTTTTTTCTTCCTAATTTGTGTCCTTTTCTATATCAATAGAAGAAATTATTATATACAACAATAAAGGAGAAAAGTAGAATAAAACAAAACCATAAAATTCAAAAGTATTGTTTAATATTTTTTTAGAAATATAGGACACTATTAAAAGTGCAGAAAACCAAATTACTTGAAAAATGCAACTGATTACAGAAACATCTTTATCTAAAAAAGTCCTTTTACTTTCTTTAGGGTCTTTAAGTATAAGGCTAAAAGTAAACAAAGATGCCGAGCAAATAGTTAAACAGACACAAGTAGAAATTATCAATGTAAAGTCATTAGTTTTATATAGTTCTTGAAAGAAAATAAATATAGATATGTACCAAAAAGGCAATAACAGCGAATGTATTAATAGGTTTTTTAATTCAGTTGGAATTTTTTCAAAGTCTATCATTTCGGTTGTTTTATCAAATGTGTGGTAACGTTTATGTATATGAAATGTTGCGTGTTTGTGTGCGAGGATTTTCCGAAGGAAAATCAGAAGCTAACAAACAAGCAACAAACATTGGTTTAGGTAAAACTAGCAATTTTTTATATACTTTGTTGTGCACAGGTTTTTATTTGTTTTTTTTAATGAAATAGGTTTTATATTTTTTTCTAGTCCAAAACTGTTTCGCCTTGCTCAAATCCAAGTTTCCGTTTTCTTTAATCCGATAAAGTCTTTCCTTTTTCCAAAATAATTTCCGTGGTGGATTTTGTCTATTTTGTCCGCCACTTGAAATTTGGTTAAGAAAATATTCATTAGGTTCAATTCGGTCAATTTTTTGGTCGGCTGACAAAACTAATGAATCATTAATTGTCTTATGAGAAGAATTCATTAATCGCACGGTATCTTTTACTAGTATTGTTGTTAGATAAATTGTGTCATTTTTGGATTTCCATTTTCCAGTTGTCCAGCTTGATGAAAGGTCAAATCTGTAGTTATGGATAAAAGTAGAGTCAGCTTTTAATTCAATAGTTTCATGAAAACGGTCATAGTAAAATCCAATGTATTTATCCTGTCCAAAGCAAACTTTAGAAATTAGTAAAATCAGGATTAATTCAGTTAGTCTCATTTTTGGTCAACTTGTGCACAACGGTTTTGTGTATGATTAGTGGCGTGTTTAATCAACTAATTTAGCAAATAAAAACCGAATAGGAAATCCGATAGGATTTTCGTAAGTAGGCTTGAACTAGCCATTAATTATACACGTTGTTGTGCTTTCGTTATTTTTTGTCATAATTCTCTATTGCCAATAATAATTCATTTCCATTAGTTATTTGCTCTTTATAGAAGTTTGTCAAGTCAGCAGTAAATAAGAAACCTCTATATAAAAGTGACAATACAATATCATTCCCTTTATGATTACAAAGTTCATCTGTATAATTTCCTATAACTTCATTAAGTTTTTGATTTGGTCTTTTTTCAAGTTCAATCCATTCTGAAAAGAAGCCACTTTTGTGTAATTCTAAATCTAAATCATTTGCCCAAACTTGTAGGCTTGATTCTTCAAATATCACTTTATCTACTGCATTATAATAGTTATAAATCAGTTCTTCCACTTTCGGATTGTCAAGATGCTGTAAATATCCAGAATTCTTTAGGGATTCAAATCCACTGCGATTAAAATTCAAAGGTTGTTCTATTATCATCACAAATACAGCACTGGTAATTTTTCGTTGGTCACTCCAATCTTTTTTAGAAATCAATTCGGTAACCTCCGCACATAATAATGATTGTTGCGTCCTTGTCTCTATCATAATTTCCGCAACTTTAATATCGCTTTTTACATTGATTGCTATTTTTTTCAAGTAATTCTTGAGGGCTTTTTTTTCGTTTTTGACTTGATTTTGATTATTCACTTGAAGAGCAATCAATATTCCAATAACAACCAGTATTATTTCTCCAATTGCGTAAATCAGATACTTACTGAACTTATTTTCAGAGAGCAATTTTTTTCTAATTTTTCTAAAGAATTTTATCATTGGTTAGCGGTTTGTCATAATGAAGCACAACGGTTGTGTATAAGAATAGTGCGGTTTTGTGTCCGAGGATTTTCCGCAGGAAAATCAGAGTGACTAAAAAAGCACTAACCTTTTGATTAAGAAATAAAATTAAGCATTATTTCTTATACTTTGTTGCCTGTAGTTATTTAACTCATCGTATAATTTCCAATTGTTCCAATTACTTCCCATTTTCCATTTTTAAATTCATAAACCTCAATTCCATCGAAGGCACACAATTGTCCGCAATAAATACTTGTCTCCATAAAAGCATATTTTTTATTCTGCGAAAAGAAAGGAATAGTTAAATTATAAATACCGAAATAGTCATACTTTTTTTTATTGGTTCTATCCTCACTTTGAAGATAGTCAGCAACACTTTTAAGAACTTCATCCGATACATTGTCAAGTTTTAATTTGTTAAAATCTAATTTTAGTTTCTTTTCGGTTGAAAATTGGCTGAAAATATAGTCGATGTCAGAGTCAGTCAAAATTTTAGACATTCTTTCGTCCGAACCTTGTTCGGTTAGAGGTGTTAGAATTTCTTTCCAATAGTCTGAATTACTTTTTAAATCCGGATATTCTAATGTTTTATTTTCAATAATTGTCTTGTCTTCCAAAACATCGTTTAAGAAATTATAATAGTCCGATTCGGTTATTTCTTTTATTTTTTCATTTATTAATTCACTCGTAGAAGTTAAATCCTTTACTTTTTCAGATTCGTTTTTTTGTTTGCACGAAACTAAAATTAAAAGACAAAATATTGATGGAAGCAGGTTTTTCATAATTACAGGCAACGATTACGTATAAGAATAGTGCGGTTTTGTGTGCGAGGATTTTCCGCAGGAAAATCAGAGTGACTAAAAAAGCACTAACCTTTTGATTAAGAAATAAATTTAAGCATTATTTCTTATACTTTGTTGTAACACGTTTTTTATTCCGCTAAATATTTTATTCAGTTCTATTTCTTTCTTTATAATTCCATCGATTTTTTCAATTTTTTTTGAAAATAGTTTCTCGAATAAACCTCGATTCGTAAAATCATATCTGCTTATATATTGAGGTTCGTCATAAGTGTCAACTATAGATTTTAATATTTTACCGTTTAAAATGAATTGTGTTTCAGTTCCAGTTAGACCTTGTTCAAGTATTTCAAAAATTCCTCTTTTATTCGATTCATTAAATTCTAAAGCGGGATTTCCATAAGATTTTCCGTCTTCGCTAAAATCGTGTTGGTGGAAATAATCTCCTTCCACAAATTTATTATATCCAGGAATAGTTGGATTGAAAATATGTAAATAGATTAGTAAATTCTCTTTTAAATACCCAACTCGAATTTCGGTTAGAGAATTTTTTTCAGTCGATTTGAACGTTTCAATTTCCGCATCTCCTTTAAATTCAGTTTTTGGATTTTCAAATTTTCCGCTGTCGATTAAAACTCGGTTAATAAACTCTTTCCAATGTTTGAATTCCTGCATTTTCTTGATTTGGACAAATGTGTTACAACGGTTACGTATAATATTAGTGGCGCGTTTAAGCACTAATTTAGTAAATAGAAACTTGCCAGCGGAAAATTCCGAAGGAATTTTCCAAGTAGGCTAGAACCAGCCATTAATTTTATGCTTTGTTGGCGTGTCGTTTTTTATTTTAAAGTCCGTAACCAATATTATAACATTTGATTCCGTCCGTTTCTATTATTACCAATTGGTCTGTTTTTAAATCTACTTGCCAAGCGAATCCTATTTTTTCGAAGTATTCTTTTCCTTCTTCATAGAAATGAAATCCGAAAATCAGCTTTCTATCACTATTTTTCACATCTTCACATTCTATTAAGTCAGTGTAATAGTTTTCAGAATTACTGATATAATGTAATGTGTCAAGAATTTGTCTTTTTGGTCTTTTTCCTTCATTTATCTTCTCAAGAGTAATTATATGAAGACTGTCTTTTTTAATATGACCGAGTGACCTTTTCTTTTTGTCTTTATCATAAATCATTGTTCCTCCAAAATCTTCAAATCCTTCAAAAATTTCAATCTCTTCTGCCAATTTACGATACTGCTTATCAGTCAATGAATTTTCAATTGTTTCTTCTTTTTGGTCTAATTCCGTAATTTTTTCTTTATCGATTGTTTTTGTAGTATCTGTCGAGATTAGTTTTTCTTTTCTGTCAGTATTCCAATTACAGGAAGTTAGGATGACAAAAAAGGTCGATATGTAAATAATTCGTCTCATTGTTTTTCTTAATGCACGCCAACGGTTGTGTATAAGAATAGTGCGGTTTTGTGTCCGAGGATTTTCCGTAGGAAAATCAGAGTGACCAAATGCGCGCTAGTCTTTTGATTTAGGAATAAATTTAAGCATTATTTCTTATACTTTGTTGTACAACGTTTTTTAATTCCGTTTCTATTATTTTTCCAAGCTTTATAAGATTGACAGAATCTTCTTCGTTAAATTCTTTTTCAAATTTTAAAAAGATTGAATTGTCTTTAAATTCCAAACTAAATTCATTGACTTTAACTAATTCATCTGTTAGATTTCTTGTTATTATTTTTTCTAGTTCTGTTTGACTTAATGACGATTCCAAAATGTATTTTTTGTTAAATTCTTTTCTGTCAATAAGTTTTTTGTCAAATTTGAGGAATAGATTCGCGATTTTTTCTTTCAGATATGCTGGTCTAATTATAAGTTCAGGAAGGTTTGATTCCGTTATTAAAATCACTCCATTATGTTTGCTTTCAGTATCTATTTCAATCATTGATTCACCACCTGTTCCCATTATTTCAGTTTTATATGAATTGCGAATAGATAGCAAATAAGCATCAAAATCAAATTCCGTTAATTTCCAAGTATAGATGTTTTTTAAAAATTTTCCTTTTGGAATAATTGAATATTTACTTAAATCAAATCGAATTCCTTTTGCGACTTCCATTGGGAATTTCTTTTTCAGAAAGTACAGTATTTTTCTATTGCTTTTTTCGATTTCGGAAGTCATTTCTCAAATGTTGTACAACGGTTGTGTATAAGAATAGTGCGATTTTGTGTCCGAGGATTTTCCGCAGGAAAATCAGAGTGACTAAAAAAGCACTAACTTTTTGATTTAGGAATAAATTTAAGCATTATTTCTTATACTTTGTTGGCATTAGTTTTTATATTTCCTTTCGATAATAATATTTTTCAAATCCTTTTGGGAAATCAGTTTCCGTTCCAATTTTTTTAAATCCGAGTCTTTCATAAAATTTAGGTGCTTGGAATGAAAAAGTGTCCAAACTAATAAAGCGACAATTCAGATTTTTAGCTTCTTTTTCCGCTGCTATAATCAATTTTCGTCCAATTCCTTTGTTTCTATTTTCGGTTTTCACAACGAAAGTTTTTATTTCCAATGTTCCCCAAATCGAACGTCCATAAAGTCCGCCAATTATTTCTCCGTTATTATTCTTAGCAATTATTTCAATCGGTTTGTTAATTTCATCTGAGACCTCTTGAGTTTTACTTAAATTATATTCAACAAGTAATTCGACTACTTTGTCGTAAGATTTTTGGTCAATTTTGTCGGTTGCTTTTAAGTTCATTTTTTAATTAATGCCAACGGTTGTGTATAAGAATAGTGCGTTTTTGTGTCCGAGGATTTTCCGCAGGAAAATCAGAGAGACCAAATACGCACTATCTTTTTGATTTAGTAATAAATTTAAGCATTATTTCTTATACTTTGTTAGGCACAGTTATTTTATATTCAGTTATTAATTCGGTTATTTTTTCCTCCCAGTATTGATTTCCTTTCCATTTTAAAAAGTATGAAATAACAATCGGTTCCGCTTTTTCTTTTTCTCCGTTATTGAGTTGATGAATTGCGTAATAAAGGTCAATTGGTTTTGATATTATAAATGGGTCTTTTTCTTCTTTATATTCAGAAACTACATTTTCAATAATTTCAAATTTATTTAAATAAGGAAATAAATAATTATTCAAATCTGATTCTAATTCTAACTGAAGTTTTTCTAAAGAAGTTTTAGAGTTAATTTCATACCATTTGTCTAATTTTTCAGGTAATAGTTTTCCAATCCGTTTTGCGAGTGCACAGTCGTGTGGTTTAGGTGTTTTTATTATGCCAAACCTTGATATTTTTTCGTTTATCAATTTGTCAAAAATTCCAATATTCATCGTGAATTTTAAATCTGTTTTAGAATTGAATTGGCTTTTTTGAATTTGAACGATTTTTCTAAATTCTCCACAATCTTTATAAAAATTCAATGCTGGTATTCTAAATCCGTTTTCCTTAAAAATCGGTTTAAAAAAGTTAATGACTAAATGTTCAAATTTTTCTTGTGCGTTCATTTTTTCTAATTGTGCCTAACGGTTACGTATAATATTAGTGGCGCGTTTAAGTACTAATTTAGTAAATAGAAACTTACCAGCGGAAAATTCCGAAGGAATTTTCCAAGTAAGCTAAAACTAGCCATTAATTTTATGCTTTGTTGGCAACTGGCTTTTATTTACATTATTAATGCTTTATATATATCATATCCATTGGCGATTAAAATCAATAAGAATAAAGTTGCAAGTCCAAAATTTATTATAATTCCAATTATTTTCTTGAAAGTGTTAGGTTCTTTAATTCCTTTTAAAGATTTAAAAAATCCGATAATGCTAACAATTCCTATTGCAAAAACTGTTAAGCCAATTAGTATGGATATAAAATCATATTTTAACACGTTGAAAAGTAGAGAAAGAATGACAATAATTAAAATTAGACCAATTCCCAGAATTCCAAATTTGAAACCTTTGTGTGAATATGTATTAGTTTCCATTTTTAATTTTTTTCTTGTTGATTTAAAGTCAGAAGAAGAGAAGCGCTTCTCATATAAATTTCTCCGCCTGTTGAACTTTCAGCTATTTCATTTTCCAACAGGGTTTGTTCTGTTTTAAGTCCGTTGTTTTTTAAAAGCCCGATAATTTCTTTTAAAATTTCTAAATGGTTTTTTGTTTGTTGAGTCATTTTTTAGCTTGTTGCCAACGGTTGTGTATAAGAATAGTGCGGTTTTGTGTCCGAGGATTTTCCGTAGGAAAATCAGAGTGACCAAATGCGCACTAACCTTTTGATTTAGGAATAAATTTAAGCATTATTTCTTATACTTTGTTGTGTGTAGTGTTTTTATAATATTCTTCTCCATTTATAGTTCGCTAAAGCCAAAATTTCTTTGATGATTATATTAAATTTTTTTAAAGTATTATCATTTGTTTTAAAACTTTGTCCTATACAAGATTCATATATTCTAATTCCATTGTCCGTCATAAATTCCAATTTAAATTGTCTTGGGTCTTGAAGCCCAGAAAATCCTATAAATTCATTTGGATGATTTTTTTCAAAATCAGTAACCAAATTATTTATTGATTCATAAGAATTACAGTCAATAGGGTTTTTTGAGGGCATTTCTTTTGAGTTTTTAAAAAAATCCATGATTTCGTTCTTTTGAAGAGTTACATTAGAAATATAGCAGTTATTAGTGCTTTTAGATAATTCAATTCTAATGAAAGCATTCTTTCCATAAGGACGTTTATATTCCAAAGTGATTTTTTTTATTTCCTGTCCGAACGAATTTAGAATGCTAAAAAGGAGGAAAAAAGTTAAAACTTTATACTTCATATTCTTGGTTTGTCACATTACACACAACGGTTACGTATAATATTAGTGGCGTGTTTAAGCACTAATTTAGTAAATAGAAACTTGCCAGCGGAAAATTCCGAAGGAATTTTCCAAGTAAGCTAAAACTAGCCATTAATTTTATGCTTTGTTGGCACACGTATTTTTTTATTTTCCAGTTCTATAATCAGTATTTGCATAGTCAAAATCGGAAAAGTCCTTAAATAGTAAAATCCGTTTTTCATTAGTCAAATAGTTTTTTATTATTTCATAATTTCCTTTTGGAAAACTGATTCGGTCTCCTTTTGTCAAATATGTATTTCCTCCAAACTCGCATTCACATAATTTTCCACGAACCGTTGTTGCGTAAACAGTTACTTTTTCTTTGTATCCGTCTTTCCATTCTTTTTTGATTACTTGGATTTTCTGTCTGTTGTCTTTAACTAATTCACGCAATTCAGTCAGATATTCGCTATAGTTTTCAGGGAAATTAAATTCCGTTCCAGTTGTCATTGTGTAAGGATAAGATACCTTTCCTAAACAACAAGATTCTAATTGTTCGCTGCCATAAAATTCGTGTAAAAAAAGAGAATATATTTTTGGTTCTTTATATTCATCTACTTTGTCATATTTCTCTAATTCCGCAACCCAATAGTAAATAAAAGTTCCGTGAGAATCTTTATTTCTGTCCATTTCAAAAGTCAGAATTACGAACTCTTTTTCAGTCAGATTTTGAGTAAATCCGCTGAATGAAATTAGAAGTAGAATTATTAAAATTATCGAATTTTTCAATTTGGAAATGGTTTTTTTATATGTGTGCCAACGTTTTTATATATGATTTGTTGCGTGTTTTAAGCACTGAATTTAGTAAATAAAACACAAACCAAGAAAATCCGCGAGGATTTTCGTAAGTATGCTAGAACCAGCAATAAATTATATATGTTGTTGCCATTAGTTTTTATTCAGTTAATATTTCAATTATTTCCGCTTCTCCGATTTTATTCGGTCCTTCGTGAATCCACCAAATTCTTCCATTTTCAATCAAATCTGCAATGTTCTGGTGTTTTAGAAATCGGACTTTTACATTCTCTGTCTCACTTGGTAAAATCAATTCTTTTTCAAATTCAATTTGTCCAATATAAGTCGTGACAAAATCAGACGAGTTTTCTTTGTATTCAAAAACGTGATTCGGTCGGTAATTAGTTTTGATTCCTGTTTTCCGTCCACCTTGTTCAGTCGGATACAGTGTTAGTTTAGCCTTTATGTTGATTGTGTCCGAAATCATTGAATTCTTTCAGCAAGTTTTAAGTTCCACCATTCAATTATTTCAGAAGCCATTTCATCTGCTCCAAATTCATCGTGATAAAGTCCGTAGGTTACAGATAACTCACTTTCCAAAACACGAGTTATCTTTTCCAAGTCAGCACCTTTGTATAAATTGCTCAAAATTTGACGATTTAGTCCATCAAATTCGTCTTTTGGTGCGCCAGGAATTAATTCCCAAGAGTTAAGTATTTTTCTTAATTCTCTGAAATTTTCTTGAAACTCTTTTTTGATTTGTTCTCTGTTCATTCAAATTAATGGCAACGGTTACGTATAATATTAGTGGCGCGTTTAAGTACTAATTTAGTAAATAGAAACTTACCAGCGGAAAATTCCGAAGGAATTTTCCAAGTAAGCTAAAACCAGCCATTAATTTTATGCTTTGTTGGCAGTAGTGTATTT
>NZ_JBISCC010000038.1:0-429 GCF_044385915.1 Thalassobellus citreus | reverse complement strand
ACTTGACGATTCAAAACTTGTAATGGTTGCGCCATCAATTACGGTATCATTCGTTAGTACATTTACTGTTGTTACTAATGTATCTTCAGTTGTACTTGCTGTATTATCAACTGCTGTTGGATTCCCTTCATCAGTCACTGTGATAGTTACTGTCGCGGTTGAACAACTTGCTGTTGGTGTATCATCATCACAGATTATATAATCAAATGTATCTGTCCCTACAAACCCTGTTGCTGGGGTGTAATCAAATGTGTCATCGTTATTGCTCGTTACTGTCCCGCCATTGGTACTTGACGATTCAAAACTTGTAATGGTTGCGCCATCAATTACGGTATCATTCGTTAGTACATTTACTGTTGTTACTAATGTATCTTCAGTTGTACTTGCTGTATTATCAACTGCTGTTGGATTCCCTTCATCAGTCACTGT
>NZ_JBISCC010000011.1:0-339 GCF_044385915.1 Thalassobellus citreus | reverse complement strand
TTCAAATACTATACAAGCTTGTTCTGTACCCACAGGTTATGTACCTGATAATACAGATTGTGATGATACCAATGCCACGGTGTACCCGAATGCCCCAGAACTTTGTGATGGTCTTGATAACAATTGCGACGGACAAATAGACGAAGGTGTAACAACAACCTTCTTTGCCGATACTGATGGTGATGGTTTTGGAGATGCTTCAAATACTATACAAGCTTGTTCTGTACCCACAGGTTATGTACCTGATAATACAGATTGTGATGATACCAATGCCACGGTGTACCCGAATGCCCCAGAACTTTGTGATGGTCTTGATAACAATTGCGACGGACAAATAGA
>NZ_JBISCC010000090.1:0-407 GCF_044385915.1 Thalassobellus citreus | reverse complement strand
TCAAATACTATACAAGCTTGTTCTGTACCCACAGGTTATGTACCTGATAATACAGATTGTGATGATACCAATGCCACGGTGTACCCGAATGCCCCAGAACTTTGTGATGGTCTTGATAACAATTGCGACGGACAAATAGATGAAGGTGTAACAACAACGTTTTATGCCGATACTGATGGCGATGGATTTGGAGATGCAAGCAACAGTACACAAGCTTGTATGGCACCAGCTGGTTATGTGCCTGATAATACCGATTGCGATGATACCAATGCCACAGTGTACCCGAATGCCCCAGAACTTTGTGATGGTCTTGATAACAATTGCGACGGACAAATAGACGAAGGTGTAACAACAACCTTCTTTGCCGATACTGATGGTGATGGTTTTGGAGATGCTTCAAATACTAT
>NZ_JBISCC010000089.1:0-379 GCF_044385915.1 Thalassobellus citreus | reverse complement strand
CTTTTGGTGTACTCGGATCGTCTATTCCTGTCGTTTCTTCACAATCGGTTAGTCCATCACCATCACTATCAGTCGTATTAACTCCTGTTGGTAAACAAGCATCGTTAGCATCAAATGGTCCTGGATAATCTCCTGGTACTTTTGGTGTACTCGGATCGTCAATCCCTGTCGTTTCTTCACAATCGGTTAATCCATCACCATCACTATCAGTCGTATTAACTCCTGTTGGTAAACAAGCATCGTTAGAATCAAATGGTCCTGAATAATCTCCTGTTACTTTTGGTGTACTCGGATCGTCTATTCCTGTCGTTTCTTCACAATCGGTTAGTCCATCACCATCACTATCAGTCGTATTAACTCCTGTTGGTAAACAAGCATC
>NZ_JBISCC010000119.1:0-1367 GCF_044385915.1 Thalassobellus citreus | reverse complement strand
TCTACTGTGGGCAACAAAGTATAAGGAATAATGCTTAAATTTATTTCTTAATCTAAAGGTTAGTGCTTTTTTAGTCACTCTGATTTTCCTGCGGAAAATCCTCGGACACAAAAACGCACTATCCTTATACACAACCGTTGTGCGTAATCCCTCATAGACTCGAAGAAACTTTAGTCCATTGGCTAACGTAAAATTGAGTAAATTGAAAGAAATTAAATGCTGAAAATATGAAACTTCCTAAATTTTATAAAGCATTGATTTTTAGCAACATAATTTTACGTTAGTCAGAATTAGAGAATGAACGATATTACAATAGACAGATTTGAGAATAAACCAGAATTCACTTCTGATTTGGCGGATTTTGACAATTCTAAAACGGAATTGCATATTCGTGCGGACGTAAAAAACAGAAAGCTCTTAAACGAACTGAATATTGATAAACTTTGGTTAATTGGAGCTAAAGAAAAAGACATTGAACAAATTTTTTCACTTCATCAACCGAAATATGTGAGTCTTTACCAATTTCTTGCAAAAGATTTAAGCTGTTTAGAGAATTTGAATAAGTGCGAAACTCTAATAACGGAATGGAATACAAAAGCGACTGAACTTTGGAATATGGAATCTAATCCGAACTTGAAAAAATTGGCGATTAGAGATTATTCTAAAATTTCGGACTTGTCAGCATTGGAGAAAGCTACTAAAATTAAAAGTTTGTCATTAGATGGTGGAATAGATAAAAAATTAAAAGTGGACAACTTAAAACCACTTTCCAAACTTACTCAATTGGAATATTTGAGAATGACTAACATAAAAGTCGGAGACGAATCTCTCGAACCAATCGCATATTTGAGAAATTTAAAAATACTCGAACTTTCCAACCAGTTTCCGACAAAAGAATATGCAAATCTTGCGGTCAAATTGACCAAAACGGAATGTTCAATGTTTCGACCTTATCACGAAGTTGAAATAAAAGACGAAAATGGAAAATTGGTTTATGATAGAATGATTATCGGAAAAAGAAAACCATTTTTATTATCGACAAAAGACCAAAATCGAATTGAGAAATACGAAAAAGAATTTGAAAAACTAAAAAATAACTACGCACAACACCGTGTATAATTAATTGCTTGGTCACTGCCGACTTACGAACATTCCTGCGGAATATTCTATCTGTGATTTATTTGCTAAATTAGTTGCTGAAACACGCAACTAACCATACACAAATACGTTGTAAACAATTGCGGAAACGAAAAAAATGACAAGAAAAGAAATTAATAATATTCTGAAAACTGAATCTGGAATTATTCTGTTGGAAAAGGAATCTGAGCAGTCTTTTTTTGAAGCTATTTTTAGTAATTGGGTTTCTG
>NZ_JBISCC010000087.1:0-7334 GCF_044385915.1 Thalassobellus citreus | reverse complement strand
AAAAACATGCTACAACAAAGTATAATAAATAATGCTTAAATTTATTCCTAAATCAAAAAGTTAGTGCGCATTTAGTCTCTCTGATTTTCCTACGGAAAATCCTCGGACACAAAATCGCACTATTCTTATACACAACCGTTGGCTGCAAGCTAAAACAATTGAAAGAACATTATGAAAAATTTAATCCTTTTTCTTATGCCAGTTGTATTAATGGCACAAGATAATTCTTTGACAATTTTTAAATCATTGGAAAATTACACTTGGAAAGCAGAAGGAACTTGGGGAGATGGAAGCAAATTCAAACAAGAGATAAGTTTGAAATTTTCATTAGACAACAAAATAGTTATAGTTGAATCCTTGGGATTCACGAATAAAGAACAAACTGAGTTCGGTTTAAGAAATCACGGAATCAGACAATATGACGAGAAATTAAAAAAAATAAGGTTTTGGGAGTTCGATGTTTTTGGCAATCTAACAGAAGGAACTGTGGAGAGCGAAGAAAAAAACTTGAAATACATGTATGATTACGGAGGAACATTTGTTACGGAAATGTGGATTTATAAAGATGAAAAAACATACGACTTCATTGTAGGAGTTTATGAAAATGGAGAATGGAAACAAAAATTTCTTGAAACTGAATTTAAAGGTAAAAGTAAATAAAGCCTGACATCCAACAATGGCTATAAGTAATTGCTTGTTCTCGCCTACTTCTGAAAATCCTCGCGGATTTTCAGCTTGGTGTGTACTTGCAAAGTTTAGTACCAAACCACGCAACTACTCATAGCCGAACCGTTGGCACCAATTTGAGAAAAATACGAATGAAGAGAATATTAGGAACATTAATTGTGATTTTAATTTCGCAAATAGGATTTAGTCAAGATTACCAATCTGAATTTCAAAAATATTGTCAAACTAATGACACTATTAATCAATTAAAGACTTTGAAAAAATGGCAATCTGAAGATGCAAAAGACGCTGAACTTTTCACGAGCTACTTCAATTATCATTTTATGAAATCACGCCAAGAAATTCTCGCATTGACTAACGACCAACCAAACGGAGATAGTCTTGTATTAAAAGATAGTTTAAATCATAATGCTGCATTTTTAGGAAGTCAAATTCATTATGATCAAACAGAATTGAAAAAAGGGTTGAATAAAATTGACGAAGGAATCAAGCTTTACCCAAATCGACTTGATATGCGCTTTGGAAAAATATACGCACTTGGACAAATTCTTGACTGGACAAATTTCACATCGGAAATAATAAAGACAGTTGAGTATTCTGCTAAAAACAACAATAAATGGACTTGGACAAACCACGAAAAATATGATGGTGAAGAAAAAGAATTTCTATTAGATATTCAAAACTATCAATTACAATTATACAATACTGGTAATGATGACTTACTAAAAAATATGCGAGAAATTGCAAATACGGTTCTAAAATTTTATCCAAACCATATAGAAAGTTTATCAAATATTTCAATTACTTATTTGTTAACTGGAGAATATGACAAAGGAATTGAATCACTTTTACGAGCTGAAAATATTAATCCAAAAGATTATATAGTTCTTGGTAATATTGCTCAAGGTTATAAACTTAAAGGTGATAAGGAAAAAGCTATTGAATATTATAAAAAGACAGCTGAATATGGAGACGAAAGCGCAAAGAAATATGCAGAACAACAGATAACTGAATTAAAACAATAAAACTGGTGCCAACAAAGTGTATAGTTCATTGCTGCTGATTTTCCTATCGGAAAATCCTTGCGTTTTTATTACCTTTGGTTTACGGCGGAAAATCCTCGCGGATTTTCACGCAACGAAACCATACACAAAACCGTTGGCAACAAGCTGAAAAAAACAAGAACTATGAAACAATTATTACTTTCGATTTCAATTATTTGTTCAATAAACTGTTTTGCACAAGAGCCAAATCCCGATTTATTTCAAACTTGGTATTTATATTCTGTTAGGGCTAGTGATGGAAGTCCAGGACCTTATGTGGTTTCAGAAATAAATCCTAATGTAACGCCTTCTCTGACTATCATGGAAGATTTAACTTTTAATGGAACAGGAGCTTGCAACACATTCAATGGAACTTTCAACTTACAATATCCTGATGTTTTAGCAACAGACCAGTTTTCACATTCTATAGATAACTGTGGAGTTGAAATCCATAATGATTTTGAAAATGAATATTTTGGTTTTATCCAATTAATTGGTTCTGGATATTATCTATCTTCAGAAGATAATGGTATGGTTTTAAACTTAAATACGCCTATTTTCGGACAAGCAGTTTTTAAAAATCACCCACTTAACATAACAAAGTTTGAATTACCCCAAATTGACATTTACCCGAACCCGACGAGTTCTTTAATTTATATAAAATCCCAAAATAGTCCTGTTTTAAAAATAGAAATATTTAATTCATTAGGACAAAGTATTAAAACTATAGAAAACAAATTTGAAACAATAGACATTTCTGATTTATCTAATGGATTTTATATAATGAAAATTGACTCGAAATTTGGAACTCTTAATAAAAGAATTATTAAAAAATAGAATTTTGATTATTAAAAGTCAGTTGCCAACAAAGCATAAAATTAATGGCTAGTTTTTGCTACTTGGAAAATTCCTGCGGAATTTTCCGCTGGCAAGTTTCTATTTACTAAATTAGTGCTTAAACGCGCCACTAATATTATACGTAACCGTTGTGCAAAATTTAAAACCTGAACTACAAATGAAATTTACTACCAAATTAATATTGTTCTTCTCAACAATGATTTTATTTAACTGTTCTTCTGACAAAAAGAATATCCTCGAACTAAACGGAGAAGTAATAGGAACAGATACCAAATCAATTATGTTAATCAAACCTAACCAAGATACTAGATTCGATTCAATAATTGAGATTCCTGTTATTAATGGAAAATTTCATTATCGAGAAGAACTTCAAAACCCAGAAGTAGTTAATTTAGCATTTGCAGAATCTGTAAAAAAAGGAATGTATAGACCTATGCCTCTTTTTTTAGAAAATGAGAAAATTGACTTAACCTTATTTACCGAAGAGGAATTTGATAAAAATATAGTCAAGGGAGGAAATTTAAACTCTAAATACAAAAATTATAAAAAAGAAGCAGATTCTTTATTTAATCCTAAAGATTGGGAAGAACAACTAAAATGGGAGCAAGAACATTATATTCCTCAAAATCCTAGTTTGGTTTCATATTTTCTTTTTTTAGAGCAATTAAGATATTTTAAAGAAAACCTTAATTCAGATTTAATTAAAAATAACTACAAAAAATTATCAGAGAGCAATCCAAACCATCCTTATAACGAATTAGCTTCAAATTTAATTGATGCAATTGAGAACATTAAGGTTGGCAAAAAATATACTGACTTTTCCGCACCTGATTTAAATGGAAATGAAATCAAACTTTCTAAAAAAATTAATAAAAAAGTAGCATTATTAGATTTATGGGCTACTTGGTGTGGACCTTGTATCTCCAAAAGCAGAACAATGGTTCCTCTCTACAACGAATACAAAGACAAAGGATTTACAATTATTGGAGTTGCTGGAGAATTTAAAAATACCGATAGACTTGTAAAATTCCTCGAGAAAGAAAAGTGGGAATGGATAAATCTTGTCGAACTGGACAGACAAAATAATATTTGGCAAAAATATGGAGTCGATGGTGGTGGCGGTGGAATATTCCTAATCGACGAAAACGGACTGATTTTGGCAAAAGACCCAACAGCAGAGGAAGTGAGAATTGAATTAGAATCTCGACTGAATTAAAAAAAACTTTGCACAACAACGTGTATAATTAATGGCTGGTTGTAGCTTGCTTACGAAAATCCTCGCGGATTTTCTATTCGGTTTGTATTTACTAAATTAGGTACTCAAACACGCCACTAATCATACACACAAACGTTGTGCATAATTACACCAAAACCCGAACTGATTGAAAAGAGTATTAATTGTTTTTGGTATTATAATTATTAGTTTAGAAATAACTCTTTACTTTTTTTGGTACAAAGAATTAAAACCTATGGAATTCTTTGTTTTACTTGGACTCTGTCATCTTGCGAATACTTCCATTATTTTCGGGATAATGACCGAAATACTTCCAAAAAAGAAAAGAAAATTGATAATTAATTTATCATTAGCTTTAGCTATAACATTCTTTATGATTCTTTATTTTAACGGTTCACGAGTTCAAAATCGGATTGACAATGATGGAGTCTTAACAAATGGAATTGTAATCGAAAAAAAGTATGGTGCGAAAACATCGCCTTACCTGATAACTGAATTTAGCCATAATGGCTTAAAATATGAATCACAATTAACAATACCTGACTCGCGAGAATTTGAAAAAGTAAAATTAGGAGATTCTGTTTTAATTAAATTTGTTAAAGAATATCCAAAGATGATGAACAGAACGGAAAAACTATTGAAAGAATAAAAACTATGCACAACAAAGTGTATAATTCATTGCTTCTGATTTTCCTATCGGAAAATCCTTGCGTTTTTATTATCTTTGGTTTACGGCGGAAAATCCTCGCGGATTTTCACGCAACGAAACCATACACAAAACCGTTGTGCGTCATTTGACCAACTAACTAAAAAACATCATAATTCAAGGCTTTATGGCATTTTTAACAGACTATTCTTACCGACAATTAATTGAAAGAATAGAGATTGAAAACCTTGACAGAATTGACCAGCAGTTTTTTAAAACAAATATTTATGACAATGATTATTTGTACTATTTATTTAATCAACTTGATTTAAAAAAATTGTTTGCGGAGAAAATTATTTTGAGTGGAGACAAAGCATACGTTTTGACACATAAAGAAGTTCCTGAAAGAAAAGATAATCGAACTTATGTTCTTGAGATAAAGGGAAATGTAAAATATCATAAAGACAATCAATGCGAAGCGCTAAATAGAGGATTTAAAAATTTCTATATGCCTGAACCTCTTGTTAAGTTAGCGGAAGAAGATTCAAAGAAGCACGAAAAAATTGTAGCGGAAATAAGAGAATGGTTTGAAAAAAATAATTACACAGTTCATAGATATGAGGCAGGAGAAATAAATGACAAAATATTAACTACCGATTTCAACAAAACGTTTCCCGAAAAATATAATATTGAACCAATCTTTATAAGTCAATCAGACAATAATCAATTCCATTGGTATATTGAAAAAAAATCTAAAGGAAATGTTGGAACTAAAAAGTCATTCGACCATAATAAATTTATAATCGAAATCGCTGAATTATTAAAAAAACGAGATTTTATTTGTAACAGTCGAACAATGCAAAATCTTTCCAAATATGATTTTTTAGTAAATCGTGAAAATTTAGATATATCAAATTATATAACAGAAAGTATAGAAAATGGTTATTTAAAAAACGTTAGTGAAGTATTTATAGATAATTACGGTTTTGAAAGACTAAAAGAATTTTGGAATAAACATCGTGAATTGAAAAGAGAAGCGTTTAATTTATTATCGGAATACTTTAAATGGACTTATAATTACAAGAAAAAAACATTCGACGAAATATTTTTAGAAGACTTTAATTTAAAGGCTTGTAATCTGTGCTACGGAAATAATTAAAAAGAAAAAAAACGAACGCACAACAAAGCATAAAATTAATGGCTAGTTTTAGCTTACTTGGAAAATTCCTGCGGAATTTTCCGCTGGCAAGTTTCTATTTATTAAATTAGTGCTTAAACGCGCCACTAATATTATACGTAACCGTTGGCATCCATTTGAAAAAGAACATCTTTATATTATTTTTAGGATTAATTACATCCTGTAATTCTAACAAAAAGTTGGAAGGAACTTGGATTGGAGCTTACTCATATTCTGAAAAATTTGAATCGTTTATGAATTTACCGATTAGGAATTTTGTTACTTTCAAAGACAACGAATACTTCGCAAAAAACTTCACTTACGACTATCTTTCAGAAAAAAGCTTTGGAAATGGAACTTATGAATACAGATCAAATGAGATTATTCTCGACTCAGATATTGAAAACAATAAAATCATTGAATCAATAAATAATGACAGTTTAGTTTTCAAAGGTAAAGATGGCTCAAACAATTCTGTATTTAAAAAACTGAATGATTCATTAAAAAACAAATCGAAAAACATAAAATTAATTGGCAAACGTTTTTTTATTAAATCAAAAGAATACAATGACACTCTGAGCTTTATAAATGACACACTGATAATTAAAAGTTCTGACAAAACCAAAAACCCAGGAACTCGTTGGGAAAGATTCAACCATAACGGATTTGATATTCTTTTTATGGAAATGGATATACCCCTAATAATAAGAGAAGAATTGAATGATAAAATTCACTTAACTGGATTTCATAAAAAACGATATGATATCGAGCTTATAGAATTGAAATAAAAAAACGTATGCCAACAAAGTATAAGAAATAATGCTTAAATTTATTTCTTAATCAAAAAGTTAGAGCTTTTTTAGTCACTCTGATTTTCCTGCGGAAAATCCTCGGACACAAAAACGCACTATTCTTATACACAACCGTTGACATTAATTTAAAATGACCATCTTAAATTTAATATTTTCGATTTCAATAAGTATGATTTCCCTAATCGTTAATCCGAATAGCGGAATAAAAACGACTGAATTACAGTTCACTAATCTGACTAAAAATGATAGTTGTGGGATTGAAAGTGTGACTTTAAAGACCGAATCAATAGACAAAAAGCGCAAGTTTTTATTCTGGACATTGAAACACAAAAAAGTTATAGTTACCGACCGAATTATAGACTCAAACGGAATTGTACTTTTTGAAAAGAAATCAATATTTATATCCTCTATGGATGCAAGTGACGACAGAAGATTTCGACGTATTAAATTGACAGAAAATGAAATTTGGTTCTTTAGATATGGAAAAATATTTAATACAAACGGAAGTATCAAACGCTACAATTTTTGCGGAAAATATCTCGGAACAAAAAATTGGGAAGAAGGAGACTTCTACGAAAAATAAAAAACTAATGGCAACAACGTATAATAAATAATGCTTAAATTTATTTCTTAATCTAAAGGTTAGTGCTTTTTTAGTCACTCTGATTTTCCTGCGGAAAATCCTCGGACACAAAAACGCACTATCCTTATACACAACCGTTGGGTTTAATGCTGCTCACTCTATCGGAAAAAATAAAACTGATTAAAAACCTGAATTTTAGAACCCAAAGTTTACGCGGAATTTTAGCCAATTACGAAAAATAAAACTGTGGATTTTTAGCAAGTTTGCGGAATATAAAAACGCGGACTAAAATTA
>NZ_JBISCC010000108.1:0-7824 GCF_044385915.1 Thalassobellus citreus | reverse complement strand
TTTCCGCAATCAGGCTAAAGTCAGATGATTTATTTGTCCGTTTTTGTTTTGTTCCGCAAACAAACTCAAAAGTCCGCCATAATTTTAGTCCGCGTTTTTATATTCCGCAAACTTGCTAAAAATCCACAGTTTTATTTTTCGTAATTGGCTAAAATTCCGCGTAAACTTTGGGTTCTAAAATTCAGGTTTTTAATCAGTTTTATTTTTTCCGATAGAGTGGGCAGCATTAAACCCAACGGTTGTGTATAAGGATAGTGCGTTTTTGTGTCCGAGGATTTTCCGCAGGAAAATCAGAGTGACTAAAAAAGCACTAACCTTTTGATTTAGGAATAAATTTAAGCATTATTTCTTATACTTTGTTAGGCAACGTTTTTTTATTCAGTTAATCTTTCCGTTAAAAACTCCGAAATTACTTTATTCAATTCCGATTTTTTTATTTTTTCAATAATCTTAAATTCAGATTTCTCTGTTTTAAAAATAAGAAATTCCATTTCCAAGTATTCCATTTCTCCATTTGAGTAATAAAATATTTCTCCTGCAAAATTATTCGATTCAAATATTATTCCTTCGCTTGATGGATAATTTATAGATTTAGTAAATTTCTCATATTTCAATTCCGAAACTTTATAAATATTATGTTCCTCAAAAGTTTTGGAAATGATTTTTAAATATTCCATTTCTTTAATCTAACTTTTTAATGAATTGGTCTTTCGCTCTCAAATAAATTCGTCCGTCTGATTTTTTACAAACTTTTACATTTTCCGTTATAAATTTTGTTCCAATTGGATGTGATTCTCTTTCGCTTTTACTGCATTCGATTACTATATTCGTAGGTAAATTTTGTCCGTCTAAAGGTCTAACTCTTATTCGACCTGTTTCTGGGTCTTTGAAATTCTCACACTTTATATTTTCGTAATAATTACCTATAATTAATTTCATTAAGTTCTGATTTTCGTTGGTCTGTCAAATGTTGCCTAACGGTCTCGGCTATGAGTAGTTGCGTGATTTAGCGATTAACTTAGCAAGTACAAACCAAGCTGAAAATCCGCGAGGATTTTCAGAAGTAGGCGAGAACAAGCAATTACTTATAGTCATTGTTGTGTGCAGTTTTTTATTGTGTTAACGCCATTGGTCCTTGACAGTTTTCATTAGAATCTCCGATACAGCTAGATAAATTTGGTGTATAAGTTACAATATGAGAAAAACTACCATTAAAATTTGTACCATCAAATACACCATTAAATTCACTAATCATATTATAGTCTGATTCAAGTGTCGAGCCGTCTGAACAATTATATGTATTTGTCTGATTGTTGCCAAATTCAAAGTATAAGTCATTTCCATTCAAATTAAAGGTTCCAGAAATTATTCCTTGCCAAGATAAGGTTCCATTAGAAAAGAATTCTATAGAAGTATTGCCTCCCCAACCAGAAGTATTGTTTTGACAATTAATTCCATTGTCAACCATTGTCCAAGTACCAACAATATCGATTTGATTTTCTTCTTCCAACGTCACGTTAAATTCATCCGACGCTTGAAAGTCGCCATCATCGTACTTTATTGTCATTGTAAAAGTCCGAGGCAAAGTAGCATTATCAGTATTGAATTTTATGTTATATCCGCTTTGACCAACAATTTCGACTTCGGCGGTTATATCATTAGGAACACCCTCAACAATTACAAAAGCATTATTTCCATCAATTTCATCTATTTGGGTTGATTGTGGTAATGGTTCAATTGTTGAAGTTATAGGTTCGTATGTTGTTGAACTGGAAAACCAACTCGTAAACCAACCAGTAGAATCATTTATAACTTGGTTTAAACTATCTCTAAACGAATTCCATTTGTCTTGTATGTAATCGATTTTTTCTATTAATTCAGACACAAGTGAGTTAGGGTCATTGCTATCTGATGTAATGGAAGTTCTAACACCTAATTTTAAATCGAAAGAAGTGAAGGAATTATTGTTCATTATGAAATTATCAAAATTTCCATTTTGGTCATATAAATGATTTGATATTGGTCTTAAACATACCTCTCTAATCTGCTCAATCGAAGCTTGAATTTCGGCTGCTGCGTTGTAAACACCTACAATCGTAGCGACGCCAACTAAAATACTTCCAATTCCACCTGTTGCAGCAATAATTGCAGGTCCAATAACATTAACCCAAGAAACAAAAGCTCCTGAAATTACTGCTATTCTTACAGAGTTATTAATGAAACAAAGGAAATCCGAGTTAGTTTTAGAGTTTCTTGCTAAACGATTATTTATAATGGCATCCTCAAATGTTGTTGTAAAAATCGGGTTAGCATTAAAGAACTTTGCCAAAGCCATTTTGTCCTCATTTGAAGCATTTGAATATTGCAGCATAAAGTTATCGTACATTAATTTTGCTGAATTTAAAGCAACCATAGTTTCGTTGCTCATATTTCCATTATTAATATGTTCCTCTATATTTTGGTTAATAGCTTGTAATGGCTGTAAAAATTCTTGATTTATTTTATTTTCTACATTTTGAATGTTGTTACTACCAACATTAAAATTAACCAAGCCTTCTTTATTTTGAGTTATTAGTTTTAGTTCGTATTCTCCGTTGCTTACATCTGGTATTGGAAATACGAGATTGCCGTCTGAATTTCTTGTTAGAGTAACGTCTGTCTCGCCAAAGCTTGCCATATAACTATTTTGGCTAAATGTTAAATCTTCTGTTCCAACAACTACTAATTGCAAAGGAATAACCGAAGTAGCGTTTGAAGTTAAATCGAATGTCTCAATATTTTGTTCTTCCTCTTGATTTCCGGAATTGTCATCGTTACTACAACTGTTTAAAAGAAGTAGAAATGTAAAAAGAATGGTTAGTTTTTTCATAACTCAAAATTTATGTTGAAAAATAGCTTTTAGTTTGGTTTAATTCAATACCCATTATTGGGTAAAATATCGCTGGGTTCAAATTGCACACAACGGTTGTGTATAAGGATAGTGCGGTTTTGTGTCCGAGGATTTTCCGCAGGAAAATCAGAGTGACCAAATACGCGCTATCTTTTTGATTTAGGAATAAATTTAAGCATTATTTCTTATACTTTGTTGTAAACAGTTTTTTTTAAAGGTCAAAATTATATCCAACACTTAACTGAATTAAGGTATTAGTCGCCTTAATATCAATATCTCTGAAAGGATTTGACTGTTGGTATTGTACCTCAATCAGTTCATTAAACCCCTGATATAAATTTAATTCAACGAAAAATTGCTTTATATCTATACCTACTCCTAAGTTTAGTCCATAGTCAAAGGTTTTTAAGTCTCCGAAATCCATTTCCTTTTTCTTTGTGTCAATCAGAAATCCGATTTGAGGTCCAGCAATTAAGTAAGGTTGTTTAAAGAACTTAAAATTCAGAGGGATATTTATATATGAAGTCTCATATTTAATATTATCATAAAAATCTTCTCTGTCGCCTTGTTGAGAATAAATTAATCTGGGTCTGAAAGAAATTTTTTCAGATAACTTTTTTTCGTAAACAGCTCCCAAGTGGAAACTAAAAGAATTACTATGAATTCCGAAACTTTCTAATATTCCGTCTGATAAGGTTGAGGCATTAATCCCAGCTATAATTCCGATTTTGTCCTGTGAAAAAGAAGAAAATGTAATAAGCGTTAAAAGTCCAATTAAAAGTTTTTTTCTCATTAGTTAAGCGGGTTTGAAAATTGTTTACAACGGTTACGTATAATATTAGTGGCGCGTTTAGGCACTAAATTAGTAAATAGAAACTTACCAGCGGAAAATTCCGCAGGAATTTTCCAAGTAGCTAAAACTAGCCATTAATTTTATGCTTTGTTAGCTGTAGTTTTATTCTTTTATTAGAGTTTCTATTATATCAAATTTCAATTGGTTTCTGTCAACAGAGTAATCAATTTTCTTCATTTCAGCTTTTATATTAAAACTCCATTTAGATATTAAATCGGACATTTCTTTGTCATTAACTAAACCCTCATTAATATAATTTTCTATTGAAGAAGTCAAATCAGAACAATTAGTACCTATAATATAATTATTCAGTAAGCTTATTTTCATTGATACTAGATTCATTTTATTCAGGATTTCTTTTCTCTTATTTAATTCTGATTCGTCCGTCAAATTTAGTCGATAAAAATGTTCAAGAAATTCAGATAATAATTCCGTTAATTCATTATTCTTTTTAATCAAATATTGACTACTAAATTCTTTTTTCTGATTTTCAATGGTTAGTTTTTGAGTTTGATAAGAAAAATATCCAGCTATTAATCCTCCTATTATAACTCCAATTAAAGTCGAAAAAGCACCTCCATTTATAAATTTAAAAAATAACTTTTCCCTCTTTTTTTTCATAATACTGGTAATTACAGCTAACGGTTGTGTATAAGAATAGTGCTTTTTGATTAAGAAATAAAATTAAGCATTATTTCTTATACTTTGTTGTGGTGTCGTTTTTTTTTATTCAATTCGTTTTCCAGTTTTATCTATTTCAAACCAACTTTCACTTTCAGAACGTAAATGTTCATCCAAGTCATAATACAAATAACAATCGTAAGTTACTGATGCAATTCCATTCTCAAAATTTGAAGCACATTCAAATTGAGGTTTTATTATTATTTCTCCTTTTTTATTCGCATAACCAATTTTTCCATTTTTCTTAATTCTGAATAAACCTTCAGAAATATAATCAGGTCCATTGTCATACATATATACTTCAAAAATTCTTTCTCCTTTCCGATTTATTCCAATTAAATCATAAGTTTCTTTTTCAAGTACAATTCCGAATGTTGTAATAGTATCTTTAAATGTGAAGTATATTTTTTCAGATGAAATTATAGTGTCTCCTTTTCGATTCACAAAAGCAAAATCATCTCCCATTTCATAAAACTCATTTTTTGAAATTCTGAATAAAGTGTCTTTTGTATTTAATTCAGTTAATTCAAAATATTCATTTTCATTTGTAGCTGGTTTGAATCTTTTCGAACAAGAAAAAAGTGATAGAATAAAAATTATAATTATTAAATTTTTCATTTTGTAGATTCGAGTGAGAAATGCACCACAACGGTCTCGTATAACCGTCAGTTACGGGTTAATATGCGTTAATTTTCGGTTTAGCACAGACGTTAGCAATTCCGAGTGGATTCGGACGTAGTCGAATCCGCCGTAATTGCGGTTATACATTGTTGCCAGTAGTTTTTTATTATTCAGTCTTTTTATTTTTTATAATCATTCTAACATCCGAATATAGATACATTCCACAAATTCCGATTCCAAATAAGGTCAGAAATATGCTTTTAATTCCATTCGAAAATAAGCTCCAAACACAAATAGTTATTACAAAAATCGCAAAAGGATAAGTAAATAATCTAATCAGAATGTTTTTCAGAGACCATTCATTTTCAGGTGTTTTTTCCTCAATTTCAATGTCTAGAATCTCGTATATTTCCTCAAGTTGATTTTTCCTTTCCATTTTGTAAATCTTTCGAGAAACCCAAACTACTAAAAAGACGAAAACAGCAATTATGGTAATCCATTGCCAATTATCAATTGGATTAAATTCAGTCGGATTGTTAGGGAAAATTAAATACAGAAACCATAAAGAGGCAATTCCAATTAGAGTTTTTCCTACAGGATTCATCTTATCTGTTATGTTTGTCAGATGATTATTAGCATTAAATTCGAATGTGAAAATCGAATAGAAAGTTAGATTCCACATATTTTGGCTCCAAACTTTTATTTCATTCCGATTTATTTCTCCTTTCGCTCGCATATCACGTGAAAAGATATTCCATAAGTGATTAAGAAAAGTATCTTTTTTTCTTAATTCAATTAGTTTTTCAACATCTTTTTTTGTGACTTCCATTCGGTTTGGTCAAATTACTGGCAACGGTTACGTATAATATTAGTGGCGCGTTTAAGCACTAATTTAGTAAATAGAAACTTGCCAGCGGAAAATTCCGAAGGAATTTTCCAAGTAGGCTAGAACTAGCCATTAATTTTATGCTTTGTTACCCACAGTTTTTATTTCCTTTTCAGCCAAAGAATCTATTTCAGTTCGATTCAGTTTGGTTTTTCCACTTGTATAAATTCGCAAACCAATATTATCAATTCGGTCAGGATTCATTCTTGTTCCAGACCAAGTTTTAGGCGTTTCAATATCAATTTGATAACTGCCTTTATATTCGGCTGGTATAATTATAGAGTTATTATTGTATTCCGCTTTTTTATTGAAAGGAAATTTCCAATTCAATTCAGAGTTTTTCAATTCTCCGTTATTATAAACAACAACAAAATGGTTACTCTTATATTCGGTCAAATCGACAACTATTTTTTTATTATCTGAAGAATAAAATAATAAAGCGATTACACTCAAAGTCAATTCAAAAATTGATAGTTTGAGAGGTTTTATCCGATTTACTAAAATTCGGTCAATCAAAAAAAATGGAAGAAAAGCAACAACACCAACTAAAATCAAAACTCCTCCTAAACTTGCTCCTCCATTTAATGTCAATCCATAAATTCCAGATGGAATTCCGATAATCAGAACTAAAATTCCAACTATTAGAAATAGAGTAGGTTTGTTTCTTAAATTCTGTTTAAAGTTCTGCATTTCTCAAATTGTGGGTAACGGTTATGTATAAGGATAGTGCGGTTTTGTGTCCGAGGATTTTCCGCAGGAAAATCAGAGTGACTAAAAAAGCACTAACCTTTAGATTAAGGAATAAATTTAAGCATTATTCCTTATACTTTGTTGCCCACAGTAGATTATTTTTAGCGTTTGAGTGAGTTCAGTTGTTTTTTTAATCCGCAAACTTATTCAATTCCGCTTGAGTGAGAAATTCCGCAATTTGCTAGATTCCGCACGCACTTTAGTTTTTTTAATTCAGATTTAGATTCCGAAAACTTGCTCAAAAGTCCTATGTGATTTTTATTCCGATTTGAGTGAGAATTCAGCGCAATTAATTCAGCGTTTTATTCTGCGAAATTTTGCTTTTTTTTTATTCCGATTTACTTTCTGCTGAGTGCGTTTCGCTATTGTGGGCAACGGTTGTTTATAAGAATAGTGCGGTTTTGTGTCCGAGGATTTTCCGTAGGAAAATCAGAGTGACCAAATGCGCACTAACCTTTTGATTAAGAAATAAATTTAAGCTTTATTTCTTATACTTTGTTGTAGCACGTTATTTATATTCATATTTATTCCTCCAAGTATCCTCTCCTTTCAAAAAGTCAAGAAGTATTTCAGTCATTTGGTCAACCGTTTCTAATGGCTTTACCAATAGAATATGATCTTCGTCAGTCACAAGTCCAGAAGCTAATCCATCATCTCCTAAACTTCCACCAACGTCCAAAGCTTTATATCCATCAGCATATTTGTCTTCCAGTTGCACAATGTGAAATTCATTCCAATTGATTGATTTCATAGTGCTTTTTATTATTTCCGCTGTTGCTCTTTCAGATATGATTTTTGAGTTTTCTCCGTAATCATAAGTGACAACGAGTTTTAAATCTCGTTTTTCTTGTCGGATTTCACTATTCCGTGATTGAGTCTTATTTTCAGAAATTCCAGATGTTTTTGAATTCCGTTTTGAATTCCAACTGCTGAATGCAATTACTCCAATTAAAGCTAAAATTCCGATTATTATGTAGGTATTCATTCTTTTCACTTGAGTTTGGTCTAATGTGCTACAACGGTTACGTATAATATTAGTGGCGCGTTTAAGCACTAATTTAATAAATAGAAACTTGCCAGCGGAAAATTCCGAAGGAATTTTCCAAGTAAGCTAAAACTAGCCATTAATTTTATGCTTTGTTG
>NZ_JBISCC010000024.1:0-264 GCF_044385915.1 Thalassobellus citreus | reverse complement strand
GAAGCTGTAGCACCTAATTCAGAATAAGTATCACCAACGTTAATATCGATAGACGCTGCTCCTGTAAGAGTAATAACAGGTGTCGTTGTATCAGGAATCACATTTACCGTTCTAGTAACTTGTGTTGCAGGATTTCCAGCCGCATCAGAAACATTGTAAGTAATAATATAAGTACCTGCTACATTAGAATTAACAGTATCACCATCAATAACAATGTTTGCAGAAATGTCACCATCTTTATTATCAGAAGCTGTAGCGCCTAAT
>NZ_JBISCC010000017.1:0-264 GCF_044385915.1 Thalassobellus citreus | reverse complement strand
GAAGCTGTAGCACCTAATTCAGAATAAGTATCACCAACGTTAATATCGATAGACGCTGCTCCTGTAAGAGTAATAACAGGTGTCGTTGTATCAGGAATCACATTTACCGTTCTAGTAACTTGTGTTGCAGGATTTCCAGCCACATCAGAAACATTATAAGTAATAATATAAGTACCTGCTACATTAGAATTAACAGTATCACCACCAATAACAATGTTTGCAGAAATGTCACCATCTTTATTATCAGAAGCCGTAGCGCCTAAT
>NZ_JBISCC010000015.1:0-258 GCF_044385915.1 Thalassobellus citreus | reverse complement strand
ATTAGGCGCTACGGCTTCTGATAATAAAGATGGTGACATTTCTGCAAACATTGTTATTGGTGGTGATACTGTTAATTCTAATGTAGCAGGTACTTATATTATTACTTATAATGTTTCTGATGTGGCTGGAAATCCTGCAACGCAAGTTAATAGAACAGTGAATGTGATTCCTGATACAACGGCACCTGTTATTACTCTTACGGGAGCAGCGTCTATCGATATTAATGTTGGTGATACTTATTCTGAATTAGGCGCTAC
>NZ_JBISCC010000008.1:0-233 GCF_044385915.1 Thalassobellus citreus | reverse complement strand
CATCTGCTCCGTCTAATCCTGCTAAACCTTGTATTCCTTGTATTCCTTGTATTCCCTGATCACCGGTATCGCCTTTGTCGCCTTTATCTCCCTTATCTCCTTTAGGACCTGTTGCTCCATCTGCTCCGTCTAATCCTGCTAAACCTTGTATCCCTTGTATTCCTTGATCACCGGTATCTCCTTTGTCGCCTTTATCTCCCTTATCTCCTTTAGGACCTGTTGCCCCATCTGCT
>NZ_JBISCC010000005.1:0-337 GCF_044385915.1 Thalassobellus citreus | reverse complement strand
GCAGGATTAGACGGAGCAGATGGGGCAACAGGTCCTAAAGGAGATAAGGGAGATAAAGGCGACAAAGGAGATGCTGGTGATCAAGGAATACAAGGGATACAAGGTTTAGCAGGATTAGACGGAGCAGATGGAGCAACAGGTCCTAAAGGAGATAAAGGTGACAAAGGAGATACCGGTGATCAGGGAATACAAGGTGTAGCAGGATTAGACGGAGCAGATGGAGCAACAGGTCCTAAAGGAGATAAGGGAGATAAAGGCGACAAAGGCGATACCGGTGATCAGGGAATACAAGGAATACAAGGAATACAAGGTTTAGCAGGATTAGACGGAGCAGATG
>NZ_JBISCC010000039.1:0-277 GCF_044385915.1 Thalassobellus citreus | reverse complement strand
TAATATTCCAATTATCACTAGCTATCATATTGGCTCTGGCGGCTTCTCCGGCACAATATTTACTTAATCCTCCATCAAAACCAACACTAGCATTTAAATTTTGAGCATTCCAACCAATTAGTAAATTATCGTAATTTGGAGTTGAAAGCGTAACACGAGTAAACATACTATTGGCAGTATTAAGACTAGACACATTCCAATTCCCTAAATCTTGATCGAAAGAAACGGCATCCATAAACATAAGCGTAAAAGTCCATACATTGCTGGTATCCCAATT
>NZ_JBISCC010000028.1:0-489 GCF_044385915.1 Thalassobellus citreus | reverse complement strand
AGCCACAAAAATGATGGCAGCTACTCAGGATTTAGTTCCTAACTGGTTAACAGCAACACCAGACCCTAATGTAGCAGTAGGTCATTTATGCGAACCTTTTAAAGTAGAAATGGTAATTCGTGGTTATATGTCTGGACATGCGGCACGCGAATATAAATTAGGAAAACGCATGCTTTGTGGTGTACCCATGCCAGAAGGAATGAAGGAAAACGATGCGTTTCCGGAGCCAATTATCACGCCAGCTACAAAAGCAGAAATGGGCGATCATGATGAAGATATTTCTCGTGAAGACATTTTAAAACGTGGTATTGTTTCAGAAGCAGATTACATTATTCTTGAAGATTACACTCGTAAATTATTTCAACGTGGTTCTGAAATTGCAGCATCTCGTGGTTTAATATTAGTAGATACCAAATATGAATTCGGAAAAACCAAAGACGGTAAAATTGTTTTAATAGACGAAATACACACACCAGATTCATCGCGTTA
>NZ_JBISCC010000009.1:0-281 GCF_044385915.1 Thalassobellus citreus | reverse complement strand
GGTACTTATGGTTTTAGAGGTATTGTTAAAGATGCCAATACAAATACACCTATTCAGGCAACTGTTACACTTGTTGGTCATGATGCCTATGGTTCGCATACCTTTTCTGATGCTAATGATGGTGATTTTTACAGACCTGTGAAAGCTGGTACTTACGATATTTTATTTGAAGCGGATTGTTATCAATCGCTTACCCTTTCTAATCAAACCATTAATGATTATCAAACTATTAATTTAGCAGATGTATTGTTAACTCCTACATCTTCTGCTGTTCCTACTAA
>NZ_JBISCC010000118.1:0-1727 GCF_044385915.1 Thalassobellus citreus | reverse complement strand
TTATAAGCAACGCCTTTAAAGTCGATACGATTGACATATAAATGAATGTGCTTATGTTCTTTATCCTGATGTACAAATGCTATAGCTTGCCGTTCCTTTAATTGCATCTCTTTTATAAATTGTCTTGTTATGGCTTCTAATTCCTTTTTATTTAGACTTTTACCATCTTCTATGGTTGGACTAATCACAAATGATAAGGTGTTTTTTTTACAATGGTAATTTTGGTCCTGGAGCATTTTAAACTCTTGAGTAATTTCTTTTGGAGAATCTCCATGCAGAAATTCTTTTAAAACAATTTCTGCATCTTTTTCCTGATTCCATCCATAAGCCATAGAAGCTCTAGTATGTGATATGCTTTTTCCTTTACCTATCATTTTTGAAACTTTTTAAGATGTGTTTTTATTTCGTTTGCTAAGTCATAGACTTCTTGGGTTAGTTTTGGATTTCGTTTTTTGTACATGTTTCCAATGGACTTAAAATTGTTATGATATTTAATAAGCATTTTATAAATCGCTATATGTTCATCTGTAAAACGTTCTGTGATTTCTTTGTCAAATAGGCAACGGCGTATGTATTCACTTAAACTCAATCCGCTGCTTTTTGCTTTAATAATCAAAAGCTTCTTTTCATAAATAGAACATCGAAACTTAACGAGATCACCCTTCCCCTTAAACACTCTTTTCCCTTTGCGACCATGGGGAGCAAACAAGAATGTGTCCACAGACACACATCTTGAATTCCTACCTAAGACCATTTCCGTTTCCGATACATGCCGTTCTAAATCCAATACAATACTATCCGAACTATTAAGTACATCGGTAGGAATCTTTAGAGTCTGCTCCTGATCTTCTGTGGATTTAAAATCAAATTTGTTTGTTTTTGTCATGGCTTATCAAATCGTTTAAATCTTTATAGTTTTTATAAATATGTCTTTGGTCTATGATATGAGTGTGTTTTTCTATCAAGCGCATTGTAGCTAGTTGTCCTGCCTTGTCATTATCCAAGTAGAGCTGTACCCATTCATAATTATCTAAATAGATTTCAATAAGCTTTATAAACGCAATAGAGTTTAATACAAGGACATCTGAAGTATTTAATACCTTATCATCTAATATTGCAAGTGATAACAAATCAAACATCCCTTCTAGAATGATTAATTGTTTGCTATTATTTTGGATATAGGTATAAGATTTCGGGCTACTACTGTTTTTAAAAATTTTGTTGCGTAATTCCCAACCACCTTTATTGTTCTTTAGTCCTATGGCGAAAAATTCAGTTGCCTTATACTGGTACCAAACTTCTTTACAATACCTTTTTGCAATATTTAATGGAATACCTCTAGAATTTAAATATTGAATTAAAGCAGGATGTGTAATATCTAGAACTTTAATAATCTTAATAACGCCTGCCTTCTTATTAGAAGTCCATTGTTTTTTAGATGAGTTATTTACAATACCATCATTTAAAAATTCTAGAGTGTCTTTTATGGAACACTTTAAAATCTGACAGACTAAATCGATCACATTTCCGCCAATACCTTCGCCATGATCATACCATCGATTTTTTGTTTTAGATACTTTAAAAGAGGCTTGGGTTTCTGACCTGAAAGGACTCAGAAACCAAGCTTCTTTTTCCGTTGTCTTTTTGGGAAAGTGTCCTAATTTTTCCAGTGCTTTTTCCACTGGAAAATTACGGGCTGTTTCACAATTTATTTTTCTTTTCATAAG
>NZ_JBISCC010000007.1:0-233 GCF_044385915.1 Thalassobellus citreus | reverse complement strand
AAGGTGATCAGGGAATACAAGGTGTAGCAGGATTAGACGGAGCAGATGGAGCAACAGGTCCTAAAGGAGATAAAGGTGACAAAGGAGATACCGGTGATCAAGGAATACAAGGGATACAAGGTGTAGCAGGATTAGACGGAGCAGATGGGGCAACAGGTCCTAAAGGAGATAAGGGAGATAAAGGCGACAAAGGAGATACCGGTGATCAAGGAATACAAGGGATACAAGGTTTA
>NZ_JBISCC010000003.1:0-241 GCF_044385915.1 Thalassobellus citreus | reverse complement strand
TTTGCTAATGTATCTGAACCTTGAACTGTTACTCCTCCTCCATCTGCTCCTTGCTCACCCGTATCTCCTTTATCTCCTTTAGGACCTGTTGCTCCATCTACTCCGTCTAATCCTGCTACACCTTGTATCCCTTGTATTCCTTGATCACCGGTATCTCCTTTGTCACCTTTATCTCCTTTAGGACCTGTTGCTCCATCTGCTCCGTCTAATCCTGCTACACCTTGTATTCCCTGATCACCTT
>NZ_JBISCC010000082.1:0-283 GCF_044385915.1 Thalassobellus citreus | reverse complement strand
TTAGTCCATCACCATCACTATCAGTCGTATTAACTCCTGTTGGTAAACAAGCATCATTAGCATCAAATGGTCCTGGATAATCTCCTGGTACTTTTGGTGTACTCGGATCGTCTATTCCTGTTGTTTCTTCACAATCGGTTAGTCCATCACCATCACTATCGGTCGTATTAACTCCTGTTGGTAAACAAGCATCGTTAGCTTCAAATGGCCCTGGATAATCTCCTGGTACTTTTGATGTACTCGGATCGTCGATTCCTGTCGTTTCTTCACAATCGGTTAATCC
>NZ_JBISCC010000029.1:0-569 GCF_044385915.1 Thalassobellus citreus | reverse complement strand
CAACGGTTACGTATAATATTAGTGGCGCGTTTAAGTACTAATTTAGTAAATAGAAACTTACCAGCGGAAAATTCCGAAGGAATTTTCCAAGTAAGCTAAAACCAGCCATTAATTTTATGCTTTGTTGGCAGTAGTGTATTTCACTATTCTTCCACGATTTGAATATTATTACCACAGGTGTCATTAAATACTGCATATTTCCATTTCCCCATTGTAGAGGGTTTTACACTAAATTCTACTCCAAGTTTTGTTAGTCGTTCATATTCTGCATCAACACTTTTAACATCAAATTGAGTGTATGGCATTCCGGCTTCCATTAGTGCGTCTTGATAGGTTTTACACGGCTCAAAATGATTTGGTCCTGGTTCTAATAATAATTCTGGTCCATCTTGCCAATCCTTAGAAACTAAGGTCAGCCATCTATTCCCACCACCTAGAGGTTCGTCCTTCTTTATTATGAAGCCTAATTTTTCAGTGTAAAAATTTAAGGCTTTTTCTTGGTCTCGGACTGGAATGCTTATTAGTGTTACTTTCATTATCTGCGTTTTTTTACATTACTGCCAACGGTT
>NZ_JBISCC010000070.1:0-1625 GCF_044385915.1 Thalassobellus citreus | reverse complement strand
TACAACGGTTACGTATAATATTAGTGGCGCGTTTAAGCACTAATTTAATAAATAGAAACTTGCCAGCGGAAAATTCCGAAGGAATTTTCCAAGTAAGCTAAAACTAGCCATTAATTTTATGCTTTGTTGCCACACGTTTTTATTCCGATTTGTTAATCAAAAAACATTTCGTCCAACTTTCCTTTTTTGTATGCTTTTACAAACTTTTTTGTCTTTGAGTTAACTGGAACTTTATTATTTTTATTTCCGATATATTCCAGCAAAATTTTCGCGCCACCAAGTTGAACTTCTCTAACATCTTCTTGTTCGCTGAATTTTTGTCCGTTAATCTTTTTACAAGTCAAAATTCGGTTGTGATTGATTTTTTGGTCTAAACCATAATTAATCATCGCAACTGTGTATAAAAATTGTTGTTTATTCACATTAGTCAAAGAAGTGAAAAAATTCCCAAACGTTGGAATTCCCATTCCAGTATCTTTATTCATCCAAAATCCGACAATTTGCGTAGCAGAAATAAATTCCTTTGATTTTACGTTTACAGGATTGTCAAATATATATTCAGTTGCTTTAAAGAGTAAGGGTTCATATTTTTCATATTCAGCATTTTTATCAGCTTTCATTTCGTCAAGTGATTCCGATAATTGTCCGAACATTGTAATCGGCAAAATCAGTAGTAAAATCAGGTATAATTTCTTAATCATATTTTTGTTTTTCAATCGTTATGTTTGTCGTTTAGCACGATTTATCAAATGTGTGGCAACGGATTTATATATGATTTGTTGCGTTTTTCAAGCACTGAATTTAGTAAATAAAAACCGAATAGAAAATCCGCGAGGATTTTCGTAAGTAGGCTAGAACTAGCAATAAATTATATATGTTGTTACCCAACGTTTTTTATTTTCAGCTTAATTTAATTCCAGCTTTTGCAAAAATATTCTCCAATTCTTTTTCAATTGGAAATGGTTTTAAAGGCGGAACATTCGCTCCTCCAGGATTGCCAACAGGAATTTTTCCAACGAAGGATTTCACACCTCCGAAAATCAGACGTGGAATTTGTCCGATAATTTCTTTTCCGCTTTTGATTTTAATTCCGAATTGCAACATTTTCCAATGTACAAAAGTATGAGTGTAAGGATATTTTTGTCCGATTATATGAGCTCTTTCCAGATGATTCCAAGCACTTTTTAAATTTCCGTTTGAGTATTCAGTTCGGTATTCATCCAATTCGGTTTTATAGTATGGCTTTAGAATTTCAGGTATCGAAGTGTAAAATTTCATATCCGGTTTTTTAGTTTTCTGTTCAGTTTAAAATTCTAACGTTCTGTTTTACAAATGTTGGGTAACGGCTACGTATAATATTAGTGGCGCGTTTAAGCACTAATTTAGTAAATAGAAACTTACCAGCGGAAAATTCCGCAGGAATTTTCCAAGTAGGCTAAACTAGCCATTAATTTTATGCTTTGTTGCCTAACGTATTTTTATTATTTTGTTAATTATTCAAAAATAACAGGGTAAACTTTTCTTATAAGATATTTGTTGTTCTCTTTTTTTTCAATGAAATAGTAAGTATAACCCAATCCGTCAAAACTTCCATTATTTCCAATATTCAGAAAATCTTTTCTCTC
>NZ_JBISCC010000056.1:0-812 GCF_044385915.1 Thalassobellus citreus | reverse complement strand
CAACGTTTATGTATAAGAATAGTGCGGTTTTGTGTCCGAGGATTTTCCGCAGGAAAATCAGAGTGACTAAAAATGCACTAACCTTTTGATTTAGGAATGAATTTAAGTATTATTTCTTATACTTTGTTGTACAACGTTTTTTATTTTATCTTTTTAATTATTCCGTAATCAAATATTTCTTTAAAGTTTGCTTTTGAACTAAATACATAACTATCATCGTCAAGAATGTCTATTATTTCAACTTCTATTTCTTTTCCAATTAAGTGTTTTAGTCTTTGATCTGTCATTCTTTTATAGGTCAAAATATATTTGCAATCAGATAACCATTTTATGTAATAAATTTGTTTGTCTTTTTTCCCAATTTCTCTTTGGATTTTTCTTTTTCGCTTAATTTTGTAATCCTTAACTAATACGTGCGTATACTGATAAAGTCCAGTTCGAAATTTTTCACAAGTATTACATTCATCTTCATCCAAACTTTTATTTTCGTACTTATTGTTTATGAATTCAAAAATCGAATAGTGGCAGTTGTTTTTTAATTTACTGTCAGGATAATATTGGATTCCGAGAAGATACTGTCGAAGCTGCTCAATATTATATTCATTTTCATATGTAGTTTTATCTGCAACAATTGTTACTTCGCTAATTTTTGCATCATCATTCACACAGAAATTTACTGTCACATATTTAACATTCTTTTCGTCTTCGACAAAGAATTTTTTCTGCACTTGTCCGTAAGTATTTGAGAAAATTAAAAGTGCTAATAATAATATTTTGTTCAAATTTTCTTGTTTTGGGTAATGTTGTACAAC
>NZ_JBISCC010000117.1:0-216448 GCF_044385915.1 Thalassobellus citreus | reverse complement strand
AACAAATAAACACAAAGTATCAATCCTTTATGCAACGAACGCTAAGACCATAAGAAAGTTCCATATGAAAAACGCCGCTATCATCTAGTGGAAAGACCTGCATAGTATCTGCACCTACAAAACTACCACTACTATTATACGTACTAGTCCAATAGACGCCGATGTTACCCGCTTCTAAAATTTCGCCATATTCTAGGTCGCGCATGCCTGGATATGGGAGCTTTAATACCGAATTATAAGCGCCTTCATCATTCTGTTCACCATTACCCCAATAATCAGTACCGCCGTTGTTACTCTCGGCCAAAAACTCAGCTGCAGTTGGAATACGGTAACCTGAGGGACATGGATTATTTGTCCCTGATACACCCTGCCACAAGGTAACGTCCAATGTTACCAACCAATTGAATGGTGTTGGAGCATTTGTTATAAATTTACCGTTCCAAGCATTACCATCATCAGGTACTGTAGTAGTAGCCAAGGTTTCAATTTCATTACTCTGCTCTGTTCCATCAGAAGTTGTAGAACTTGTCCAAACTATGGTCTGATGACCATCGGAATCTCGACCCCACTGATAAAAATCGCCATATGACAAATGATCATTATAAGCCGTGGCTACCTGTTGAGCTCCCAAATTACGATCCATCCAATATTTACCCGTAGAAGAATATACGAATGTTGTTGGGTCTAGTAAGACCGATCCGCTAATGACGCTCAAAAAAGAAGAGCCATCGTAAAAATACAAACCCTTAGGGTCGCAATCTGTACAATAAACATGCAATCCCTCAGCTGGAGTTAAAATACCAACCATATCTTGATAACCCATACGGGGTGGTAAAAAACCCTGTGTTGTTGATGTTAAATCTAAAACACATGACTCATCGGGAGTTTCTGTACCTATACCAACCTGAGAATAACCCGATAAACATATTAATAGCACAAATAAAACTAATTTGTATTTTTTCATTATCATTATTATATAGAAACAAATGTAAAAAGAAACAACATCACAAATTAACTAAAAGTATTAACTGGTAAGTATAACAAATAAGTGTTTATAACGAAAAACTGCAATAGTTTTAAGAGAGAAAATACACGTTAATTAATTTCGCTTTATTTAAATTTTTCGATTGAAAATGCTAGTAATTAGTATAGAAAAACAAATATTAACACTTAAATAAATATTCTCAATACATTTTTAATTACAAAACTAAAATTTAATTCTATTAACATTTTAAATCATATAAAAAACAGGTTAAACTTTATATATAAAAATGATTTCCTTGAGTTTTTATAGACTCTAAAACCATAAAAGACGCTTTTGTAACCGCTACAATATCATTAAAATTAATAGGAGCTACTTGCCCTTTTAATAAGCTATCTAGAAAGGCTGCTACCATGTTACTTTGCCCCTTATTTTGGTTTAAAAGCTTTTGCTTATATGGTTTTCCTTTTCCGTAAATTTTTAATGCTTTAAAATCATTAAGAATGACTGTGGTGCCCGAAGCATATATTTCAATATATTCTTTAGATAATGATTTTGAGCCATTTGCATAATACCCAATAACTCCAGTAGATCCATTTTTAAATTGAATTAAAATATTTACAGTATCATTCAAGTTATGCGTATCTGGCAACGCAGTTGCCGATATTTTAACAGGCAAGCTTCCGTTTATATACGTTAAATAATCTATAAAATGACAAACTTCACCTAGTATTCTACCACCACCAATTTCTGAGTCTTGTATCCAACTATCTTGTGGTATGTAGCCTGCGTTAATTCTATACATCATGGTCATTGGTCCAGATCCTACGGTCTTTTTTATTTTTTGAGACAAAGGAGAAAAACGCCTGTTAAAACCTACCATAACTACATTGTTATGTTTATGTTGAGCTTTAATAATGGCATCGAGCTCGGTTTCTAATAAACATAATGGTTTTTCTACAAATACATGCTTATTCGCTTTTAAGGCTTTTAGTACATATTTGGCATGAGAATCGTGACGGCTTGCTATAAAAACAACATCTGTTTTATCGTTTAATATATCGTTTTCTTTTGTTGCGCAATATTGAAACCCAAATTTTTCTGCAACGCGCTTAGAGGTGGTTCCTGTATTGGTTAACACACCTACTTTTTGTATTTGATTTGATTGGCTTATATACGGCAATAAATTTCCTTGTGCATAACTACCTGCACCAATAAAAGATATATTTAGGATGCCAGATTTTGTAGGGTTTGAAATAAATATTTTCTCTTTATCAATCGTATTTTTAATATTATATTTTAATGCAATACCTGTAAAAGGTTCTGTTTTATTTACCACCAAATCAAAGGCTTTTGGGGCGTCTTCAAAATTAAATTGATGGGTTGTTAAATAATTAATATTAATTCTATTTTTTGATAGTAATTCTTGAAAGGCTTGCATGTTTCTTTTTTCGGTCCAGCGTACATAGGCTACCGGATAATCGATGCCTTTCTCTTCGTAATTTAAATCGTACCTACCAGGGCCATACGAACATGCCATTTTAAGTTCTAATTCTTTACGATACCAAAACGGATCGCGGTTAAACCCCGTTGGTACAGCTCCTAAAACAACAACTTTTCCTTTTTTTCTGGCTATAGTACCTGCAAAATTAATAGGATCTAAACTAGAGGTTGCTGCTGCAATAATAACAGCATCGGCACCAATGCCTTTTGTGTAAGAGCGAATTTCATCTTCAATACTAGAATTATCTCTTTCAAAGCCAACATCTACAGCTTTATTTATAACCGCCTGATTTACGGTATGTTTTGAAATATCGACACCAATAACGTTAACTCCCGATGCTTTAAGTATAAGTGCGGTTAATTGACCTAACAACCCAAGCCCAATAATAACACAGGTTTCTCCTAGTCTCATATCGGCTTGCCTAACACCTTGCATGGCAATAGCTCCTAAAGTATTATAAGCAGCATTTTTTAAATTAAAGTCTTCATCTAATTTTACACAAAGGTTTATGGGTACTGCAACCACTTCAGCATGATTAGCATAGCCTGCGCCTGCACAGGCTACTTTATCGCCTAAATTAAACTCTGTAACACCTTCTCCTACTTCTATAACTTCTCCCGCACAACTATACCCTAATGGCGAATAGGCATCTAGTTTTTTCATAACTGCTCTATAGGTTTGTATTGGGCCTTGTTTTTTTAAAGTATCTAGCACTTGTTTTACTTGCTGGGGGCGCTCCTTTGCTTTACCTATTAAACTTTTACGAGCCGCCTGTACCGTAGAGCCCTCGGTACCTGCACTAATAATAGAATAGTGATTTTTAACAATTACCATTCCTTTTCCTACTTGCGGGTATGGTATGTTTTGAATAATCATATCTCCAGAGCCTAATTTTTGTGTTAGTTGTTGCATATATATTTTTAATTATTTTCAAGTATTGCGGGGTTTACAAATAACAAGCCTATAATACCCCATACCAATATGTTATAATAATAATAAACTCCAGGGGTTAATCCCAAACTATCTATAAAAAACATCCCTAATAACATTAAAGCGAATACGCGTGTTTTTTTGTTAATTTTAAAAACATATAGTAAACTTCTTAATAAGAAAAAAGAAAACAATACGAGTCCAATAATACCACTTACCAATAATATTCTTAAAAACTCACTATGTACTGGTCTACTAATACCATCTCCTGTCCATTGAAATAAAGGTATTTGCTCATTTAACCAAAAATCCCAATAATTAGCCCAAATATAACCTCGACCCGCTAGTGTATATCTTACATCTTGGTATGTGCCATCATTATACCCTGCTTCCTTACTAAAAAGCTGTTCAATACTATCATAAATAACCTCTCCAAAATTAATATAGATAAGTATAGAAAATAGAGAAACGAATAGTATATACTTTAATTTTGATGAAGAAAAGGTAAACATTAACAATACCCATAAGCATATAATAGCAATTGCTGCTTTACTAAACACTAAATACACAGAAAATAAAGCAGACATAGATATACCTACTAGAACAACCATTAAAAACTTATTTATTTTTTTAAAAATAGACAAGTATAACATGCATGCAAAAAGGGTGAACATTCCATAAAACCTAACAGGGAAAGCGTCATGATAAACCCCAACAAATCGTGTTAAACCTACTGTTTTCCTTTCTTCAAAAATAACACCGGTTTGAAACTGAAAAACACTTACTGCAATAGGAAATATACCAGAAATAATAATAGCTATTAACAATTTTTGAAACTGGCTTCTATTGGTTACTAATAAAGGTATTAATAAAAACCCCATAAAAATATTAATATATATAATTAATATCTCTATACTATCCATAGGCTTTATTGTAAAAGCAAAAATAAGCCCAAAAGCATAAGCAATAAATAATATTTTAGCATTTGAAACCCATTTTTTTGGAAGATACTTTATTTTAAACAATACTGGATAAAATAATAAAGGAATTAAAATACCACCTATAGAACCAAATGAAAAAGGCCCTATCTTAAAGCTCCAAAAGGCATCCATAATTGATTTTGTAGCCACTAAAACTAAAAACGCTGCAAACATACCTTTAGAAAATCTAAGCGCTATAATAAATAATAGTATTAAAACAGGAACTATAATCATTTGTTTTGTTTATGTTTTTTAGGTAATACTTTACAAGGTTTTGAAAGTGTTTTGAAAATTTTGAATGAGTAAAATATGTTTACCTCTTGATGTTTTTTTAGTTTCTTTTACAAGTACTATACGTAATTCTAAGGTATTGGGTTTAACGCTCTTCAATAACGAATCTTCAAAATCTTTAATTTGCCTTATTGTCATAATATTTAAAGGGACAATCTTAATTAAAATAACCCCCATATTAGATTGTATTACTTGAAGTTCTTTAATATATTCAAATGCTTTATAATGTTCTCCAAAAATTAAGGATGTTAAAGTAATAGTAGTACCGTCTTTTAAAAAAATATAATTCTTATCTCTTCCTTCAATATTCTTTATGACAAAATTATGATTTATTAGTTTTTTATTTCCAGATATTTGCCCTAAATCACCTGTATCGTAACGTATCAAAGGCATTACCTCATTATCAAAACCTGTAGCAACGATACGTCCTATTTTATTTGGTTGTATAATAACTTTATCATTTTCATCTAGCAATTCTATATAACCATAAAAAGGATAAAAAATAAAATCTTCTTCTAAATTATATCTTACCCCATGTATTAAACTTTCTGAATGGCCATACCAGTTTACAATTTTTGAGGCATAAAAATTTTCAAAATAATTTATATCTGATACAGAAACTCCTTCTGAACCTAAAAAAATAGCCTTTAGATTTAACTCAAAAGAGCTTTTTTTAAGATAGGCTTTACATGCATTTGTGAAAATGGTTAAAGCAGAAGGATAAGCGTGAATAAAATCTGGTTTAAATTTTCTTATCGCATCATAAATATTTTCTATAGAATTTTCATTTATATTATTACAATTTATTATAAGTTTATTGCCTATAGCACCATATTCAAAATCTACATTATTCTTTAAAGCCTTTCCTCTTAACATTAACATTCGCTTTCTAGGTTTATAACCATATTTAGACCAATACCAATCGAAATGTGCTTTTTCTTTAGATCTTGTTGTTCCTTTATGAATATAAAATGTAAAGGGTTCTCCTGATGAACCTCCTGTATTTGCTTTTAAGAAGTAACTTCTTTTGCTTTTATTTATAAATAACTCTTTATCCTCATTTATAATATCCTTTGTTACAACTGGTAAGCTAGTAAACTCTTTAATAGATTCAATCTTTTTATATTTCTTATAAAATTCAACTTTTTTTATTGCTTCATTTACATTAAGAATTAATAGTTTCTCTGTTTCGATTAAAGTTTGGAGTTTATCCAAATGTTGAAATTTCTTAATTCTTTTATAATACTCTTTGTAAAATTTACCATACTTAATAGAATTTGGAATTAAATTATAAATAAATCCTACAAAATTTTTGGCCCAAGTCGGTGTTCCTAAATATAATTTTAAAAACGGATATAAATTATCTTCTAATGACATTTTTATATAATATTAAGCATGAGTGATTTGTCTTACTATTCTAACGGGATTTCCTAAAGCTAAAGAATTTGGTGGAATATCTTTGTTAACAAGACTTCCTGCTCCAATTACAGTATTGGCTCCTATAGTTACGTTCATTAACACGACTGTATTAACCCCAATAAAGACATTATCGTTAATAATAATTTTGCCTCTAGGATTATCATTTGGATTCATTTGCTTAATAGCTCCATCATGTGCAAGAAGCACACACCCGCTTGTAATATGTACTTTATTACCTATATAAATTTCTCCAAACTGTGTATCAATCTTAGCTCCTAAACTTATAAAAGTATTTTTTCCAATTTTAATACCACTAGCCTTTAAATAGCCATAATATATAAATCTTACGATCTGACCTAAACAAAAAAGACCTCTTCTAACTATTTTTTTCATTTAAAACAAAATTGAATAAATTAATATATTTATCAACAATAATTTTTTCTCTAAATTCCTTATTAAAGGTACGTTTACCATTTTTAGAAAGTAAATTCCTTAACGATGAATCAGATAAAAGTTTTATAATGTTAGACTCTAAAGCACTAATATCACCTGGCTTAATTATTACTCCATTAAAATCATTAATAATGAAATCTTTATTAGCCCCAACAGGTGTTGTTATTACTGGTAAACCTGCTGCCATAGATTCTAAAATAGACCTTGAAAAACCTTCTGAATACGATGGTAAAATAAATATCCAACTTTTTTCAATTAATTGCATTTTTTGTTTTCCGGTAACAATTCCTAAATTTAAATAGTTTCCTTTATATTTAGAATTCAAAATACGTGATTCTACCTCAAATGGATCTTCATACTTAATTCGCTCTCCACTATATTGGTTATATTTAACACCTGGTTCTCCTCTTTTTATATTACCACAAAAAACAAAATTTACATTCGGAAATTTTAAAGCTACATTAGGAATTACCTTAACAACATCAGTATATCCCTTTGCTTTAGTGAGATGCCCAAAAAACAAAACTTGTGGTTTTTTACTCAATAAATTTCTATTTAGCGAACTAAATACATCATCAACAGTATTAGGTATCATATTAATTTTATCATTAGAAATTAATCCCTTAAACTGATCTTTTAAGCATGCTGATTGAACAATAGCACTATCTACATACTTACAACAATATTTAATAATTTTTTGACTAAGTAATCTGAACTTTTTAAAATTTATATCAAAATGACTACCTCTAAAATGGATTATGTTTTTAACACCAAAAAATTTACATTGCAGTATAAACCATATATCCCTTCCTAACCAACCAATTTCAGTTGGAGTAACTAAATGATAAGCCAAATGTGGTCTTTTCATAATAATAATATAGAATAATTTAAAATTAAATTTAAATACTGAAATTAAAGCTTTAAAATCTATTCTCCCCTTTTTTGAGTTATCCTTTCTAACATTTGTATTTAAAAAAATAATATGATAATGATTTCTCAAATCTGATTCTAATAATTGTTTTGTGCTTAATTCTGGCCCTGAATATGGGGGTGGTAAAGGTCCTACAAACAATAATTTTGATTTTCTAGTCATTTAACGCTGTTATAATTTGTTTTGTCCAATCTAAAACACTTAACCCTTTAGATTTTTTAAGAGCATTAAAACAAAACTCTTCAACTTTTTTTCTATCTTTTAAAAACGTCTTTATTTTATTTAAATCATTATCAATAATATAACCATTCTCGCCATCTATTAGATAACTTATTTCTGGTCCATGCCTATTAGATTTAAGCGTTGCATAAGGTCTTCCATAAGCAAAAGCATGATTAATAGATAGCCCTGATGCACCAGGAATAAAAACTAAACTAGCTCTTGTCATAATGGGAGCAATTCTAATTTCTTCAACTATAGTTCTATGCCATATTATTTTAGGATTATGTTTCATTGCTTTTTTAACTAGAAAACTATCTGGACCATCACCAATAATTTCAAGCATAAATTTGTTATTTCTTTTTTCACTAATTTCGTTAAAGAAATCAATTAAAACACCTATTCTCTTACTAGGTATTAACCTACCTATAAAAACTATCGTTATTGTATCAATTGGAGGTAACTCAAAGTTATAGTTTTTATCAACTTCAATGGTATCAATAGTATTATTAGCCCATCCTGCTTTATTTTTCTCTATAATTCTATTTGTTATAGCCCAATTATAACTTTCTTGAGTATAAAAAATAACTCTGTCTAATTGTTTAAAAAAAATTTTAGTTAATAAAACATCTATTCTGTGAATTTTTCTTCTTTTTGGTTTAATCAAATGATGATTATATGAAAAGAGTCTAACACAATTATTTTGTTTCCTTAACCTCATAGCATAAAGTAATAAAGGAATATTCTTTTTTTCAGCAGGAATTAAAACCCAATTGTAATTATTAAAACATTTTTTAAGTTGTTTTCTAACTTTGCCATTTTTTCCAAAGTTTTGTTTATTTACAGGTAGCTGAATATGCTTAAAATAATATTGTCCTCCTATTTCTTGATCACCCATACCTTGTCTACCTGTACCAGAAAGTAGAGTAAGACTAATGCCTTCTACTTTGGCTAGATGATTTAAAAATCTAACTTTGTAATGGTTTATATTAGGGGCTAACCAGAGAACCTTTTTCATTTTGTTAACATCGATTTATATTCTTTATAATAATCTTGTTCCATGCGCTCTATACTAAAATACTTTTTAGCGTAAGAGATTTTCTGTTTAGCTGAATGCGATATATAACTCTTACTTTTAGAATAAAGCAATAAACGTTTAGCAAGTTCCACTTCGTTTTCAACGATATCATGAGGTTCTATAGGTTCTATAATTTCCTTCATGCCTCCAGAATCCTTAAACACTATCATAGGTTTGCCATGTATAAAAGCTTCGACAGCTACCAATCCAAAAGGTTCATTTTCTGAAGGACAAACCACAACATCAAAAACTTTATAATATGCTGAAACATTTGTTTTATAGCCTTCTAATATTACTGATGTTCCTAACTTTAAATCTTTTACTAGCTTTTTAATGATATTAAAATCTGAACCATCTCCTACTAAAACCAGCGTACCTATACCGCCGAGGTCTTGATATTTCTTAAATGCTCCTATTAATCTATCTATACGTTTTCTTGGTGTAAACCTAGATACTAGACCTATTGTAAATTCTTTGCTATTATTAACCTTTTCATCCAAATTATAGTCACTTAAAGTAATGCCATTTAATATTACTGCTGTCTTTACTTTTTCCAAACCATAATGTTGTTTAGCTAAACCTAAAGTATAATTTGAGTTCGTTATTAAACCATCTACATAATTAAGCAACCATTTTTTTAAAGATTCTCTTATATAATATTTTAAGAGACCTTCCTTTCTCACTCCTTTAGATAACCCATGAATGGTATATAAAACCTTTACTTTAGAACGTTTAGCTGCTAAAGCGCGTATGGGAGAAAAACTATGTAAGTGAACAATTTGAAAACCCTCAAATTCCTTTTTAAGGGTTATATAAGTTATATAATTAAAATCGAAACCACCTTTAATACCAGAATCGAGAATAGAAATATCTTGTTCTAACAAGTATTCATAATATTGACCACTACGCGTATCAAACATTATAGACACATCTATTCCATGCTTTTTTTGTGCAATAGCAAGTTCTATAACTAAGCGTTCAATACCTCCAATATGTGGGCTATTAAGACAATGTAATACCTTCATCTTCTATTGTATTTATAAAATTATCTGTCATTTTTTTAATACTATGGTTTTTACATCCATATGCATATGCATTCTCTGACAGCACTTTATAAACCTCATAATCAGAAAACATGTATATTACCTTTTTAAAAGCTTCATCAAGAGATGTTACATTAAAACCTAAGTTGTTTTGTTCTATAATAGCATCAGGATCTGCTCCAAACACCATTACAGGCATACCTCTTAACCAAGATTGTATATAAGTGTTAGAAAAACCTTCACTAACAGAAGTATTAATTAATAATGTTGACTTATCAAAAAACTCTAAAGATTCTTTAAAAGATAGTTGACCTGTACAATGTAAATTAGATGGTTTGTCTTTTAAAAGGCTTGCTACATAGTCTTTATCACTATGACCTCCTACCATTACAAAATTTAAATCTGTATGTTGCATACGTTTAGCTAGTTCAATAAATAATTCGGGCCGTTTATGCGATCCAAAATTAGCACACCATAATACCGTTTTAAATGAAAATCGCTTTTTTGAACTTAAATTTTCTAATGGGAATGGATGCCCAGAAATCATTTGATGTGTAGATATCTCAAAGTTTGATTTTATAAGAAGTTTTTGAAACTCATTTTGTGAAAAACCACAATCAACGTACTTAATACCTCTATTACGGTAATAATCCATGATTTTGGCATTTAGTAAAAAAATAATATACTTAAAAAAAGATATAGTCTTTAACGAAAACTTTGCTTTAAATTTCTTTACATGAAAGTTTTTGTAAGGGTTTAAATTATCGGTACAAATCCAAGTATAAACAGCCTTGTTTTTTTTACAATACTGACCAATAACATAATTAACATTTGATGACATACGTTGGATAACTATCTCTGGTTTTATCATATTCAACAGCTTGTCATATTTACTTTGATCGAACCAAGGAAATCGTACTGAAGGTTTTAACCAATAAATAGCTACTCCACTAATTTTTTCTAAACTATTTATTTTATTTTGATTATTAGTTTGACAGATATAAAACACATTATTTCCTCTGTTGGTTAATTCCATTGCCAAATAATTAGCTTGTACCTCGGCTCCACCACCTTGTTCTGATATATGCCAAGGCATAACAAATGCTATTTTCTTTTTAATATTCATGAATTTGATGCTTTAAACAGATTTATATAATCAGAAATAATAGCTTTATTAGAAAATGTTTCTGTAGCAAACTTAATAGCATTAGCATTCATGCTTTCTAAGACATCAGGCTTATTTATTAGTAACTGTAGCTTTTCTTTTAAAGCATTAAGATTTCCTTTAGCGCAAAAACCTATATTGTGAGTATCCATCCAATTATTGGGGTCATGATGTAAAGACAGAACAACCGTACCATTTAACCAACTTTGAATGTAAGCATTGGGCACACCATCTGCTTCTGGTTTACTGGTATTAATATATATTTTTGAAGACTCGTAAAATTTAAAAGAGTCTTTAAAATCAACGGCTCCTATCATATCAACAGAGGTATCTTTAATTAAACTTGTTATTTCAACTTCATATGATTTATCTTTTGTTCCTCCTCCTAAAATAGCTTGCCATTTTTTTAATGAGCTGTTGTTTACCAATTCTATAAATACATTGGGTTGCTTATTAGGAGATAGTGTTGCCAACCATAAAATTTTATTCTCTTTTTTAACGCCTTTATTCTGGTAAAAAAAATAGCTTGGTAATACTATGCCTTCTTTATTTAAAATACGCTTAGTTTCTTGCTGTTGATGAATGGATTGATTAATGACAACCTGAGCCATTTTCATGCCCATATTTATAAAAAAATCTTCTGCTATTTTTAAAGGATATAAAACTATCTTTTTCAGAAAAAATTTATTGGAATGTTTAAGCCGTTTGGTGTTTTTCCAAAACTCGGCACTATCATCTCCATTAGTACCCCAAACATAGGTTATATTATGTTTATTAGCATAAATGCCTGCTACATATTGTAACACATTTCTACCTCTTACATATATAGCATCTGGTTTAATTAGAAAAAGTAAACTTTGATAATGCTTCATTATTTTTTTCCATGCTAAAATGCCTATTTCTGCTTGAATCCAATAAAAATGAACACCATCAATAATTTCATGAGTTGGCTTGCTTTTATCTTTGGTACTTGTTATATAATACACTTCTATACCAGCTTCTTTAAAGCCATAAGTTAAATTATGCAATTGTACTAACGTCCCGTTAATGGATGCTGTATCATCGTACAAATAAGCTTGTGATAGTATGGCTAGCTTCATATGTTATTCATTTTTGATATCCTTTAAAACTATAGACGTAAATAATTTTGCTCCTTTTAAATTTAAATGATCAGAATTTAAATAGTATTTATCCTCTAATTTCAAATTTGAATAATCAAAGATTCTTATCGATGGGTATTTTAACTTCAATTGATTCAGATAATCCTTGTAATTTTTTAATTGATCTGACGACATCAAATGTCGATAATTAGCATGTAAAGGTGTACCTATTATTGTTAGACTACATTTCTTCGAAAGAAATAATTCTATTAAATCATAATAATAATTAATCAATTTATCTGATTTATTTTGAGCTATATCCATATTTAATTCATTGCCATAATGCCTTAAATGCACACCTTTTGCTTCTGTAAGATTAATTATTGATGTATCCCTTCCTTTATAAAAACCACCTTTAAAAGTTTCTTTATATTTAAAATTACTTTCTATATTAGGAGCTCCGAAAAGCTTTTTAATATGTAAAACTAGCTGTGTATTAAAAGGTAAATTATTATAGTCTTTTAATAAATTTAAATTATTTAATACTACCCAATATTTACTTAGGGTTGCGCCAGTTGAGTCTTTTTTAAAAAACCTTTTTTCATGCCACTCACTTATGTTGTGTGGGCTTATAGTTAAAAGAATTTCTTTATTCGATGCCTTTTGAAATAAGTATGAGACCTTAAGATACGTGAGGTTTGGAACTTCTGATCTAACACCAAAATTTTGTATATCATTTTCTTTATCGTAAAAACAAGTTTCGGCATGTGAATCTCCAAAGATTAACACTTTTTTATCAGGATTTATTTTATAATCTTTTAAAACCATTCTTTTAATTATAAAATTAGAAACAGCTCCAAAGCAAAGGATTATAATAATTCCAAAAAATATTTTTTTTAAGTATCTCATAATCTAAAAATCAAAATAGATAAATTCCTGTGGGCTCAAAAAATTTGCCATCCATACAAATAAAATTATTGTTATAATAATAACAGATGAATTAATTAACTTATATTTTGAAATATGAAAGGGACTTTCTTTTATTCTAAACAACCAATCAATGAGTAAAAAAACACCTAAAACAGGAAGCATTCTTAAAAACTTTATTTCTCCAAAAAAACCTCGCTTGTTCATAATTATTGAATTTATATATTCAAAAGCTAAAGTCAAGCTATTCGCTCTAAAAAAAATCCAAGCAAAGCAAGTCATACTAAAAGTAATCCCCATTAATAGCAGCTCCTTTAATGTAGGAAGCATAGTGTTTTGTGCTACTGTATTAGTATAAATGCGGTTCTTATTAGTTAGTAATAATGGAAGAAAAAACAACGCATGTAAAGCCCCCCAAACAATAAAGGTCCAATTCGCACCGTGCCAAAACCCGCTAACTAAAAAAATAATAAATGTATTTCGTATCTGTATCCATTTACCTCCTCGACTTCCTCCCAAAGGAATATAGAGATAATCTCTAAACCAAGTAGATAAAGATATATGCCAACGTCTCCAAAACTCTGCGATATCTCTTGAAAAATAGGGTGTTCTAAAGTTTGTCATTAAAGAAAACCCAAATAACTTGGACACACCAATAGCAATATCTGAATATCCAGAAAAATCCCCATAGATTTGAAATGCAAATAATACTGTTCCAAAGATTAAGGTTACTGAATTATAATCTTGAGGTGCGTCAAATATTTGATTCACAAAAACAGCACAATTATCTGCAATGACCATTTTTTTAAAAAAACCCCATAAAATTTGTTTCATACCATCGGCTGCAAATTTTTCATTAAAATGACGCTTTTTTGAAAACTGTGGCAATAAATTTGAAGCACGCTCAATAGGGCCTGCTACTAACTGTGGAAAAAAACTAACATATGCAAAAAAATGCACTGCGTTCTTTGTTGGTTTCAACTGACCTCTATAAATATCAATCGTATAACTTAAGGTTTGAAATGTATAAAAACTAATCCCCACAGGCAATATAACTTGTAGTGAGCTTGCATGCATTTGTATGCCTATAGAATGAAACGCATTAATGAAATTTTCTAAAAAAAAATTGTAGTATTTAAAAAATCCTAATATACCAAGATTAACAAACAAACTTAATCCTAGAAAATATTTCTTGATTCGTTTCGATTCTGATTTTGAAATTTGAATACCCAAAATATAATCAACCAATGAACTAAATGCTATAAGCATCAAAAAACGCCAATCCCACCAACCATAAAAAATGTAGCTTACAACCAATAGAAAAAAGTTCTGTAGATTTATATGTTTATTAAACACAAACCAGTAAAGAACAAATACTATCGGAATAAATATTAAAAACTCTAATGAATTAAATAACATAATTATACTATTTTATTATACAAATGGCTCAATTGGTCTGCAACATTAGCCCATGTTAAATGTGCTACTGATTGACCAATCATAGTCTTGATGCTTTTTAATTGCTCCTTTTTATCATACAAATCCAATATCATATCGGCTAAATATGAAGGTGTTTCCTCATCCATAATCCAACCTGTTTCTCCTTTATTTATAACATCTCTAACACCATGTTTTTTGCCTATAATAATAGGTATACCACAAGCTAGTGCATCGGCAGCTGAATTACCAAAGGATTCTACATACGATGTAGAAATATAAATATTTGAAGAACGGTACAGATTTATTAAATCTGGATAAGGTGGTTGCATTTTTATATCATAGTTTTCAGGAATTTGACCTGTAAAAATCATCTTATCCAAAATATTATAATCTTCAGCTAATAACTTTAGATCTTGAATAGGTCCTACACAGATACATTTAATTTTTTTATAGTCTTTTAATTTTTTAAGTGCTTCAAAAAGTAATGCCATCCGTTTTACTGGTTTGTTTCTCCCAACCGTAATAATCAGAAAATCATCTTCATCAACACCTAACAAAGGTCTTTGATTTTTAAAAGGAATATTATTTATTTCTTCTACTTGTATACCATTATGTATGACTGACACCTTATTTTCATCAGCCCCTAAATCCACCATGTTTTGCTTATTAATTTGACTAACCGCAATTAAATGATCGGCATGTTTGATGACTGATTTTACGCGCTGCTTTAAATGATCATCCAATAAAGCTCCATAATTTATAGTTTCAACGACCTGCACATCTGAACCATGTGAATGCCCGATAAAAGGAAGGTTATATTTTCTGCTTTGATTAGAACAGTAATAACCACCTCCATGAAGCATAGGGCCATGCAATAGATTTATATTTTGTTCTTTTATCATCTTATTTTGGTTATATTTAAACAACCAAGGCGTAAAATAAGACATACTTTTAGCTCTATAACAGTTATAAGCATAATGAAAATCTTTAGGAATTCCTTTTAAAGAATTGCAAGCCAGATTAACGTGTATATCCTCTCGTTTGTTCAATTCATTTGCCATAAAATGAGTAACATATTCCATACCTCCAAGCCTTGGATAATGATGTGCCGTTAAGATTCCTAGATTAATCATAATGTCTTTAATTTATATGTTTTACCCACGAATATTGGAAAATAACTATTTAGAATCTTTATCAAAGGATAGAGAATTGCTAAAACAAATAGAAATATAATATACCAGTCTAAATAAAAATCAAACGCTTTCATTAATGAATTACTAAGTCTAACAACAATTCCATGTAAACCTAAAACTATTAAGCTATTACAACCATAAAACGCTATAAAAAAGTTCTTGTTTATCATTTTACTAATACACATTAACATGGCAGTTCCTGCTATAAAGGAAGATATGAGTAAAATAGGATTATCATACTTCAAATTCATCATATTTATATTAGGCTTAAACCATAAATTCAAAAACAATAAAAAACAAAAGGCTACAAGGAAGATTAAGCCCATTTTTTGTTTAGAAATAGATATTCTTTTAATAATATACTTTTTTAATGCTATACCCATATAAAAAAATGATAAAGCCATTGGTACAATGTCAATCCCAAAAGGCAGACGAATATGAGTATTAATTAAATAGATAGAAATGAAATAGCCAAAAACAAAACTGATTCCTAACTTTAAAGCTAGATTCATTTTTATTAGAAAAAAATGAAACATCTCAACCCAAAACAATACCATTAAAAACCAAATAACCTTATTTATTGGAAGCGGGTTACCATTATAATATGTAATTCTAATGATATCATTTAAATGTTTACTTTGAATTGGATTGTTCAAAACAACTTTAAAGAATAGCATAATAAATATGCTCAACAATCCAAAAAACAAATATGGTATCAATAATGTTCTTCCCTTTTTTCCTATTAAGCTGCCAATTTTTGTAGACTCTTTATTTAAATAACCTGACAAAAAAAAGAAAAAAGGCATATGAAACGAATAAATCATGTTATGTAAAAACTCATTTGTATTCAAATGACCTATAATTACTAACCAAATTCCAAGACCTTTTGCTATATCAATGAAATGAATCCTCTCTTGATACTGTAATACCTTAAAATCTTTTTTATTATTTATCATAACTTGATTTTAATACATGAGGTATCTCTGATAATGCAACAAAAACAACGTCTTTATTATTTGTAATCCATTCCAAATAATCTTCAAGTCTTTTAATAATTAAATTCATTGATTCTTTAGTCAGGCTATAAGGGCTTGTATTAATTTCAAACTCATTACTATGAAACATCATACATAAAAAAACATCGTCTCCATTCGCCATAGAAACAAAGTCATTTGTTATATTTTTCATAGTTTCTACATCAGAATAGGTAGGGCGTAACCATACTGGTTTAGAAAAACCAGTTATATAATTAAACAGTATATGTTGGTAGGGTTTATTTAGTAAAATCCTCCTTTTTATCCATTTAGGAATTTTTCTTAATTTTCTATTTATTAAAGTCACAGGAACTTGAATAATATTCAAATAACCCAGTTTTCTAAAATCTGAATTTGATGGATAATAAGGTTGATAGGGGCTACCCATAAAATTAACCGAATTACCATTCGTGTTTTTCCAATGCATATCAGGAGTTACTGAGCTATCAACCTTATAGCCCAGATCTTCTAAAAACTGGAGTGAATCTTCACTTATACCAAAACGTCCTGCTCTAAATGATAAAGGTTGATAGCCAAACTTTTCTTTAAATAAGTTTGTTAGGTTTTCTAACTTCTCTTTTTCTATAGAAGCCTCAAAATCTTTTTGGTAATGATTTGTATTATCTGACTTAAAATTTGATTGCGGCTCAATAAATTCTGAATGTAAATGTGTTCCTAATTCGACCTTATTTCCAAAACTTTTGAAAACACTGACAGACTTAGCATCATAAATGACTTCAGGGCTTAATAAGTAGGTTGCTTTCACCTTATATTTATCGAAAATAGGTTGTAAGTTATTTACAATACCTTCATATATATTCTTGAATGCTAGTGGTTGTTTTACTTTCCACTTTGCCCCTTTATCACATTCTGTATCTACAGTTATTGCTAAATAAATCATATCATTCATTCTTATCAATGCGCATATAATGCATGTTCTCTAACTCTTCTTCCTTAAATGAAAAATTTTTATTAACTATTTTAATTAAAACATTATTTGTATCTCTTATTAGTTTTAAACCATTCTTTTGAAAAGCTACATTTACACTATTAAAATCATTTATGTTACAATTAATACGAGTTATGTTTTCATTTAACCAAGCTTGTTTTATAATGTACTTTATTAATTTATCCAAATGGTTTGTATTTAATCCTGTAGAAAGTATATCCTTAATATAAATCATATTTGATGTAAACTGAACTATAGCGACTGCCTGTAGCTTTTTCTGTTTATCAAAAAATCCATAAATCACATTTTTTCCATCTGTTTTTTTTAATCGCCATTCTAAATGCGATGGTGGTTTATTAAAAAAAAACTTAAATGATTTTTGATTAATCTTAATAAAATCAATATAAGTATGACTACTTATTTCTTCTACACAATATTCCTCCCTTTTAAATTTTAATAGGAAAAAAAAACAGTTTACTCTATTAAGAGGTTTCAAAATAGAGATGTTATACCTAATTTTCTTTTTTAGCATAACTGTCGAAAAAAAATCCTGATATTCCAATTTCAGAAATGCCTTTCTTGATTTTTCGTTGCCAGATCCAATAAAAAAATAAACATTAATTTTAGATGAAAAATCTTTACAATGATTTAATAGTTTCTCAAACAATCCAAATCTTCTATAATTTTTATGAGTTGCACCATCTGCTAATAACCCAAAACGAATTATTTTACCTGAAACAGTAATTGTATTTATTATAAGTTGTAAAGAAGCAATACATAGATTATCATGAAAAACACAAAATGTATATTCTTCTACTTGTAAATCTTGATTTAAATTATGCTTCCATACATAATAATCTATACTCTTATTGAAATTTTCTTGCAGAAGATTTAATAAGAGTTTAACATCTTCATTTGATTGCTTATTAAGTAACTCTATATTATACATTCAAAAATTTTAATCGTTTTAAAGATTGATACATTACTGATTTAATTCTTAAAATAAAATTCTTATATAATTTATTCTCAAAATATCTTAATAAAACAACAAAAAATACCAGGCCAAAAATCATTTGACCTATTAACACTACAATTGGTTTTAGCTGTAAATAATTAAAACAATAAATAAGAAAAAATAGAATTACCGAAATACCTAAAGCAGATTTAATAGTCTTTAATACGCCATTTTTAAATTTAATAATTTTATTATAATGAAAAGTTGTATATACCCATCCTATAAGAGCACCCGCTAAATAACCAAATATAAGTCCGTAAACACCATAATAGGGCATTAATAAATACATAATTGGTAATGAAGGTAATAACTCAAAAATAGTTGAAATAAATATAATACTTGATTTACCTTTAGCTATAATAGCACTTCTTAAAATACTCGAAATTCCTCTTAAAATACCAACTAAAGATAAAACTAATAACATGTTTCTTGCATCTTGCCATTTTAAACCATAAAACACAAGTATTAAATTTGTACTAATAGCCATAAGCATAACCATGAAAGGGATAAAAAACAAAGATGTAATACGTAATGCTTCGCTGTAGTTTTCTTTATTTTTTTTAACATTATCTTGTATTTTAGAAAACCCTGGAGTTAAAACAGATGCTATCACATTTTTAATTTTAGATGCTGGTATTATAGCCAAATTATAAGCAATGTTAAATAAACCTAAAACGTCTTTCCCTAAGTATTTACCTGTCATGATAGCGACCAAATTCTCTGCGAAATAATAAACAATATTAGATCCAAGCATATTAAAACCAAATTTAAATAAAGGCTTTATACCTTTAAATTCTGGTTTTATAGGTATCCATTTACCATAATAAAAAGAAAGTAACCCAAAAATTAATCTTTGAATGATAAGTCTCCAAACTAATGCCCAAACTCCAAATCCTTGAACAGCTAAAACAGTAGCTATACCATTAGAAAGAAGCAATGAGTAAATTTCAATTAATGAAAAGCTTTTAAACTTTAGTTCTTTCCTTAACAAAATATTAGGAAATTGTAATGATTGTAAAAGAATAATAAAAGAAAAGCCTTTAATTAATGGCACTAATTCTGGCTCTTTAAAAAATAAGGCTGCAATATTTGCTCCAAAAAAAACAACGATTGTTAAAAAAACATTAAGTGCTAGTTGTATATAAAAAATAGCTGAAATCTGATTTTTATTAATGGTTTGACTTTGAATGATTGCTCCACCAAATCCAATATTTGTCATTGATACAACAAACCTATTAACAAGCATAGCCATGGTTACTAAACCAAAATCACTTTTAGAAAGTAATCTTGCTAAAATCATAGTAAAAATAATTTGCAATACTTGTTGTATGACATCAGAACTACCTCTCCATGCAATACCTGATAAGGTTTGAGCTTTTAGAGATTTATTACTAAACATGGTAATAAGTTTTATACCAAGTAATAAAATACTTAATCCCTTCACTCACATTAGTTTTTACTTCGTATGGATAATCATGCTTCAATTTTGAAGAATCAGACCATGTGTTAAAAACATCACCTGCTTGCATGGGTAACATTTCTTTCTCTGCTACTAAATCAAGTTCATCTTCAATAGCCTCGATAAAATCCATCAATCTTACGGGAGATCCATTTCCTATATTATATATATTATATTTTGAATTACCTGAATTATCTCCAACCAACGTATGTATGATACCATTTACAATATCATCTATATATGTAAAATCTCTTAACATATTACCATGATTAAAAACCTTAATAGGCTTTTTATTTAAAATAGCATCTGTAAAAAGAAATAACGCCATATCGGGTCGCCCCCAAGGTCCATAAACTGTAAAGAAGCGGAGTCCTACAGTTTCAAAATCATACAAATGACTGTAAGCATATGCAATAAGTTCATTAGACTTTTTTGTTGCTGCATATAAACTTATAGGAGCATCAACACAATCAGTTTCAGTAAGCCGTTCTTTTTTAGAGTCACCATAAACACTAGAGCTACTAGCGTAGACTAATTTTGAAACATTATAAATTTTACAACACTGTAAAATATTATAAAACCCTACTAAATTAGTATTCACATAAACATCCGGATTCTCTATGGAATAACGAACACCTGCTTGGGCTGCTAGGTTACAAACCGCATCGAATTTAAAATTTTGAAACAAATTAAAAAGTGCATCTTTATCTTCAATATTAATTCTAATAAACTGCATTTGTATACCATGCTTTTCACTTGAACTTATTTTGTTAAGTGCTTTGGCAGCATCTCTATTTATACCTAAATTATTTAAGCGAGCATACTTTAAATTAATATCGTAATAATCATTGATAATATCTAAACCCACAACATTATGTCCTAATTGTAACAGTTTTTCACATAAGTGATAACCAATAAATCCTGCTACACCTGTTACTAAAATCGTTTTTTGATTATTCATTTACTATATTCATTATTTCCAAATCCTAAAGATTATCAATAAAACTATAATTCACCATCTACTTGTGTATACGAAACACCTTTGACATCATAAATCACTCCACCTTCTACTAGTAAAGATTGAAAATCTAGCTCTCCAAATCCTTCATGAGAAACCGAAATAATAATACCATCAAACAGTTCGTTAGGAAGCACTTTTGTTGTTATGAGTCCATATACAGATTCAACTTCTTTAGGATTTGCCCAAGGGTCATATATGGTGACATAAGAACCATATTGTTGTAATTCATAAACAATATCAACTACTTTTGTATTTCTAATATCTGGGCAGTTTTCTTTAAATGTGATACCTAAAAGCAAAATTTTAGAGGCCTTTACTTTAAAATCTTTTTGTATTAATAATTTTACAAACTGAGAAGCCACATATTGTCCCATACTATCATTAATACGTCTTCCAGCTAAAATAATCTCTGGATGATATCCCGCCTCTTGTGCTTTTTGCGCTAAATAATAAGGATCTACACCTATACAATGCCCTCCTACCAATCCAGGTTTAAATGGTAAAAAATTCCATTTAGTTCCAGCAGCTTCTAATACAGCATGCGTATTAATATCTAATAAATTAAATATCTTTGCTAATTCATTTACAAATGCGATATTAATATCTCTTTGTGAATTTTCAATAACTTTAGCTGCTTCGGCCACTTTTATAGAAGGTGCTAAATACGTTCCTGCAGTAATTACAGACTTATAAATTGCATCTACCTTAATACTAGCTTCACGTGTAGAACCAGATGTTACTTTTAATATTTTTTCAACAGTATGTTCTTTATCTCCAGGGTTTATTCGCTCTGGAGAATAGCCAACAAAAAAATCAACATTAAAAATAAGACCTGATTTCTTTTCTAATACAGGAACACAGATATCTTCTGTTGCTCCTGGGTACACTGTAGATTCGTAAATAACGATATCATCTTTTTTTAATACACTAGCAATGGTTTCACTAGCTTTAATTAATGGTGATAAATCTGGTTTATTATTTCCATCTACCGGTGTTGGTACCGTTATAATAAAAACATTACAATCTTTGATAACTTCAATTTTATAAGAGCAAAAAAGCCCCTTTTTGTCAGAAATATTAGAAACCAGTACCGAATTTAAAAGGTCTTCTGAAACTTCTAATGTAAAGTCTTTACCGCTATTTAATTCTGAAATTCTAACTTCATTTATATCAAAACCAATCGTTGGATATTTAGTAGCAAATAAACGTGCTAATGGTAAGCCCACGTAACCTAAACCTATTACTCCTATTTTACATAAAGTATTATTATTCATGCTCATTATTTATTATAAAAATTAGAAATGATAGGAATAAAGTAAATAACACTAGAAGTTCCTAGAATGATAAAAAAATGGTCATTTATATTCAAAAACCTTAATACAAAAGCTAATACAAAAAGGAATACCGTGTAAACAACAACAATTAATGTACTTTTTTTATGAGTTAAATTCAATTTTAATAAATGGTGATGCATATGATTTTTATCTGCTTTAAATGGACTCAAGCCTTTATAAATCCTAACCATAAAAACTCTTACGGTATCAAGTAAAGGATAACTAACTAGAGTAATAATAATTATTTGAAAATTTTCAAATACGTAATTAGTCAGTAATTCATCTATTTTAATACATTGATTAAAAGATACAATAATAGCATAAGAGCTTATTAAACCTAGTACAAACGCCCCATTATCGCCTAAAAATATTTTTTTTCTAAGATTATAACTAAAATTAAAAAACAAAAAAGACAACGTTGCTCCAGAAAAACTAAACAAAATAATAGCGCTAAACATTAAACCATATTTTAAAAAAAAACACCCAATAACAAGATTACTTAATATACTAATAGAAGCAGAAAGACCATCAATACCATCAACTAAGTTAAAAGCATTAATTAGAAGTATAAATAAAAATAAAGAAACCGAAACGCTAACTAAAGGGCTTAAATAATAAACTCCAAAAAGACCATTCAAGGTTAAAATACGAACATTACAAACTACAATTAAAAAAGTAGCAGCCAATATTTGAAATAATATTTTTTCTAAGGGCTTAGCTCCTATTAAATCGTCTTTTAGTCCAACTAAAACTAAAACAAATAACGATGTAAAAAGACCAAAAGCAAGTTTAAAATCATAAATAGAATTGTTTATATGATAGAATAGTATACCAATAATCAAGTTAGCAAGTAGTACCGCTAAAAAAACAGCTATACCTCCTAAATAAGAAACATTATATTTGTGAGATTTTCTTTCAGATGGCTTATCGAATAATTTAAATTTTCTTGACAGTAAAATAATCCTAGGTAAAAAATAAAAAGAAATGATTATTGATAATACAAAAGAAAAAACAACTATTAGTAATTCTACTTTAAACATATATTTTTTTTTCTAAATAAAAAAGATCAATAACATCACATAACTTTAAGATCATAAAAGCTTTACAACATTACCAACAACTCAAATTATTTTTATGTTTTACTACTAAAACTAATCAATAAATAAAATATCTACTCGCCTATTCTTTTTTTGACCTTCAACAGTTAAATTAGAAGCAATAGGATATAATTCACCATATCCTAACGTTATAATATTATCAGGATTAACACCTCCTTCTATTAAGTAATTCCTAACAGAATTAGCTCTCATTTTTGATAAAACTCTATTTTGTTGAAATTCACCAACACTATCTGTATGACCTTCTATTCTAAATCTGGTTTTAGGAAATTTTAAAATAAAATTCAGAAGGCTCTTCATATTGTGATATGAATCTTGAGAAAAATTATAATTCCCTTTTTTAAATGAAATTTTTCTTGAAATCGCTAACAAATAATCAGAATATTCAGAATATAATGATTCATTTTTTAATGAAGTTTCAATAGTACTAGCACCTAATAAGCTATCTTTCAAAATACTCTTACCTAACTTTTTATTTAACTTACCAAGCTCCTGTCTCGATTCTTTTAATTCTATATGTATATCTTTCAAGACTTGCTCATCAAAAATAACTCCTCTCTTTTGTTGCAACGTATCATCTAAATTTACCTTTACCCTTTGGGCGTTTTTAGAATGATAATCTTCAGGACAACCTTTATTCGCTTTTATACCAAATAATTTTGGACATTTATCAACTGAATCTATAACACCATCGTCATCTGAATCTTTTCTACTTAATCTAAAAACCAATCCTGCTGAAACCTGAAAATGATTTGATTCATATCTTGCAGGACTCGAATCTAAAGAAAACTTAGAAAGCAATTCGAAATTCAAAGCTATTTTTTTTGAAAGCCAAGTATTAACACCTCCACCAAAATTCCCAGAAAAAGCACCTTCTGTTACCTTAAAATAACCCACCCCCCCATTTAAATAAACATCTAACCAATCTGCATTTAAAAACCAGTTAAAAGCCTCATCAATATAAATAGACATCCCAGCATCTAAGGAAAAATAATTTTGATCTCCTAAAATATTTTTCTTATCTATAACAGCGCTTGACTCCTTCCATTTATTAAAACCAGCATCTAACCCTACTGAAAACAATTCATTCAATCGGTAATCAATACCCAATTTTAAAGGATCACTAAAAGCATTCTCTTTAAAAGAAGATACTCCACTAAAAGGACTATACTCACCAGAACTATCTACATAATTAAGCCTAAATTTGACTGAAATTTGTTTTTGTTTTTTATGAATTAGTATTTCTTGTGAATACCCCAAAATAGTAAAACATAACGCACAAAATAAAACAGTGATATTTCTCATTTTTTTATATAAATTAAATTAATTATACAAATAACGATTTATTAAAAAAAAAAACACACTTCGAAGTAATAATTGAACCTCATTAGAAATAATCGTTATCAAATAGAGTGGTTGTGGTAAAAAAAACCACATTAATGAAAAAGCTAATTAATAGAAACCACAATTATAAAACAGCTAAAAAAATGACATTGAAATTATCTATTAAGGTTATAATCACTTACCGAAGAATAAGTCGTTCGAATCCAATATTTAACTTGGTGTATCATAGTATGAAGTGCTTTGAAGTTTAATCCGCCATTACTTTGACGTTACTACATTTACTTGGACAGAAATTTTAAGACTGTTTATTTAAAAACAAATATCTTAGAATAATGAAAAAACGAGTTTACAGTACAGAATTTAAATCAGAAGCAGTAAGATTAAGTTATCAGCGAGAAAATATTAAAGAATTAGCAGATGAACTAGGAGTTCAGGTGCAACAATTTATAAGTGGAGAGCAGGTCAAAAAACAAAAACTTCCCAAAAATTTCCATAAAACCTGAAACCGACTCTATAGAAGCAAAACAGTTACACAAAGCCTTGAAATACAAATAATTACAGCTTAATATTGAAAAAAGCTGTTCACATCTTTTCCAAGAGCGATGGAAAAGCTATCAATTTATAGTAGTTATAAACATTTATATCCTATTGAAAAGATGTGTAGAGTTTTAAAAGTAAGTCGAAGTAGTTATTATAGGTGATTCAGCCATAGTCCATCAAATCGAGCTATAGAAAATAGTCTGTTTACAGATTTGATAAAAGAGATTTTTGATTTAAGCAATCAAACTTATGGTAGAGTTAGAATAGCTGAACAACTAAAAAGGGAAGGCCATGATATACCAAAGAAGAGAGTTGCTAAACTGATGCTTATCAATGGTTGGAGGAGTAAACTTAAGAAGTGATTTAAAGTTACTACAGATTCCAATCATCCATATCCTATTTGTAGCAATCATTTAAATAGAAACTTTAGACCAAAATCATTAAATGAAGTTTGGGCATCTGACATCACTTATATAAAAACAGCTTCAGGTTGGCTATATCTTACCTCCATAGTTGATTTATATGACTGACAAGTCATTGGTTTGTCATTAAGCACACAATTGTATACAGATCAAACCATTATTCCAGCTTGGAAAATGGCAATATCAAAAAGACAAATAACCAAGCCTTTACTTTTTCATTCAGACAGAGGTATACAATATTCTTTTATAAGAATTTAGAAAATTGATTAAGACAAATACTTTAATTACTCAAATTATGAGTAGAAAGGCTAATTGTTCGGACAATACTGTGGCAGAAAGTTTTTTTAAAACTCTTAAATAATCATAATTTTAAAACTACTGGGAAAGCCAAATTAGCAGTCTTTGAATATATAGAAGTTTGGTTTAATAGAAAACGTTTGCACTCTTGTTTAGAATATAAAACACATAAAGAAATGGAATTAGAATTTTATCAAATTAAAAATGTGCCATAGGTCTTAGATAATTTGTCCGACTTTTTGTTGCAAGTCCAATTTTATGCTTATAACATTTTTAGATATAAACAAACAGTTATGCATATAATAACTCTTTTATGATTTAATACACAACAATTAATACTTCACATGATTATAATCAAAAAAATAAACGACTTTTAGAAAATAAAAATAAATAAATAAAAATAAATAAAAATAAATAAAAAAATAAAAAATAAAAAATAAAAAAATGAAAAAAATTAACACTTTAATATTTGAAGACGACAAAACTTTTTCTAATATTCTTATTACTGAAATTCGAAAAAACTTTAACAATATCTATATTGAAGGTGTTGCGACAAACATTCAAGAAGGCAAAGAATTGTACAAAAAAACTAAACCAAGTATTCTATTTCTAGATATTATTATAGGAAAGGAAATTATTTTTTCTTTTTTGAAAAATATATTTAATGATAAAGATAATATTTTAAATACTCAAATTATTTTTATTAGTAGTTCTAAAGAATATGCATATGAAGCAATTGACTACAATCCTATAGGTTATATCTTAAAACCTTATAGTGCTGAAAATATAAAAAAAAATATAAACAAAGCCTTAACAAAAATCAATAATCTTGATAATTTAAATATAAATTATAACAAAGAAGTAAATTTTTCAAAAATTTTAGCAATCCCATATATTGATAAAATAGAGCTAATTAAATGTGAAGATATTTTATACTGTGAAGCAGATGGGCGTTATACCAAATTTCATTTAATAAATGGTGACACAAAAATAGCTAGCCGCAATTTAGGAGAATATCAAAAAACACTTAATAATAATTTATTTTTTAGAATTCATCATTCATACCTGGTTAACATATATATGATTCATCACATAAATAAAGTTGACGGTAATTATTGTCATTTAATTAATCATAAAACCTTACCTATAGCAAAACGAAGACAAGAAGAGTTAAATAGATTTTTAAATTTAAAATAACTTTTTTTTTTAATGAAGTCTTTTATTTTTTGTTTATCCCAGTAAAAAAAACTAATACAAAAACAAACTTCAAATTTAAAAATGATGACTATTTTTTATATAAACTCATTTATTTAGCTATAACAAAACCATTTAAACAAATAATTAAAACTAACTTATTTTATTATAAAAATCAGTAGTGTACAATAAAGATTTTTAATACAAACAAATATAACAATAGTAATAACTTTAGGGGTAGCGAATTATCAAACAACTACAAAAGCTAATTTATCTTTCTATCATTACTATACTAGTAGAGCTCAAGAGTAAAATAGCGATAGAAAGAATAGCATAAGCTTTTTTAAGATTTATGGTGGCGTAAGCTTATTTCGCAATCTACTTCCTATGAAAGCAGTATAGGAGGTCTAAATCTTAAGTATTTCCCAAAACGTAGTAAACTTTCAGACGTTAATAAAAATCGGAATAGCGAAGTGTTTTCTAGTATATTCTATAGTTTGTTAATCAGTATCGTGCATATTTACTCGGACATTAGCTCTTTGTCTTTACCAGTAAGGCACCTGAAAATTGTTGATTCCAGTACGATATGTCTTTTAGTGATATTATAAAAGGTGTTTGACGTTATCCCCCATCTAGGGAAAAGAAAAGAGGTATCAAGATACATACAATGATTAACGCTTTAGAAAGCGTTCCTTGTCTTATCCTTTTACATTGCTGCAATACACACATTACATAAGTATTAAAGAGTTCTACCTGTCCGACACTACCAATGATTCTGTACTAAAGAATGAATATATAACTATTGAAAAAAGCTAGGCATATTGAGCTTGGAAGAGTTAAACAGAACTTTCTATTAAAACACTTCCTAGTTGATAATCAAGATACTATCGCAATACAGATTTAGTGTGGACTTATAACGCAATTACTAATGCTTTTTATACAGCAACAAACTAAAAGAAGATGGAAATACTCTAATATGGTATCAATGGTATGTTTTTTTATTTAATGACATATATATACTTATTTAAATCCCTAGAAAACCCAAGTAAAAAATGGTTAGGATTAACTACAAAACCAACAAGTAAACAACTAAGATTTTTCTGCTGCCTTACTTTTGAGAAAAAAAACAACTTTACAACCCCTAAAGAACAGTATTAAGTATATACTGTATTTTAGTCGGACACTATTAATAATAAAAGTTAAATAGTGCGCAATTTTAAATTCCCTTCATAAATATGTTTTTACAAAAAAGTTCAATTCATTTATTTTAAGGTTTCTTATCTAAAGTGAATTACTTAAAAATTAAAGGATTAATGGTTAATTATTTAAATTACACTTCGGTTTTGAAAGTTGCTCTTTTAAATTTTTCATATCATCACTAACTTTTCTTTCAATTACCCTTGCATATATTTGAGTAGAAGCTATCTTAGAATGACCTAAAAGCTTAGAAACAGTTTCAATTGGAACTCCATTACTTAAAGTTACAGTAGTTGCAAAGGTATGACGAGCCATATGAAAAGTAAGATTCTTTTTTAAACCTACGGCAATAGCAATTTCTTTAAGATAAAAATTAACCTTTTCATTACTTATTTTAGGAAATAAAGTTTCAGTTATTTGGCACATTGGGTGATTCTGATATTTATTAATAAGATATTGTGCTTTTTTTAATAACGGAACTTTAACAGAAGATTTAGTTTTTTGACGATTGGTAAATATCCAATCATTACCATCTATTCCTTTAAAAATATTGTTGTGAGTTAAATTCATTAAATCAATATATGCAATACCAGTATAGCAACTAAAAATAAACAAATCCCTCACTCTTTCTAACCTATCTATTGAGAACTCATAAGATTCTATATTTGAAAGTTCATTATCTGTTAAATACGGTCTATCTATCTTTTCATAAGTAGGCTTCCATCTAACAAAAGGATCTCTATCTATCCATTCTATGTGATAACCAAGTGTTACAATTTTTCGAAACCTTTGAATATGTTTCATCACTGTATTATTACTCATTGCTTTAGGATGTCCTTTTGGCCAGAAGCAAAATAAGAAACTAGCAAAATCGCAAATAAATTTATAATCCAATTCTTTTAAATAAATATCAGACATCTTCAATTCATTGTTTAGGTACTTGCTTAAATAGCCTTGAGTTACACCAAAATTTCTCAAAGTACCTATAGCCAATGTTTTTTCTGTTTTCTTAGAGTGATATTCAAGAAGGTTTTGAAGTGTTTTTGTTTTTTCTCCTTCTCCTAGATAATTAGCTTTGATTAATTTTGCAGTAATAAGTTCTCCTTTGAATTTTAAATCTTGAAAATGTTGAAAAAGACTAGTCTTTACTTGACTTAAATACTCGTTTATTTGCCGAGATTCGTTTGAAATCCCACGAGCTTTTTTCTTTTTGTGATCCCAAATAGATAAAGGAATCTTCTTTTTTAAACTAATGTCAACTCGCTTACCATTTACAGTAACTCTGACATAAAGTAATGCTTCATCATTAATAGCTTTTGAACTTTGAACCAAAAACAATGTTGAAAAGGTGCTTTGTGTACGCATAATTGTCGTCTTTAAATTGTTAAACATTTATTGAGACGAAAGCCAAATCAATTATAACTATTTCAATATTAAATACTTGATAAAAATGTGTGCTAAGCACACACTTTAAAAAAAAGCACCCTTTTAGCACACATTTAAAACCAAATCAATTCAAATATTATACACTCTTAAAAACCAGAAAACCATGCAAATCATAAGACTTACATGGTTTAAGTGTCATTTGCAATGACTTTTAGTGACCTCGACAGGATTAATCCACAGCATCTAAATAGTTTGTTTTAAGTTACTTAACATTTTTATTGGGACACCAATGGGACAAACAGCCAAAAACCACCACTTTTTTTAACGCAAAAACCAAGTAAAACCTAAGATGTCTCATTTGTTTTTGTTATGGTTTTATTAATAACAATTTCATCTAAAGCATTTAATAAATCGTGGTTCGAATTATAATCGGCTTCAGGGTTGTCGGTAACTATAATAGTTTCTTTTTTCATCTTTTATATTAATATTTCAAATGGCATAATTATAATGTCTTCAATAAAAGCCCACCCAATTAGTTTATATTTTTTGTATCGCCTAATATTGGCGAAGGTTAAATAGGCTATTATTTTTTTTAAATGTTTTAGCGGAACCACCAAAATTTTACGCGACACAGGCAAATCGTTTATTTTGTAATGCGGTAACACATCGTTGTAAAAAGTATCTTGTTTAATTTTACAAGTGTTAATAGACAAATCGCCTAAATAATCGGTGTGTCTTATAAAATCGCCAGGGTGTTTCCCTTTCGTTTTTTCTAAACTATAACCTGTTTGTTTTTCAAATTCATCGTTAACCCACATAATGCGACCTTCGTTGTCACTAACAATTACCGATTTGTAATTTTTAGTTAATATTTTCAATTGTTTTAATCCGTCTGGCTCGTTAACCTTGGCTAATTCCATTTCACCTTCGTTAAGTAATAACCAATGAGGATTAATGTCCTCACATTTAAACAAAATCTGTTTAAGTGTTTTGTACGTTGGGCTAGCGCGTCTTTCAATAGTTTTGCGCAACCAACCTCTTGATAGTCCGCATTTTAAATCGAATGCGCTATTAGTAATGTTGTAGTGTTTGGGGAGCTTTGATAGTCGAGAGTAAATATCCATAGCTTTAATTTTTGTTAAACAATAGTAATTTATGTATACTTTTAGTAGTCCCTAAGAGACAAAACCACAAACTATGCAAGTACAAACTTATACAGTTAGTAAAATTGAAACTTTTGGAGGCTTACCTAAAATTGAAAAATGCTTAAAGTCGCAATTTAAAACTGTAACCATCTATGAAAGGCAACGCCTCGAAAACCTAATAATGTATTTAAACGCCTTATATCGTACACCTGTAGATTCGGAGTTCGATTTTATTATGTTTAAACCAGAGTTTCAGGCTTCGGTAAAAATAATATCCAGTATTTTAAAAGAACATGATTGCTGTACGTTACGGTTTTTACGCAATTTAATAACGTACAATCTTCAATTTGTATCGGGGGTTAAGCTAATTGCTTAACCTGTTTTTTTGTTTTCGTCTTCGGTGTCGTTAGTGTTAGACTCCATGTTTCTACGTATTAAAATCATTAAATCGTTAGCCATACTATCAAGCTTTGGTTGTGTTTCTTCTTTTATAATACGTCTAACCGCTTCGTCTAAACTTTCGGTGTTATTTTTTCCTTCTATTTTATAACCAGCCACTGGTTCGTTTAATAATAGGTTGCTATTAGTGTCTTTTTTCTCGTCTCCAGTAATTATCCAATGTAAATCTTCATTCGGATATATAGACGAAAAATCCGCTAAAACTTCAGATCTTAAACTACTTTTTAGGCTTTTGCCTTTAAAATTAGCGTAGGTTGTGCCGAAACTTTTAAAAAATTTTTCATACCCAATCCCTTTGTTTTTGGCTACTTCAAGCAATCGTAGTTTTATTTTAGAAACTTTTTCCACTAAAAATTTGTTTATTAGAGGAAATATCCTCTATATTTGTATGACTTAACTATGATAAAAGTATGATTAATAATTTAACTACGCAATACTAGATATATATGATAACTGAAGAGCAAAAAGAAGGAATAATTGAAGTGCTTGGTTATAGGTACTGTAAAACTATTTCAGAGGCTTTAAATAAAAAAGGTATTAGGAATAAATACGGTTTACCGCATACATCAAATATGATAGCTAAAGTAATGAGCGGGCAAGAACATAAAGAAATTGAGCCTGTTATTTTTCAAGTTGTTGAAGCAAAAAAACAAGAACTAAAAGAACAAGAAGCGCGACGTAACCGCATTTTATCAGCATAAAACAATTCACATTATGGACTATATAGATCAATTAAACAAAGTAAACAAAATAATAGCTTCAATATCTAAAACTACAGGAATTGCAGCTACAGAAATTTCAGAAGACTTGAAATGTTTAAGAGTGGTAGATTCTTTTGAAAAAATAAAAGAGAATTCTCAAGATAGAATTTTAGATATCTGTACAGAGTTAGGAGTGTCTACAAAAACTATTTACTCTTTTAAAGCTCAAAAAATAACTATTTCTAAAAAAGGTGAATCATGAATTTAATTAAAGATTACCACACTATACAGGAATTAGCTGCTTTAGCTAAATACATTAACCGAAATAAGAAATAAAAAATCCCAATGCGGACACATTGGGATAACATTAATAATCAATAAATCTTAAACCTATGATTACTAACACAGCAAATTTACAAAAACAAAACAACAAATTTATAGCGGGCATGATGCCAAACGATCATAATATCGAATTTGTAGGCATACCAGCAACCGAAGAAGTTATTTGGTTTCAACGTGGGCATACGCATCAATTTAAACATTTACCTCGTTTAGAATATAATTTATTACTAGAGGCTTATTTAGAAAACCCTGGAGCTGCTGCGTATTGCCGTAAAAAATCTGATGACCAGCGTCGTCAAGTTGAAATTTTTACATACCACATGTATGGTGAAGCCGATTTTACACCCGATATTATTGATGGTGTACTGCAACCAAGCGAAAACTACCGTCACTCAAAAGAATGGAATTACGAAAACTGGAGCAATAAACACATTACCATAAACGGCCACCATTTAAACACCCGCCAAATAGCTATTTGCGATATGATGCTAGAAGATAAGCTAGATAAACAAATGGCCGACGCGCTTAATATTGCAGTAAGTACACTACCCCACCACAAACGCAAACTTTACGAACTAGCTGGTGTGCAAAGCAAAGCTCAATTTGTAATGGTTTTAAAAGACGAACGTATATGATGCCAATATCTCACACACCGCAAGAATCTTTATTAATAGTTAAAGATTTTCAAGCCGACTGGAAACCTAGTCTTGAACCTTATTTGGTAAACCTAATGCGTATAAAAGCATTAAAACAATGCACGTTTTTAGAAGCTACGTTGTTCTGGTGCAAAAAAACAAACAGTCAATATGCTATTATTAAAATTTTAGCAGCATACCAATATATTATGGATCAGAAAACAGAGTTACAAACCCTTCAAGGTAAAATAAACCAGTTTAACAACCAGTTACACGCTTTAAATACCGCTAAGAATTTTGCGCCTATTGCTACTGCCGAATTACGCGATTATTACCAAAAAAAACTAACGGCTTTAATTGAAGAAAAAGATGCGCTTATTAAACATAACGAAGCAACTCGAAATATTGAAGTGATTTGTAAAACAGTTGTTTCTAACTCTAAAAATAAAGATAAATGGAATTAGCAATAATTGTAAATCTAGCCGTCATAGCGGTTGTTGTTATAGGCTTAATTATAGTATTAGTTTTTAGACAAAAACCTTACACCGCTGCACAATGGAACGAGAAACTAAAAGAAGATTTTAAACGCTTTGGCCCTGTTCCAGATAACGAAGATTAACATAATACACCAAGGTTGATTAATAGCAATTCAATCACATGTCAGTTCCTTTAAACTTGGCTAACAACGGTTCTCTCACGATGCCAAGTTTAAAGACTGATTTTTAAAAATTATTTATATGAAAGTAGAAAAAAACGAAGTGTTAAAAGTGGTTTTAAAAAATAACGACGCAAATAACTTTAAAGAGGTTGTGAAACAAATTTGTGATCCGCAAATAGGTTTTTCAAAAGCTAATATTTCGAAGGAGCAGCTTAAAACTATGAATAATATTAACGATAAGCTTTAAACCATGGCAGCAAACTCAAAAAGATACTACATACATCGCAGGTTAAAAAAGGCAGGTATTAAGTATAATCCGCACACACACACACAATATTTATTGGTTTCAACGAACCTGTTGATAATAAATATGTGCAACGCGCTCAAAACGAATATAACTATAGTGTACAACTAGAAATTAACTAACCATGACACCAGAAGAAGCTTTATTAAAACACGCCATTCGTACCATGTACGCTAACGGACTTTCTCAAGCAAAAGTAGATACCATAATTAAAGATTCTCACAACGAAGTAAAAATATTTTTTAACCTGAAAGTATGAGCGCAGTAATCAATTTTAGCACCAATTGGAATAATAAACTAGACTGTAAATGTTTTACAACTATTCGTTTAAAGAATTCAAACAAATACAAGCTTAACCATGAGTACCCTATTTTGTTAAATCGTAAACTGGTTAAACGCGCTGAAATTATAGACATTAAAACCATCTTTTTTAATCAAATAGACGAATACATAGCCCGATTAGATACGGGGTATTCGGCATACGAAACCAAAGAGATACTAAAAAAAATGTACTCTAAAGTAAACCTAGAAACTCAACCTTTTTCATTCATTTTATTAGCCACCATATAACATGCCATATATTTCAAAAGAAAAAAAAGAAGCTATACTCGAAGCTGTATCGCTAGAGCAAGTACTAGAATCTTATCACGATTTATCTAAAAAGAAAGGATCTCAAGTTGTGGTTGATTGTCCTATTTGTAAAACCAAAGAAAAATTAGAGTTTAACAAAGCAAAAGGTGTTGCAAAATGTTTTAAATGCGATATTGGGGTTAAAACCGCTGCTAGTTACCTTACCTCTTTTCATGGTAAATCGTACCCAGATGCTTTAGAGGAATTAGCGCGTTTAGGAGGTATAGATTTAAACGAAAAGCGTCCTAATAATACAGATCGTCGTAGTACAAAAACCTATTGCGATAAAATGCTAAAGGATAGCGGGCTTAAAAAAGAAGATGTTACCGACGAGCGTATAGTAATAGACGAAGAAACTGTAAAAGAATTCTGTTTATATCAACCAGGAACGGTAGATCAAGCGTTTGAAATTGTTAAAGGCGACGATGTTATTATACATTATTTCGATTTAGATGGAAATCCAATGTATTACTACACGCTTAACAAAAGCCAAAAAGCCGTTGGTAAAAAGAAACCGTTTTATAGAGTTCGGTTTCAAAATCCAGAACTTCATCGCGACAAAAACGATAAGCCTACCAAATACCGTTCGCCTTATGGTAGTGGTTCTAAAATTTACATTAATAAATATATTAGAGAAAAATATCATAATGGTTCTAGAATAGAAACACTTTACATACAAGAAGGCGAAAAGAAAGCTGATAAAGCTTCTAAACACGGTATGCCAAGTGTTGGTATTATGGGTATTCATAATATTGCTTACAATAAGCGTTTACCTGTAGAATTCGAATTAATAATACAACGTTGCCAAGTTGAAAAAGTGGTGTTTATTGTGGATGCCGATTGGTTAGATTTATCGCATAAAATAGATTCTAAACATTCTGCCGATAATAGACCGCGTTCCTTTTTTACAGCAATCAAGAACTTTAGAAATCATTTTGCATCATTCGCTAACCAGGACATACATTTAAAAATCTTTTGGGGTTATGTAAAAGAGAATCCAGAAAAAGATAAAGGTGTAGACGATTTATTGGCCAACTCATTAAAATCGAAACCCGATACTTTAGCCGATTTATGTAAAAAAGCATTAAACACACCTGAAGGTGATGCGAGTTATTTACAGTTTGAAGAAATAACCACTACCTCCGATTATAAACTATTAGAGCATTGGGGGCTTCAAAACATTGATGCTTTTGTGTCTAAACACAAAGAAGCGTTAAGTAATTTAGAACTATTTAAATTCGGCTCTACTAAATGGAGAATAGACCCTAAAGACCCTAAAGGTTATGTGTTAGCGCAACCGCTTTTAGATCATGAACGTTTTTGGACGCGTCAAGACAAAAAAAACAATGATGGCGATGTTATTAAATCAACTTACACTTTCAATAATAAACGTTGCTATAATTTTTTACAAGCGCGTGGTTATAATTTATTAGAACAACCAGATAACACGTATATCTGGATTCAAACCGATGGCAATATTGTGCGCGAAGTTAAAACGCATCAAATTAGAAATTTTATAATCGATTTTACTAAAAAAGCAATCGCTAATGAAGATGTCGAAAACATGTTATACCGAGGTTCTACACGTTATTTTGGTCCCGATAGTTTAAGTCATTTAGAATATACCAAATTAGAGCTTCTAGAATCTAAAAAAGGCTTAGAGTATATGTTTTTTAACGAATCGTTTTGGAAAATTACCGCCGAAGGTATTGAAGAAAGCGATATTAAAAACGTAACAGGGCAAGTTTGGGAAACGCGTTTAAAAGATTTTTCACCTAAAAAAACACCTTTATTATTATCAGAAATTCATCAAATAACACATCAAGACGCTAAAGAATCTCCCGATTTAAAAGAATATATAGGCGAATGGACTATTGATTTTTCAGAAGAAGGTGAAAAATGCGATTATCTCCAGTTTTTATACAATACCTCGAATTTTTACCCTAAAAAAGAAGGTAAGAAATCGGTGTACCAAGACCTAACCCTCCCTCAAGCTTTTGAAACCTCTAAGCATTTACTATCTAAAATAACAGCTATCGGTTATTTGCTTCATAATTTTAAAGACGATAGTGTTTTAAAAGCTGTGGTTGCTATGGATGGCACCATGACAGAGGTTGGAAGTAGTAACGGGCGTAGTGGTAAATCGTTAGTAGGTAAAGCCTTAAAACACGCCTTACCGCAAGTATTTGTTAACGGGAAGAATAAAAACTTCATGGAAGACAAATACAAATGGGAAGAAGTTAACGAACGTATTCAGAATGTATTTATAGACGATGTACGTACTAATTTTGATTTAGAAGGCATTTTTACCGAAATAACAGGCGATTGGCAAGTTGAAGGAAAAGGCGATAAAAAGTTTACTATTCCGCATCACTTATCGCCAAAAATATACATAACAACAAACCATGCGTTACGTGGTGAAGGTGGCTCGTTTAGAGATCGTCAATTTCTTTTAGGGTTTTCTAACTGGTATAACGACGAATACCAACCAACCGACGATTTTAAAGCTTTGTTTTGGAGTGAATGGGACACCGAGCAATGGAACTTGTTTTATAATTTTTTAGCCATGTGTTCGCATCTGTATTTTAAATACGGATTAATTACCGCGCCTACCGAAAAACTAGAAAAACGTAAGCTTAGACAAGATATTGGCGAAGTGTTTATTGATTGGGCTGATGAATATTTTTCGAGATCGCAAAATTTAAATTGTGATGTTCCAAAATCTAGAATGTTTAATGAAGAATCTATTGAAAACGGAAAAGGGTTTTTAGTAAAATATCCTGCGCAATCAAAATATATAAACGTTAGGACCTTTAAAAATAAGATTAAAAAATACTGTGAACTTAACGAGCATTTCGAATACAATGCTATTAAAAAAGGTGCAGATATAAAACGTGACGGTACAGAATACATATCGTTAACCGTAAGCGACGAATTATACGCAAAACTAGCAAACACATTCTAATGAATTCACCATCTAAAATACCACCGTTAAGATTCGCTACCGAAGAAGATTTTAGAACACCCGAAGGTCAGTTTCTTTTAAATCTAGAATATTACGAGCAAGAATTGTACAGCGCAGATTATGATACCCATGTAAGAGATAAAGCTAGTGGCACCGATTCGCGCTCCTGGACCATGGAAGTTACCAATGAAGACACCAACAGAGAATGGTTAAAAGTAGCCATTATACAAAACCGAATAAAAGTACCCGTATTTCCTGTTTTATGGAACCAGAAACCAGAAGTTTTAAACGAGGTTGCTTGTAGTGCTTAACGTGCCACGTATAAACAATGTGCGGCATAATTCCGAAGGAATTTGCCAGCACATAGACTAGAAAAGAAAATATATTAACCAAACACGGTAAAGCATTTTGATTATACTGTGTTGTAAACTGTTAAACAATGACAATAGTACCAAATGATTTAGACATAGAAATGACTGACGAAACCTATACGAAGGAAATAGCAGTTGAAGTAGATTACAGGTGTTTTTTTACCGAAAAAAAAGCGTTTGCACCAATGACAACCTATAACTCTATAACGCATGGCAATACGCTACAAGATGTTATTAAAGAAGGTAAAAAAGAATATGAGAAGCAATACTTAAAAGTAGAAATTATGCAAGTACGTATTGGAGAGATTGTTTAATTGTTATACAACGTGCCACTTATAAGAATAGGTGGTTTTTCCGAAGGAAAAATTACCGTATGCAAAGATTATTTGCACCCGAAGAAAACAATAATAATTTAAAAAGACCTACCACTTATTTTTATAATATGTTAGGCAACGTTTTATTATGAAATTACCAAAAAATAAACAAAAATGTTATAACTGCAAATTTGCAGGAAAACCTTTTAAAATAGCTAATACAACTCACTTACATTGCGAACATCCTAAATGGGAAAAAGAATATAAAGAAAATCCAGATAGTTTTTCTGGTTGGGAAACATTGAATGAATTTTGGAACACTTGCTCTGATTTTAAGCAAAAAGAATCTTCAAATGTTGCCTAACATGCCACGCATAAGAACTGAAAGGTTTGGATGCGAGGAATTTCCGAAGGAAATTCAGAAGTAGACAAACACACATAACACACCGAATTAAAACATAAGCCCTTTTGGTTTTTATGAGGTGTTAGAAACTGTAAAACCATGAAAAAAGTAATAATGATAGCTGGTGGTGGATTTGGCAAAACAGCCTTGAATGTAGCCAAAGAACATGCGCAAAAAGGCATTGATATAGAAATAGTAACTCCCGAAGAGGCAAAAGAAAGAGGATTAAATATAAAAACCGAAGTGCCAGAAATGAAGCCTTTGACCTTAATAGACCATAGGATTTATGAAGATAGACCACCACCTACAAGAGCTGAACGACGTAAACAAGCACGAACCAAACGGAAGAAAAGGAAAAGATAGGTTTTATTGTTTGCTAACCCCCAAAGCATAAGGTCTGTGGATGCGCAGCATACACATGAAGACCGTTTGCTGCGCTCTATAGACTTTATGCTGTGTTGTGTAGAGTTGACTCAAGTAAGACCTGAGAAATAACAAAAATAAAACCAACTTAATCAGAGCGTAGCATATGCTTTGGGGGTTGGGCTAGAAATAAGCAATCTTTAAATTATTTAAAAAATGAATAGAAAACTGTTTAAAAAAGGAAGTATAAGCCTAATATTATCAATGACTCTTTGTGTAGTCTACGCCTATTTTGATTATCACTCTGAATTCGTAATGGTACTAACTGGATTATTAGGTTTCATTGGTTTGAGACAAATGTTTATTAGTATGAAAGGTGTTTTTAAATGATTGATTGCGTGCCCTTGTGGCTATTCTAGCCCAACACGTGATAAACTTATACTTTTTACAAAAACACTAAGAATCAAATGATTAACAATACTAGAGAGTTTAAAACTCAACTATTTTTTAAATGGATAGATGATTTAGAGTTGAAAACTCAACTAACTCTAAAAGTTAAAACATCTAAAGAAGCTCGAACTGAAACCCAAAAAGAGCTTTCAGAAATGTTAGATATTTCGTTAACTAAAATTAAAGAAATAGAAAACGGAAAATGTAAAGACTTTAATGCTATTAACAATTATTTAAACTATAATAATCAGTCGTTGATATTATAGAGCCTCGAACCTGTAATTTATTACATAATACAAGGAAATGCAGATTAAACCGTAAGAGTAGCTCTCTCTGTAAAGCGGTTGCCTTGTTAAAAAGGGTTAAGAATTTCGGTTCTTAACCCTTTTATTATTCGCTTTTTTTATTTTCCCCTTATACCCCAATTAATTAAAGAATTCAAATGGAACTTTTGTGCAAAAAGAGGTGGTGCATACTTATATATATTTTTATTTAAAACATGTATATGTAAATAATTAAAAAACTATCGAACTTTTAAACTGAAATAGTTGTAAAGCTTTATAAATAAAGGCGTGAATAAAAGTTCAATTTCCGCACGAATACGCACAAAAGTTCAAAACACAACATGTCCTTTTAATTAGTAGTGTAGTATTTTATACTTGTATTATGGAATTCAACAAGAACAATTCATTAATACAAGATATTTGTTTGGTACAAATAAAATCTATCGACGATGTGGTTAGTATTCCTAATTTAACCACTATTTACCACACACCTTCAAAAATAACCTACAAGCAATCAAGCAAGGTTACAGATGCAGGTGTTTTAATTACTAAAACCTTATCGCTTTCTTATCCTGGTTTATCTACTACCGATTTTGAAAAGTTTAACGACCTTCTTCGTGGGGTTTACCAGGTTTATGTAAAAACCACGACACACGATATTTATGAAGTAGCATCAAATAAGTTTTTTATGCAATGTTCTTCTTCTTTTGATATAAAAAAAGGTCATACGCTTGTTTTTAAAAACGCGTCGCCTGTGCCTGTAAAGTTTCACGATAACCAAACCGCCGAAGGTATTAATATTGATGGATTCGATTATCATCTAGATTTTAACCTAAGCTAATGCCAGCAAGTAGACTTTCATATCCAACAAAAACAAATAACCCATCTGATCCAGACAGTGTAAGGAAGTTTTATGCAGATGAAGCAAACGATGTAAAAGCTGTTTCTGATAATCATGCTGATTTATTAGATAATTTAGATGAGAGATTGAAGATGTTAGAATTATCTAAATCACCAAACCCTTTTTACGGCCGTTACACAAACATATCCTTATTACACGCGTCTTATCCGATAGGAGAAGAAAATGCATGGGCTGTTTTAGATCCAGGAATAGGATTAACGCCCGAAATAGCTATTTGGGACCATGAAGACGGTGTTTGGGAAATTAGCGGATCTACTCCAGATACTATAGAAGTAGAACTGTATTCAGATTTACCAGCACCAGGACAATCTTTTAAATGGTACTTAGTTCGTTATGATAATACGTTGCACCGTTGGTATAAAGGTGCGTATCATAAAGTAAACGCAGGTACCGTACAAACCACAAACTCAAACAAAGTAACGCTAGTAGCAACCGAAGCAAACCAACTTACTTTTAATGTATCGAGCAAACCACCAAGTGTAGATATCGTTCATAACGATAAATGGCTTACAGAAACGTATCAATATAATTATTACCCACTTACAGGCGATATTGTTTTAATACCAGAAGCATTAGGTATTGATGGCTTGCAAATAGATGAAGAATTAAACGTACGTACCTACGGCGATACTTTCGAAAAACAAATATTAGAAGCCACTGAAGAAGGACAGACTGTTTTTTCTTATTCAGGCAACCCTTCCAGTATTGAAGTTATTACTAACGATGGAATACTAACCGAAGGTTACGCATATACACATACAAATTTTATAACAGGAAACTATGCAACACTTACTAACGGAGTAAAATTAGGTTCATCTGTTCAAATTAATAAACATTAAATCATGAAAAAAATATTTTTATTAGTAACGCTTTTATTTTCATTATTTGCTACATCTCAAGTAGATACAAGGCCACCACAAAGAGCGCATCGTGGCATACATACTAAACTAATACAACCGTATTTAGTAACCACCGCTCAACGAGATGCGTTAACACCAACAAAAGGAACTATTTTGTATCATGAAGATACTGGTGTTAGTCAATGGGAACAATGGAACGGCACAACATGGGAAGCTTTAAAAGGTTCTTTAGATAATATCTATACAATAAACGGAACAACACCAGATGGTTCAAATAGATACGTAGATTTAGGCACAGGCTCATCTATGGCATTTCGTAGTCCAGATTTCAAAACATATTATTATTTTGATGATGACGAAATAGATATACGTAACGGCTACGGCACATTAAGATTTAGAACAGGTTCAGGAGGAACTTACGACGCTAATTCAATTGGAGACGTATGGACAGCAACAAGCACTTCTGGTAACGGTCATTGGGCTGCGCCTTCTGACGGCACAACAAATTTAGGCTATATATCAACAGCTACAAACGGCACAATTACATCATCTACAGGTACAAATGCAGTTATAGGATTAGCCAATAATTCTAATGCAGGTTTGTTGTCTCCTGCTGAACAAGCATTAATATATAGTGCTTTGCAGCCAGCAGTAAACGATACGATTACGGCGAATTGGACTATTAACGGAGTTTTACGCTCAACAATTTCTAACACCGAAGTTGACTCAATAGGCGGCGATGCGTTTATACCTAAAAGATACGGCGATGCTAATTATTTGAGAGATACAGATTTATCTGATTATTTTACTAAATTATTAGATAATGACGGTTTTACTACTTATGGTTCATTAGATACAGATGATTTATCAATAAAAATAGAGGGACAAAGTGTCGGAGGATCTAGACCTGGTGTTTATATCTCTTCAACAGACCGAGTAGCTAAATTATCTAATGGACTAGGAGATGCTGAGATTATATCTACTGATGTCGGAGGGTTCCCATATATAAATTTAAACTCAAGTAGAGGTACATGGCTTAGAGATCAACTAACCATTTATAAAGGAACTGTCTTATCTTCTACAGGGTCATTAACTGTTGACCCTGCTAATATAACGGCTGCAAGAAGCATAGTGTTTCAAGACAAAGACTATGCTGGAGTTGCTGATTTATCTGACATTCCTTCTGTAGTTCCTACTAACGAAAATCTCCTATTTTCTGATGAAGCAAAAGCTGAATTAAAATCACGCTTTCAAAATGGATATACAGCAGGTACAGGATTTGCAGATGACATTACAAAAATCATCACAGAAAAGGATAATTTTATAGCTAATCCTAGTCAATATAGACCGACACTAGGTTCGGCAGCAACAGTGCCAAACAACAGGCAATGGTTGCATACTACAGCAGCTTATGCTTATGCTCTTGACGATGTTTCAATAGCTAACACTATTGCAACTGAAATATTAGCTTACGTTGGAGCAAACGATTTAAACACTACTTGGTGGAATGATTCGTCAACATATAGATTTGATGCTGATTATTCGTTGTGGATTCAAACAGCAGATGTAAAAAAAACAAAACACTCTTATAATTTAATAAAAGATTTAGCTACTAATTTAACTGACGTAGACAAAGAAACTATTGATACATGGTTCGCTCGTTATGCTGAAATAACTTTTAATGCTACATCGTCTCGTATTGAGACGTATTTAGGTGTAGATTGGGAAAATGCAGGTATAACAAAATTTACCCCCGAAGGCACTTATCCTGAAATAGCAGGTGTAAGCACAGCAAACCCCTTACAAGATTCTAATGGTGATGATATTACGGCTTACACAATGGCATGGGCGCAAGACATCTACAACAACCGCCAATGGGAAGCAATAGCTTACGTTCATTCGTGGGCTATTGAAAATAATGATAGAGAAAAAGAGATTTGGGCTAGAAACTTTGTAAAATCCTTTTTAAAGTACGCTATTTTTCCAGATGGAACAATGGCAGAGCTTTATCGTAATGTAGATTCAGACCCAACCAAAGGCGTGTTTTATGGATATATTACCATGACAGCCGTAGTGTCAATGGCGCATGAAGATGCTGTTGCAAACAATTTCCCTAATGACAAATTATACGACTATACCACAAAAGAAGGTATAGTAAACGGTTCAACCAATTTAACAACTTCAGGCTTTGCGGGTGGAAGCACAACAGACGGAATTACAGAAAAAAGTATTTTATCTGTATTAAAAGCACAATCCAACTATTTGCGCACACAGGCAAACGGTGGTTGGAGTGATTTGAGATACTTCAAAAAAACCGATAATTCGGTAGTATCGCTGTCAACTGTTGGTTTGAGACAACCTAGTACAATTCCTGCAATAGCTAATTTATATTATAGAAATACAGACTTGTCAGATTGGTATAACTATAATACATCAGTTGGATATCCTGCAAAAGTAATTATAAGCGAAGGCTATCTAGCAGGTGTAGATAATGAAGATACAGGCGCATGGGGTAATTTAATTTCAGGTTCTTTATGGTATGGTCAAGAGAACAATTACTCGTTTCAAAACGACTATAACGAAATTAAAACTATTCAAAATGATTTAGAAGTTAAAGGAACTATCACAGCGAATGACGCTATTAATGATAACGAATTAACTACATTAAATCAATTAAATGAGAGTGTTTATGGCTCTTTAAGTTCAAATTTATATAACACGGATACAAAAACATCTGGTAAATTTATAAGCAACACTACAGGAAGTTTAACAACAAATGCAGCTTATGACACATCTGATTTTATACCTGTAACAGAAGGTTTAACATACACAAGTAATACAGCAATGAGATTCACATGTTATTTTGACGATTCGTTCGTTGTTGTATCTGGAGGGTCTAACTCAAACATATCTACATTTACTGTTCCTGCTGGAGTAAATTATGTTAGAGTTACTATTCCTGTAGCAAACGAGCCAACATTTATATTATCTGAAGGTTTGTCAACACCAACTTATGAGGCATATACGTATTTAATACCTCAAAAATCAACTGGAACTACAGCTAACAGACCAACATCACCAAATTTAGGTGATACACATTTTAACACGGACACCCAAAAAACAGAAGAATATACTTCAAGTGGATGGGTTAATATTGATAACTCTTCTAGCGGTTTAGCTAATCTAACAGAGGTTGCAACTTTAGCAGAGTTGCAGGCGGTTGTTAATGGCACATCAACTATTACTAGAATTGTTAGTATAACTGGCGTTATAGATATCGGTAATACAGATGTTGCTTTGTCGAATGTTTATTTAACAGATGGCGGTGGTTCAATAATATCTACAGGAACAGGAGAATTAGAATTATTAGGAGACAGCTATGTAGATAACACAATATTAAATTATCAACTGAATTGGGCTTCTACAACAAATGCGTTCTTGAAAAACCCTTCTTTAACATTTGACACTAGAAAATACCCAATTGATGAAACTATTTCTACATCTATTTCTTTTTCAGATGTTACGCCAACAATTATAGCTAATACACAAGGTAATATCGACAACATTAACAAAGCAATTTCAGACACAAAACTACTTAATGGTAATGAATTATTTATATCTAAACTAGATTGCTTTATACAAAATTCACGCCCAGCAACAGGAACGTGGTACGAAAAGAATTTAAACGACCAACATTTATATTCAATTATTTTGCCAAGTGACTTTACAATAAGAATGACGGATGCTGTGTTTATAAGAAGTTTACCTTCTTACGCATACGCTCAACATATTATATCATCCGAAGACACTAAAAACGTCAAAGTTATAGGTGGTAACTTAATAGGTTCTAGGTTGTCTCATAATTACAGGCAGTATAGACGTATTTATACACCTTCAACTGCTTCAAGTATAGATTATACTATTGGAGAAAATGACGCTTTAGTAACCTATACAATCCCTATTACTCCAAATGATGCAGAAACGCAAGTTGAAGAGATAAGCAACTACATAAATGCATCAACCGCTCTAGGAGCTTTGGGATATAGTTCAACATGGGGAACAAACGAAGGGCATTGGTACTTTGATATAAGTAACTCAACAGATGGCTTGTATTTTAGAGCTTATGCGTCATCAACAGGTGTAGCGGTTAATGGGTACACAGAATATCTGTCTGGTTATGATATAACCTATGAATTAGCTATCGCTTATATAGGTGTAGATGGAGGTCTTGTTGATGGAGCAGTTTTAAAAGATTGTTACGGCGACGGGTTTGTTGCAGCAGGAAACAGCTTATCTACAGATGTAGGGTTTAGAAATTGCAGAAACATAGCAATTAAGAATTGTACAATTGACAATAACAGACGAAATAATATATCGCCTATCGGTGTTGATACTATGGTGATAGAAAACAACTATATTATTAATGCAGGTCAGGATATGGGAGTTAACGATGGGTCAGCTCCAAGATACGCCATAGATACAGAGCCGACGAGGTATAGAGACGCTACAACGGGTGAAACACTTGACGAAAATATTGTTAGAGGTGTTGTAGTTCGTAATAACTATATGCTTGATAATTTATATGGTTCTGTTAATTTGTTTAGTGCGTATGATTCCTGGGCGTACAATAACGTTGTAAATACCCGAATGGCAGCTTATAAGCTTCAGGGTGGTGGACTTATAGACAATGTTATTGATTACAATCTAACATTAGGCGGTGCTGTACATAGTATAGGTCAAACTGGAATAGAGACAAATGCGGTTTTAGACACATGGACTAACAAAATCGAAATCGCTTCTGAAATTATAATACGTGGAAACATTATTAGAGGAAAAGGGGATGATGCTACTTTAGAAGAAAAAGGAATGAGGTTACAAGGTTGGAAATTAAACGTTTCTGACAATGTTATAAAAAATATTAACGGAATAGCCTTCGATTTAAGCTCTCTTAGAGACTCTAATATTCATAATAATATTGTTGATAATGAAACTAATGTAACAGGTTCTTTAGGGCTAGAAGTCAAAAGCGCAGCCGTTAGAGACGTGTATTTTACAAATAATAACATTAGAACTTATGGACGTGCTTTAGAATTAAACAATATGAATACTACAGCGCAAGCTTCTGCAATTAATATGACAGTAGGTGCGCCATCTTTATTCATTAACGATAATGTTTTTGAAAGCTATAATGACAATGCAAGATTAATAACCACTAATAGCATAACGTTAAAAGATAATTTATTTAAAAATCAAGTTCAAATTCGAAATACAAATACAGACTTATATTTTAAAGGTAACACGGTTAAAGATGGATTATTTATATCTGCATCATCAGCTATACTTGTTAATGCTTCGTTTATCGATAACGATGTTTATAGCACATCTACATCGGCTGCAATTGAATTTGATAACACAGGAGCGTCTGACAATATTGTATTTGAAAACAACAGGCTGTATCAGAACAGTAACGGCTCTAGGGCTTTTTGGGTTACTAATTCAGGCGTACAACCAGATAATTTAGTGCTTATGAATAACAAGCTTATGGAGGGATCGCCTACAGAATTTATAACGTTTACAGGTGACAATAGTTTAATTAAAAATAATTACGATATACCTAGTCGTAGTGCAAGTAGTCAAACAATTACAGGTACAGGAAATACTGTAGAATAAAATTAATTTCAAAAAAAAACAAAACGATGAACGAGATAAAACAAAAGTTAGCAGAAAAAAAAGATTCAAAAGCTGAGATTGTTTGGATTTACTTCTGGCAATTACTAGGGGTAATATTATTTATAGCGCCTTTGTTTTTACCAGTAAAAGCGTGGTTTATAGAGAGCAAAGAACCTGTGCCTATCACCTTTTTTGGTGGTTGTATCGTTGTTGTTGGTTTTTTTATAGCTCGTGGCGGTAGTGCTGTTGGTACTGTTACTAATAACATTGGAATTATTATCGTCGATTTTTTAAAAAGAATTTCTAATACAAAATAAATAAGCTATGCCATACAAACTTCTTTTAATTTACGGTGAAAGTGTAATAACGACTTTATTTACGGTGTTTTTATCTGTTTTATGGGTTTCGGCTTTTAGTATTACAGCAGCTATATTGTCAATATTAAGAGTTATTTATTTGTTTCAATTAGACGTTAAACGTAATCATAACGGGAGTTATAAAGCGTGGTTTAAGGTATTGCTAAAAAAAAACTAAAATAATTGTATTACGGTTTTCCCGTAAACTTAACCGAATTTTTAAAAATTGGAAATGAAACTAAGCGAAAAACAACAAATATTCACATACAACATAAGCAAACTAATTCAGTATGCTTTTGATTGTTATGGTATTCGCTTAACCTTTGGAGAAGCTTACCGCACCAGAAGTCAAATTTTGTTAAACTACTTTGGTTATAAAATAGTTAGAGGTGGTGTTTTAGGTGTAAAACTTATAAAAACCAGACGTTTAAGTAAAACGCTTTTAAGTTTACATGCTGATAGATTAGCAGTAGATTTTAATTTCTTTATAGATGGCGATCTAACATATAGATTTGAACACATAAAACCATTAGGCGACTATTGGGAAAGCTTGCATGAAGATAATGTTTGGGGTGGCGATTTTAATAAAGATGGAATAGAAAACGGTTTTGTTGATGTTCCACATTTTCAAATGAATAAATAACTCATTATGAACCTAGACAAAAATTTCAAAACAAACGCTTTTATATTTTGGGCAATAGCATTGCTTTTAACCTGTTTAATAATGTTTTAAATTATGACTTTTATAAAAAAAATACCTTGGAGAACAATTTTGGTTATTATTTTATGTGCGTTATTTTTTTTACCAATAGGCGCTAAAATCGGTCATAAATACAGTTGGTTAAGTACAGAGAAAACACTTAATAATAAAACGATATCTAATGCTATTAATAAATCGACTAACGAAAATAATACCTCGATAAAACTTGAAGGTAATAAGTTTAAACATAACGATTCTTTAAATATAGTATTAACCCAAAAGCCAACATCAACACAGGAAGTTGTGTATAAATTAGATAGTTGTGTTATAGGTAAAAAAGAGTATTCTAAACTTACTAAATCTCAAAAAAACAGATTAGGCAAATGGATTAAGAAATAATTTATTTAACCTATTGTTAATTATTTAACAAATTGTTTTATATTTGAGTAACAATATGGCGCTCGACAAATCTCAAATAATACCCTTTCCGCTTCCCGAACATTTATGCATGTTTATTTCTGAGCAGCTAGATACACCAATTGAGCTTATTGCAAATAACGTTAAAGCGAAAGCGTTACACATAAAAAACAACAGACCTTTTTCTAAAATGATTTTGCAGTGTTTAGAAACTAGCAATAAACCTGTAAAAGTAAAAGAGGGAATTACTTTTTATATTGCAGTTAGTAAAAATATAAGACGACGAAATAAAAAAGTAGTAGACTGTAGATCTGGATTTGTAAATTTTTCAGAAAAAGAAATTAAAGATATTACAGATGTGTTTGAATCGTTATTTCGTTTAAGTTTAGTTTCTTATGTTGATGGTGCGCATTTTGGTAACGACTTTAAAAAAGGAAAACGCTACAAAGCAATTACTGAATTTTTACAAAAATATAACCTTGCTAGTGACGATAAGGCGTTTCAAAACTATGAAAAACTGTTCGAAAGAGAAAAAAAACGCTCTAACAAACTGGTTTCTAAGTATTTATAGTTTTTTGGGACAATTTAGGGAGTAAAATCGTGGTTTTCGCCTCTTTTTTCTTCCTGAAAAACACATAAATTCATCATTTTTCATTTTTTTTCATCGGCTTATTTTTTTTACTCAAAATAACATGTCCTTTTAAGAAGTGTCTTCTCATTGTATTATTGATTTATTAATTCCTATTAACGGTATGTAATGAATCAAAACGCTTATAAGCACGAAATAGAAAAAGGAATGTGGTTATTATCTCCGCATGTTGCTTTACGCTATTTAGAATCTTCTATAGACAAATCAGTAAAACCCGTTTCATTAATAAGTCCTAAAGATCAAGAAGCTTCTTTTGTTAGAGAAGTTATTGATACCGATGGAAATGTTATAGATGTATCGCAACAAGATGTACCAGAAGGTAGTATTGGTATTGTGCGCTGTATTGGTGGCATGTATAAATACGGTGGTTGGTTTAATTGGGGAAGCGATGAGCTGGTTGCTATGGCTAAAAACTTCGATAACGACCCACGTTTTATTGGTCAGATATGGCACGACGATTCTGGAGGTGGTACCGTAAGTAGTGTACCGCCTTATTTAGACTTCTTAAAAAACAAAAAAAAACCTGTTGTTTCTTTATTTGATACCTGTGCAAGCGCAAACCTTTGGAAAAATTCGGGAACCGATTTAATGATTGCCGAAAATAACACGAGCGCCATGGTTGGTAGTTTAGGCGTAATGTTAACCCTGTACAACCAAAAGAAAATGCTTGAAGAATACGGCATTGTAGAGCATATTATAGAGTCTAGTTTAAGCGAAGATAAAAACAAAGCCTTTAAACTCGCTCTTGAAGGTAAGTACGAATTAATACGTGCGGAATACCTGGACCCATTAGCATTAAAATTTCAAGAAGCCTTTAAAGCAGCGAGACCTAATTTAAAAGATGTGCCAGGTGTATTGACTGGTAAAATGTTTTATGCTGATGAAGCTTTAGATATTGGCATGATAGACGCCATAGGTAATATTGAATATGCCGTAGACCAACTTAAGTTCCTTGCCGATGCAAGATCTTTTATATCCACAAATAGTTAATTATTAATTTAAAACGAACACAATGAAAAAATTGTTTTTAAAGCATTTAGCGGCTATTGCGGCTTTTATGGGGTTTGACCCAGATGCAAAGGAACCGCTAGACTTTTCGGCGGAAAAAATGGAAAAGTTAAACAAAGCTATAGGCTACGCATCAAAAGAAGGAGAAGAGTCTTTTGCTGAAGCTTTTGTTGCTTATTACAACAATGAGTATATAGGTGCTGCTTCAAAAGATTTTGACACTTTAAAAGCAGAATTAGCAGCTTTAGATATTAAGCCTGCGCCATCGGCAGGAACAGATGTTGACGACGAACCAGCTGCAGAAGTTCCTACAACAGATGATAAATCTGTGTTAGCAACATTACAAGCAGCAATTAGTCAGTTAAAAGTAGCTAAAAAAACCAACGAGCAGCAGGCTGCCGATTTAGCGAAACTTAAAGACGAACCAGAACCAGATGTTCCGGAAGCCGTAATTGATTTTAACCCAAATAACACAAAAGCCGTGAAACATAGTGCAACGCATTTATTTGCTTCTGGACAATCGTATGATAGTGTAGAAGCGCGTCCTTGGAACAAAAACCTTATAGACGCATTAAACCAAGGTGTTATGCCAAAAGGGGCAACCGATTGGAATAACAAAGTAAATATTGATAAAATAAACGAAGATTTAGGCGCTTACTCTAGACGTAATGGAAGCGAAATTTTTAGTTTGTTTATGGATGGTTACGATTTACCTGCGCATTGGAGTATTGTTAGTAATATTCAAGATCAGTATGTGTTTGCAAGTATTGTAACTGGCGAAATTACACAAGCTTTAAAAACGGAGTTTTTACCTAAAAACAATCAACGTTTTGTGCCTGTTATAAATAAAATTTACGACAAGCAAATTGATGTATTCTTCACGATTACACAAATGAAACAACTTGAAAAAAGTTGGATGAATCAATTCTTTAACGAAGGGTCTACGCCTTTTAAAATGGGATTTGCTAAATACTTGTTAAACGAAATATTTAAGCAGGTAAGAAAAGAAGATAAAATTTCATTGTTCAAAGGTGTGAAATCAGATCCAACTTTACAACCAGGAAAAGCAGGAAGCTTTATAAATGCTATGTCTGGTTTATTGAAATTTATTGATACGCATAGAGATAAAACGTATAAAGCGTTTGATACACCTGTTTTAACACCTGCTAATACGTATAGTGTTTTAACACAAGTATGTCAAGAACAATTGCCTTTAGATTTTAGAAGCACGCCAGGTTTAAAACTGTCGTTAGGTAAAGAAGTACATCGTTGGTATGTTGATGGTCGCGAAGCCGAAAAAGGCACCATTCAAGACTATAAGAAAGATTCTCAGCATATTGAGGGTATGACAAATATTGAATTCGATATTCGTCCGCAATTAGAAGGAACAGGTTTCTTTTACTTAACAACCGATAACAACCTAGGTATTATGGTTGATAAAATTGGTGAAGATTCGTCTTTAAAATTAGGTGAAGACCTTGAGCGTAGAGGAATTATAGGTGTAGGCGATTATAAATTAGGTCCGTTTGTAAAAGCATTTGGTGCTAATGTAGATCCTGATGCCGAAGTGACTTATGAAAATCAAATTTTCTTCTCTAATAACGTGCCGTTATTAACAGATACGTATGTGCCAATTGCAGTTAACGATGTTACGCCAAGTTTAGCAGAGCATCACGCTTTACGTATTGGAGGTAACAATACAAGTGCTCAAACTATCACTAATTTTGATGATGCTACAGATGTATCGTACGTGTATTTATATTGCGACGATGCTACAAATGCGCCAACAATTGCTAATAACGCTAATATTATTTTAGCTACAGGAGCAAACTTTACCATGGCTAAAGGTGATAAATTAATTTTATCGCATTCTAACGGTAAATTTATAGAGTATTCCAGAACTGTTGCTGCCGAAGTAAGCTTAGAAACAAAAGTTACGTTAGCTGCTGATGCTACAACTGCCGATGCTGCAAATGGTACTTGGTTTGTAACGCAAGATAATACAGCACCTACAGCAATAACTAATATAGCAAACGCTGTGGTAGATGAAGAATACACTATTGAAGGTGGTAGTGCTACTAATAGCACCACTATTGCAAGCGGTGGTAACTTCTTATTAAGTGCTACGTTTACTGCAAGTGTAGGTGCTAGACTGACGGTTAAGTATAACGGAAGCAAATTTGTTGAAGTTTCTAGATAATAAAAATACTAGGGCCTTTATTAACGTAAAGGCTCTGGTTTTTGTTTAATTTTTAAAACATATAATCATGAGTTGGACAAACCCATCTTTAGTGCAAAAAGGCTCTGGAGCAGCTGAAAGTAAAAATTTTCAGATTGTCATCCTTTTTTTAAGTGATATTTTAACATTCCCTTCTTCAGTGCCATTTAGCGTGGATACCGTAGGGAATTATATAATGAAACCTAACAAGTATGTAACTGAATTGCAAGTTACATCTAGTAAAACGAGTTTACCAGGGACAGGTGAAGGAGAAGAAGATAATATTTCGATGTCTAGTCTTCCTGAGTATTATTACCCAGGTAGTGATAAGGTTATCGAGAATTTAATACAAAACGCTTTAAATAAAAGCGTTATTGTGGCTCAAAAAATTGGCGCATGCGGAGATCCTGATGCTTTCTATAGAGTGTATGGTAGTTGTGCGGCACCGTTAACCTTAATACCAGAAGGAACTAATAATAATGACGGCACAGGTTGGTTGCTTAAATTTCAGCAATTTAGTAAAACAGCTTTATTACCTAAGCGTTATTATGGTACGTTTACCAAGGCTACCGCTAATGTAATAGCTGCCGATGCTGTAACGGTAGATGCTACACCAGGAAGCGGTGAATATCAATTAGTAGACAATACAGGTGCTACTATTATTACCGATATTATAAACGCTACAACAGGTGGTATGTACACTTTAATAGGTAGTGGTGGTACAAACCCTGCAACTATTGAAGCTAGTAACGCTAATTTCTTATTAGCGGGCGCGGTAGATTGGGATGCTTTAAGCGGTGCAACATTAACTGTTGAAGCTGTTGAAGTAGCTGGAGGCGACCACGTATTTGTAGAACGAAGTAGAACATAATAAGGTGAGTTTTTGTTATTTTATTTAGTTTAGTTGATGAAAATCCCGATTTGTAATGAATCGGGATTTTTTTTTGTAAATTTGGGTATGAGAAACGTATTAAATAATAAATTAAACTCATCCTTTTTTAAAGGTTTTTTGTCTGCTTTTGATTTGTACGGAAGTAACTTTACTCAATCGTATAGGAAGCGAAACGTTATTGATAAGAGTTGGTCTCGTGTTGGTGGTTATTTTTCTAAAACTTTTTAAAAGAATTAAGTGTATATGTTTGATTTAACAGATTATCAAGAGTACCATGAAGGCTCCGTTACTAAAACAATTGTTTCTTATAGTATTAGGATGGGTTACAAAACTATTTTAAAGGCTTTAGGGTCTGATTGTATCGTTATTAATGGTGATAGGTTTAAAGTGCCTGAAAAACAACTCATAGATTGCTTAGTAAATAAGGAATACGGATGTATTCGATTAGATTTAGAGAAAATAGATTAAATTCGTGCGGAACGCACAAAACCGCACAATCAATTCGTGCGGAATAAACCCTTATGTTTATTGGTGTTTCAGGGGTTCAGTTCAACCGCACGAATTAAAACCCACTTTTCGGGGTCGTTTATTTCTGTTTATTTTTTTTGTATTTTTGAGTATGAAACCAGGAGAAACTATTATAATTGATTTGTCTGATGAAGAATTAGAAGCGATATATATGTCGTGGCATCATTCTGAACCTTGTATTGCTGATACAAAGTTTAGAGAATTATTTTCTAAAAAAAACCGTGATTAATTATTTCATACAAACCTACCATTGCGCCTAAAACTATTAACAAATACATTTACGTATTGGTTTTTTTGTTATATTTGTAGTGCCGAAAAACCTTGAAACTATGATTTCAAAAAACATTTTTATTAATATATCCTACATGAGAGAGTTTGGGGAAGCCTACTCAATTACTTCGTTTCGTTGTTTTTCGGCAGCTCGTGTAGGTGTTTTTAAATTTCAAAGTTATGCCGAAAAACAGCGAAGAGTTACAAGATCAAAAAGAACAAGCATTAGCCGTATTAAACGAACTGCTATGTTATTTACAAGCCAAAGATTACAGAGAGCGTATTAACGATTTGTTTTATGCTTTTTTGTTAACCGAAGAAGCTGATTACAAAGAACAGCGTACCAATTTAATGCATACGCATTTCGAGCTTACCAAGTTTTTTACCAAACTACACGGTTTACCGTTAGTAGATAAATGTAGAAATTAATATATTTAGGGTATGAAATTAAATTGGACTAAAATAGAAGACAGGAAACCTGAAACATACAGTGGTTTTAATCCGCCTTATATAAGTTGTATCGTTTTTTCTTGTAACCCCGAAGCGCCTCAAGGAGGTGTTATAGAAACTTGTCGTTGGGATGTTAAAAACGAATGTTGGTTTGAAGCTGATATAAAATCTAATTGGTTTCTACAAAAGCCTTATGAAATAACTCATTTTGCTGATGATGTTAATAGTCCTTATGATACTTAAATTATATTCAGATCGTAAACCTGAGTATATTTTTTTCACGAAACCACCTATTAAGACGTTAATAGGTGGTTTTTTAGTTTAATTCGTGCGGAACGCACAAAACCGCACAATCAATTCGTGCGGAACAAACCCTTATGTTTATTGGTGTTTCAGCGGTTCAGTTCAACCGCACGAATTAAAACCCACTTTTCGGGGTCGTTTATTTCTGTTTATTTTTTCTTCCGCGAAAGCTATATAATTAAAACGGGCTTAGTGTGTCCTTTTTATGGGGTTTAAGAGTAATTACATTAGTATTCTAATAATTACAACATTAAACTTTTAGCTATGAGCGACTTTTTAAAACAAGTAGAACAGTACTTAAAACATGACCGCACCTTAGTTGGTGGTAAAAATTTATACAATAAATTACCGCAAAAAAACAAAGCGTTACAAAATGCGTTTTCTCGTTTTCCTAATACTCAGAAAAACATAGACAAGGTTTGTTACGAGCTTGCTAAAGCTGTGGGTATGCCAGAGCGTATTTTAAAAATGCATACACAAAATGCTGTGGTTGCTACTCCTGAAGTGGTTGAAGAAGTAGAAGTTATAGATTTATTAACTGCTGAAGATAAATTGTTATTGGTAAACCCTGAAGCCGATTTGGTAGATTTGGTTAAAGCTGCTATTGCGCTGCCAGAGTATTCGTTGTTAAACCAACTAAACCCTGCTCCTATTCCTAACTTTTCTAGTGGCTTACCTGGTAATGCCGAACGTAAAGCGTTGTTGAGAAAATTAGGAGTTGAAAAACCTAAAGGAAAAAAAGCCGATTTAGATGCCGAAATACAACGTTTCTATATTAAAGCAATTGAAGATGCTAATGTTTTAGCTGTTGGTAATTTACTTAAAGCGCGTGAGCAATTAGTTACTACTAAAATAAACGAGTTACCGCAAGAGGTTAAGGCTAGTATTAAGTTACGCGATCAGTTTCCGTTTTTAAGCGAACCTAATTGCCCTGATGTTTTAAAAATTGTGGTTAACGATTTAATTACCACTTACGAGACTTTTAAAGAAAACCAGCCTAAACTACATGAGTTATTAGGTCCTGCTGAAAGTAAAGCTATTGCCGATACGGTTACAGGTAATTATATAGCTAATAAAATGGCTTATAATGAGTTGGAACACTATAACACCAATAAACAAATTTTAGGCGCGCATCCGTTGTTTAAACGCTTAGAGTTAAAAGAAGAAATTAGTGCTTTAGATACCGATAAGCTTACTAAAAAAATTAACGCACTTACTGTTAATGTGTCTCGCAATAAAGATAAGCCAGAGCTTTTAGAACGCGACGAAGATTTATTGGCACATGCTAAAGAGGTTTTGAGTAAACGATAATATTTAAAACTAGATTAATGCATGAGCATCGTTCAATTAATAGAAACGCTAAACGAAACCGACTACGATACTATTGAAGATTTAGCTGGTAAAAACTTTGCGCCTAGTGATATTGCTAAAACATTAAGCGTTAGCCGTAGAGATTTTATGTATTTATGGCGCGATAAAACAAGCCAAATACGTGAAGCTTACGAGCGCGGGAAGTTACAAATAGCTTCAAGCAAAGAAGAAGCGTTAATTGATATGATGAACGACGGTAACGTTACCGCTTACCAGATACACGATAAAAAAGCCCAAGAACAAGCCTTTGAAGATATAAAGGCTGATGTTTTTGGGTTTTGATTTTTACTAATTATGGCAAAAAAGAAAGACTTACATAGCGCTCTTGAAGGGCTTCATTTTGATATACTTAACGATTATATTGAGAAGGGCGTGGTTGCTGATGATATGGAACCCGAAATACAAGATTACTTGTTACAGCTTCAGTTTATACAACAGCGTTTGCATCGTGTAGAAAGTCCTGGTAATGTTATTAATTCTTTAATGGCTTTTTTTCCGCAGTTAAATATTAAAAGTGCTAAAAGTAGATTTGATGATGCGCTTAGGTTTTTTCATTTAGATAAATCTACCAGTAATGATGCGTTGCGTAATATGCTTTTTGAAATAGCTATGAAAGCTATTCAATTAGCTATTAGAACTTGTAAAACAGATGTTACTGCGCTTAAAATAGTAGATGCTGTAGAGCGTGCTGCTAGAGTTAAGGGCTTGCATTTACCAGATAAAGAACCTATACCTGATGGTTTACTAGATGAAAAGGTAGAGATACATAGTTTAACACCTGCCGATGTTGGTTTGCCTGAAGCGAACCGCCATATTCTAGCTGAGTATATAGACCAAATGCCACTTGAAGAAACACAAAAGCTTAAGCTTAAAATGGAGGCGGGCGTAAAACCTAAAGAAATATTTAATTTCAATGAGCAAACCAAAGATTGATAAAACCGCTAACGATGTGGTGCTGCGTTATAGCAACTGGTTAGCGCAAATGATTGATATGATTAAGCCAACTAACTTATGGTTGGTGTTGGGTAGAGCTTCTGCTAAAACGGTGTCTATACTTTCTAAACGGTTTATGGATATTAGTAAAGAAATGCCTGGGTGTTTTGTTTCGGTTTCGGCAGATACCTACATGAATGCTATTAAAAATATTATTCCGCAAATAGTACAGGGTTGGGAGTTAAACGGTTGGGTTGAAGGTATTCATTTTGTTGTAGATTCTAGACCGCCCGATCATTTTAAAAAGCCTCATAAAACGGTACTGTCTTGGAAACATACGCTTACTACATATCATGGCACGCATTTTAAAATTATAAGTCAAGATAGACCTTCGGTTGGTGCTGGAGATAGTTATCAGCATGATGGTGGCGACGAAGCAAAATACTTAAACGATAAGAAACTTAATAAAATACGGCAAGCAAGCCGTGGTGAGAGTGTGCGTTATGGCCGAAGCCCTTATTATTTAGGATCTACTTATACTACCGATATGCCTAATACGAATTTAGGCGAGTACGATTGGATTTTGAGCATGGAAGAGAATATGGATTTAAAGCAAATTGAAACCATATTGCAAGTAGCTTTTATATTGAATGAAGAAAAAATAAAACTGGTAAAAGTTTTAAATAAGATAAAAGAACGTCCTGCCGATTTACAATTAAAAAAAGACAAAACAAATATTGAAAAAAATATTAGTAGATGGACTGTCAGGTATAACAAGGCGCGGATGAACTCGACGTTTTTTTATATAGGCAGTTCGTTTGTTAATGCCGATATATTAACTGAGAAGTATTTTTATAGTCAGTTTTCCGAAGGAAACTTTAAGGAATTAATGACGGCTTTATTATCAATAAAACCAACCTTAGAAAAGGGCTTAATGTTTTACCCAAACCTAAACGAAAAGAATTTTTATAGTGATGGTTTTACATATAGCCGAATAGATAAATCTAGCTATGCCGAAATACAAGACACCGAAGAAAGTAGTTTAGATTTAAAATATATTCGCCATAACGAACATTTAGAAGCTGGATTTGATTCTGGTAACATGTGTAGTTTGGTGGTGGGGCAAGAGCAGTTGCCGTTTTATCGTGGTTTAAAAGAATTCTACACATTGCCTGAAGATTTTATTAGAGAGCTTGGGGCGCAGTTTTGCGAGTATTTTAAATATCATAAATTAAAACAATTGGTTTTATATCATGATCGTGCAACCAATAAATGGAAACGTGTTGGTGAGGACCATGCATCTAAATTAAAAGAAGCTATAGAAAATTACGAGTTTGCCGATGGTATTACTTCGGGCTGGACGGTTACGCTTATGAATGAGCGACAAGCTAATATTTCACCACAAACCGAGTACGAGTTAATGCTAGAAATGCAAGGCGGTAAAAATAAAGACTTACCTGCTTTATTAATAGATAAACATAATTGCCCGTGCTGGAAGAGTTCTATGGAACAAGCACAGAAATTTATACATATAGATAGAAAAGGCAACAAAGAAATTAAAAAAGATAAATCCACCGAAAAACTCCCCGATCATAGGTTGCCTTTAGAGTCTACTAATATGAGTGATGCTGGTAAGTATTTATTATGTAGACCAGAGTATTTATCTAAAATTGAATTCGATAAACCGTTATTCTCATCAAACCCCGTTATTAAATAATCTCTTTATTTTATTAAACCTTGTTATTTGACTATAGTTTTATAGTTCAATTTTGTTAATTCGTTGATTTTCAACACAAAAACCCTGTGCAGTTTTCAATAATTAAAAATTGTCTCGAAGAAAATACCGCCACGCTAAGGCCGTAATCTGTAATTACACTAGAATATCCTATTTGAGATATATGACGGCTTCCCTCCTGCTTCGCTTTGTGTCCTTTTAATAGCTCAGACGATTAATTAATATTGTTACTATGGATGCACCAGTATATAAGAGCTATAGCGACATGTTTAGTGACATGCATGCACACACTACCATTAACGAGCCATTCAAGCTCGTGTTTAGGAAGCTCGACGGGTCTATCAAGATCATACCAAAGGCACTACTACGTAAGCAAACACCCAAGGCTAAAGACAAGAACGCTAACTATAAGTTTAACTATATAGATGTTATACAAGATCAGTGTGGTACAGGGTATATACCGCTATTGCTATCAGTAAACGACAAACAAATCAAACTCAAATGAGTAATACACATAGATTCCATAAGGACGGCTATTTATCATTATCAGGTAATAATCTAAACTATTACGAGATTACAGGGCGTGGTAATACATCGTCAGACGCGCCTACCGAAACCTTTTCAGATTGGCAAGATAACACGCTAGATGTAGGCGACTTCAAGGTAATACCATTCGGTAAGGGTAAGCATATCCCTAATGAAGTGCAAGAAACTGTATTAGCGAACTCCTTCGCTCGTAGAGCCTTAGAACGTAAGGTTGAGCTGCTTATCGAACAAGGTCCTTACCTGTATAAAATGAAAAAGGATGGCACGAAGTACTTTCGTGAACCTATCGAAAACCCAGATGTACAAGCCTTTTTAGAGAGTATTAATCACGAAGAGTTGTTGCAAAATAATGCTACCGATTATTATTTCGAAAAACGTGTATGTGTTAAGGTGTTTCGAGCCAAACAAGGGCGTTTAGGTAAAACTGTTCCTGCTGCTATCGAGCATATTAGTGCTTCAGATTGCTTATTAGGATATAGAAAAACCGATAAAAACAAAAAACCAACACACGTTATTGTTGGCGATTGGGTTAAACAAGATCTTCAAAAAATGAAGGCTTACCCGTTATACGACCCTAAAAACCCCGATAAATACCCTGTAGCTATCTACCACCAAAAGTTTAAAACTTATGGTATGGCAGATTATCCGTTACCAGATATATATGGTAGTTTAGATTGGATTACCAACGCTACCAATACGCCCAAAATATTTAAAGCTTTTACTAAAAACGCATTAAATATTAAGTGGCATATTCAAAGTCCTGCTAAATTTTGGGAAGAAAAACGCGATATTCTAGAAAAGAACTGCAAAGCGCAATCGCCACCAATACCGTACAAAGAAAAAATGCTAGAAGATCTCAAGACAGAGATTCTAGATAAATTAAGTGAATTACTATCAGGTACCGAAAACGTTGGTAAATTTTGGCATAATGAATACGTTATTCAGCTTATTGGTGCTACAGCTATGGAATTAGGCTGGAAAATAACCCCAATAGAGCAAAAAACTAAAGAATGGGTAGAAAGTCAAGTAAAAATGTACGACACCGCCATATATGCTATGCAAGCAGGCGTAGGTTTACATGCATCGTTAGTTATGGTAGGTGCAGACGGAAAATCAGATTCAGGATCCGAACAACTAAACGCTTACATCATTCACCAAAAAACCGCCACTTCCATACCTGAATATTACGTTTGTAAGGCGTTAAATGATATTCTTAAAACACGCTTTACATCTGGCGAAAAAGTAGGCTTCTACCGTACCACACCCGAACGCCAGCAAGATATAACAAGCTCGCAACGCGCAATGCCAACCGAATCTAAAACACCAGGAGAATAATGGACTTACTTTTTAATAAAAACAATAGCGGTCAAGCCGAAATAAAAAAAATATTAGGCTTTTTAGATGGTGGTTTTACCTATGCTAATCTAGAGCCAGACATTGAGCTAAACACACCCGATTTAATCAATTTAATAAGTCAGGAAGTTTACGATAAGCTACAGGAGTATTATGCAGATGCGAACCCAACCGAAGACAAAGACATTGCTCAAGCTATAAAATACTGTCAGCTTTACATCGCATCCATGGCGTATTTAGATTACGCACCAAATAACGCATTAACACATTCAAATTCTGGACGAAATGTGTCCAAAACCGATTCTGAAACCATGGCTTGGGATTGGCAAATTGCGCAAGACAACGCAGCAACTAAAAAACGCGCCTACAAAGCACTCGATTTATTATTCGTTATGCTAGAGGCTAAAGCATGGCCAGAATGGACAGGCTCAGAAGCTTATAAAAAAGCAAACGCCTTGTTTCTTAAAAATACCAATCTATTCGATGCGGCGTTTCCTATTAATAAATCAGGGCAACTATATCAGCGTTTAGTGCCGTTTATGGCAGATTTTGAAAACGATCATGTTACAGCAATTCTAACCTTAGATAGTGTCACAACATTAAAAGCTGTTTCAGAACCAAACGAAACCCAAACCGTTTTATTAAACCTCATTCATAAAGCAATCGCCTATTTATCGTTAGGTAAAGCTATGAAAGCCTTTCCTGTAGAAATGTTTCCAGAAGGTTTATTGTACAACGAAAATACACGTATGAAGTCATTGGCTCGCGCCGAAGTCATGCAATTCTTAAATGATGAAGGTGCTAAATACTTAACAAAATTAGAACACGAATATTCTAAACAAACAGAAACATTCGAAGAACTCCCAACTACTAACGGCCTTGAAGAAGGCAAAAAATACGTCAACTTATAATGAAATTACTAAACAAAATCTATTGGTTTTTCTACAAACTAACTAAAAAAGGAAAACGAGAATACACCTTGCGCCAAGGTTTAAAAAACTTCGAGCAACGCAATAAAGAAGCTAATGTTATTAAATGGGGTATTATTAATTCGGCTTCAAAAAAATTGAAACTGAAAAAGATAATCACCTTTCATAAAGGTAAATCGATTTCAAAATCTAAAAAAACCAATCACCAGGTTATTGAAGCTTCTAAAAAGGAAAATAAAGAAGTGTTAGCAGAACGTGGTTTAAAAATCACTAACAAAGGCAAGTTTAAGAGTGCATAAAATAGAAATTATAGAAACCAAAACCCTGTTAAACTATCCCGAAAGCGGGCAAGAGTTTACACGCGAGCAGCTTATAAAATTTGCTAGGTTGTTGGTTTTGTATCAAAGTGGCGAACTATCGTTTCACGAATTCAAAATAAAGCTCACCTATGCCCTATTAAATTTGGTGCGCACCGCTAATGTATCAAAACCCGAAAACGCTCAGTTACTCGAAAACATTAACCAAATATCAAAACTTAATAATCAGTTTTTTACAAGCAAGCGCGAAAAAGGCAAAGAGTTTAAGGTTGTAAATATGGATTTCATCATCAATTTACTACCAACGGTATCTGTAAACGGTAAAACCTTTCATGGACCAACCGATGCATTGTTTAATACCGTATATGGCGAATACTTACAAGTAATCATGCATCTAAACGAGTTTGCAGTATCGGGTAGCGAGGACAGCTTAAACCAACTTATAGCAACCATTTACCGCCCACAAAAACCAAATTACAATAAGCTGAAACATCAAGCCGATTTTGATGGCGATATACGTATAAAATTCAACCCAAACCTTACACAAAACTACGCGCAAGATTTAGCACAATTACCATTCGAGGTAAAATATGCCATATTCCTGTTTGTGGCATCAAGTCAGCATTTTATAGCCAATAGCAATGCGCTCGATATAGGTGGCGGCAACACTATAGATTTAACACTGCTATTTAGCCAACAATCTAACACCACGCAACCCGCTAACAGTTTGGGTATGGTAGGCACGCTTTACAGTTTAGCCGAAACGAAGGTGTTTGGTACCGTTAAAGATGTAGCCGAACAAAACACCTACGATATTCTAGCTTACCTGGTAAACCAGAAAACCGAACACGATAAACTAAAACGTAAAAACCATGCTACTACTAACTGATTTTAGAGCCTTTGCCGATGCCTTTGTAAATGAGCGACCAAACTTAGAAAACAACATTACCGTTGCCGAACATGATGATGCGGTAAACGAGTATAAAGATATTGTTAATGCGGGTAATACCTGTACTTTAATAACGCTTGTGCCTTCGCATGATGATGATTCTAACAATGAAGATAATGCGAAAATGAAAAACAACCTTAGTTTTTACATTCTTAAAAAGACAGACACTAAAGCATCAAATGATACTAAGCTCGATAATTTCGCAATATGCCAATTAGAAATTTTGGCTTTAGCAAAAAAAATAAAAGCTTTAATATCTAACCCAGAAGGTAATTGTATGTTTAAAAACATCGAGTTAAACAGCATCCAAATAACGCCAATGCCTAACTATTTAGGCGGTAACGGGTATGTGATGGATTTTTATACTAAAACGGCTTTTTAAAATATAAATCAATAATTCAATATTATGGATGGAATTAAAGAATTTTTCACATACATAACCAATCAGTTTAAATTTTGGTTTATTGTTAAAGAATGGGAAAACGGACTTCAATTACGAAACGGTAAAATAATAAGAGTTTTAAAAAATGGTATTTATTTTAAAATTCCGTTTTTAGATGCTGTTTTTTGTCAGCCAAAAAGAACGCAAGATGTTATTGTGAGTCAAGTTAACTTTACAACTAAAGACAATAAGCAAATAACAGCTTCGGCAACTGCTTTTTTCAAAATTATTGATATAAAAGAATATTACAACGGGTATGCAGAACCGCTAAGTATTATTGATGGATTTATTAAGAATGAAATTGCGAGATATTTTTTATTAACTCGCTTTGAAGATTTTGATATTGATGTTTTTGAAAAAAGAGTATTAAATCATTTACAGTTAATAAAGGGTAAAGGTATGTTGTTTGAAGATTTTAAGCTTATAACGTTTTCTAACGCTAAAACATTTAGAATTATTCACGATAAATTATACTCTCAAATAAATAGTGAATTAGATAAACAGGTTTTTTAAAATGATAAAATTAATAGTAAAATACAGTTATCAAAAATGGACAGGTAGTGAGTATGCTAATAAAACAGGTGCTATTATTGTTACTGTTGAAAAATTAGAAAGTTTAACCAATAATGCTATTAAGAAGCTTATTCCAGAAACCTGTTTTGATATTATCGATATTACACAAATAGTTTAATTCCTACACAATACATTTTTTTGTATATTTATCGTCTCTCCTAGTTTGGTTAATAGCAATAACCTTTTTTATTATGAACGCATTCGAGATTTGGCACTTAATTATAATTATTCCTTTTGGTATAATTGGCTTGTGGTTTTCCGATTATGTTCGTAAAAACAAATACAAATAACTGTTATTTATTATGAAGAAATTATTTATTTTATTATTAATCCCTGCTATAGGAATAGCTCAAATAAGTATAACATCTACCCCTGAAACAAAAGAATTGATAAAAGTTTATGATAGCACATATAATTATCCAGGAAAAGATGTTAGTGTTTTAAAAGGGCAAAATGTTTTTGTAAAACCAAAGTCGGAAAGTTTGCAAAAGTTTGGTTACGATAATTTTGTTTTAAATCCTGATAAATCCAATCATGTAAAAGGAAATACATATAAACCAAATAGTACTGGTTACAATACTGAATATTCTAATTTAGTTGGCAGGTATTTTTTTGTTGAAAACGTGTTGGGTGCTGAAACTTATAGACCTAAATTAAAACTTAAAGACACGATTAGTAATGAAATTATCTATTTCCAATACAAACGTTATAAACATGCTTTTCCTTTTATAGTTGAAGGTTTTTTTAAAAAGCTAGAAACTTCTATGCTAAACAAGAAATACATCATTAGAACCTTAATAAACCCTATTGTTTTTTTAAAAGAAGAAATAAAGGTTGTGCCTGGTGAAGAAAAGTTATGGGAGATTGTAAAAATAACTATAGATAGTAAATATGGTAATATTTCTTATGTTTTAGAAGATGATTTAAGCCATCGTATTTTAGTGTATAAAGATGATTTTGAGAAAAAAGCATTGACTGAAAAGAAGTATAATTTAATGAAACAATTATATCCTATTTATTATAAAAAAATATTACAAGAAAAAGTAGTTATAGGAATGACAGAGTTGGCTTGTACAGTGGCTTGGGGGCGCCCTAAAACAATAAACACAAGCAGTTCTGGAGATCAATGGGTTTATGAGGGTAGTTACTTGTATTTTAAAGATGGTATATTAACTGCGTTTAACTAATATAAACTAATCTTTATCCACCCCATATAGGGGTAAAAAAAGCAAATACGTAAATGTGTTGGCTTTTTTTTGTATATTCGTATTGCGAAAAATAATCATTTTAATAAATGGAACTCAAAAAATTTAATCAAATCCCACGTAAGATAAGCTTAGCGGCTTATACTTCTCAATTCATTTTGACGATTGTTTTTCGCAAACTTACGTGGGTATTTATAAATAATATATTATGCGAAAAACAATCGAAGCAACAGCAGTTGTGCAAAACACCACACACATTGTAGAGCAATTTGTAAACACTAACAAATTACCACAAGTAATTAATGCTTTAAAAACGGCTAAACATAAGTATGTAGCTAAATTTAAATCGGAGATTGAAGCAGAGCTTGATATGCAAGAACGTTTAAATGGTAAGCGTCAGTTAATTTTAAACCTAATAGAATTTAATCATGTAATTAATTTTCTAGATGTTTTAAATCGTTATCCAAACGATGTGTTTTATTTTTCAAGCAAATTTACTCAGTTAAATTTTGTAGAAATGTACGATGTTATTTCAGATGCAAGTATCTGGTTTTCTAGTAAACATATAGATAATGTAATAATTTTAATATCGGCTATCCAAAAACAACTATCTCCAGAACTAGATGTTAGCGATTCATTAACCTTAAAAGCTTAATGATTATGGATGCTAATAATAATTCAAACACAGAAGAACAACAAGAAACCACCGCTATCGAAACGAAATTAGCTTATTGGCTAGATAGTTTTGGCGGGCATTTAGAATTTATTCCTAATGCGCAACAGCATTTACACGATTGCTTATTATCTTTAAACGAGCAAATTTATTCTAAAAAAGAACAAAAAGTAGTAGCAGCCTTTTTAAATTCTGCATTATCGCTAACCTTTATAATAAAAGATAATCCCGATAAAATAAAATCGTTTATCGAATACCAAACACAAGATTAATATTTAACACGCCCGCTACTCGCGGGCGTGTCCTTTTAATAAACCACTTCCTTTATTAAACTTGCTACTATGAACGCCATACGTAGCAAAGCCACTAATACTATAAACGAAAAATATACACAGCGCGTCCTAAAACAGGAAGCAAGCAATATATTTTCGGCGCAAGAACGAGTTTTAAATCGTTTCAATCCAAAATTTAAAAAAACAATACTCGAAAAACGCAAGTTTACAGTTACAGGTACCGCGTTAGTAGTAGAGCATTCTATAATGCAAAGGGTTATAGATATGAAAAACATTCGTGGTCGAAAACAAAAAGCTATACCTAACCACAATACTATTATTTATGGCCACTTTAATAACATCATTAATCAGCTTCAATTTGGGTTAACCGACGATGTTAGAAACCTAATCGCTCAAGAACATAAAATCGTACTATAATGGCTAAAAAAATTATAGACGAAACGTTAAAATACACCATCGAAATAAACGGCGGTAATAAAGCGCAGAAAGCTTTAGGTGAATTAGAATCTGCTAACAGGAAGATAGCGAGGTCTAGTGACGATTTACGAAAAGCAAAACAGCTTTTAATTTCAGAAGGAAAAAAAGAATCAGCCGAATACAAACAGATAACTAAAGAATTACGAAAAAACAACGATGCTGTAAAAGATAATAAAGCTAAAATGATTGATCTTCGTAAGGAGATTGGTATAACAGGTTTAACAACTAAGCAATTAGGTAAGGAGCAAACCAGGCTAAGAATTATTCTCTCAAATACAAAACCTGATACCGCTGCTTATAAAAAATACGAAAAAGAGTTGCAAGCTGTTAGTGGTAGACTAAACGAACTAAAAGGTCGTGCTAAAGAAACGGGAGGTATTCTTGGTAAAATGAAGTCTAATATTGGCGGTATTGGAGCTTTAGTGACAGGTGCTTTTAGTGTAGGTGCTATATTGAAATTCGGTAATGTAGTTGTTGATAGCGTAAAAGTTCTAAATAAAGTAAAATCTACACTTCAGCAAATAACAGGCTTAAAAGGGTTAGCGCTTAAATCGGCAACTGCGGGTATTAAAGGCTTGTCTGATGCTTACGATAAAGACACCAAACAAATGACCGAAGCTGTGCATAATTTTGCACAGGGCATGGAAATAGATTTTAATAAAGCTTTAGATTTAGTTAAAGATGGTTTTTTAGATGGTGCCGATGCTAACGAAGAATTTTTAGATAAACTTCGCGAATATCCAGTTTTATTAAAAGAGTCTGGTTTTAGTGCAGATCAAGCAATTGCGTTAATGACGCAAGAAGTAAAATCTGGTATTTATTCCGATAAAGGAGTCGATTCTATTAAAGAAGCTAATATTCGTTTAAGAGAATTGCCACCAGCAACACGAGAAGGTTTAGAAGCTATTGGTATTTCTTCCGATAAGGTTCAGGAGTCTTTAAAAAACGGTAGTCAAACCACCTTCGATGTTATGCAACTGGTTTCTAAAAAGCTATCTGAATTACCACCGCAATCTGCCGAAGTTGGTCAAGCAATTGCCGATATTTTTGGTGGTCCAGGAGAAGACGCTGGGTACAAGTATTTAGCTAATCTTCAAAACATCAATCTTGAAACTGGCGATTTAACAACAACGACCAATACATATTTAGAAGCTAAAAAATTAGAAATTAAAGCTAATGAGGCCGCGAACAATGTTTGGCTAGAACTTACAGGTACAGGGAGTTCTTTAAATATTATGTATTCCAAATTAAAATTAGGTGCTGCAAATTTATTAGGCGCTCAAACATCTTTGGTCGATAATTTAAAACAAGAGCAAGTTCAGGCTAATATTTTAATTACAAAACTTACAGATGTAAATACAACGGAAGGTGATCGTAAAAAAATAATTAAACAGTTAAACGAGCAATATCCAAAATTTGTAGAAAACATCGATTTAGAAAACGCGTCTAACGAACAGCTGTCTTCTATACTCGGCGAAATAAACAATCAGTATATTAATAGAATTATTCTACAAAAAAAGGTTGATGAATTAAATGAAGTCGCCGATTCTGCTGCTAACACACAAATTTACATTGCCGACAAAAAAGCTGAAAGCTTAGAAACTTTAGCTGAAGCTGAACGCGCTTTAGGGATTGAAGTTAATTTAAATAATACCTTAACCGAACGACGTGCGGCGGCTTTAGAAAAAGCAAGAGAGCAATCGGGGTTTATGAAGACCTCTGCTAATAAGTTGTTAGAAACACTTACACTTTTAAGTGATGAAAACTTAACAGGAACAGGTGGTATTGCGGCTGAAAAATTAAAAGAAAAACAAGCAGCTTTTGCCGATTTAACCGCCGAAATAAATAAGTTTAAAGAAGAGTCTGGACTTGTCGAAGAAACAGTTACAGAGCCAGATAAACCAGAAGATGACAAAAAAGAGAACGACTTGTCTAATAATGATGTTGGCACAAGTAATAAAGATAAAGCGGCTAAAGACGCGTTAGCTGTTAAACAAGCCGTTCAAGGTGCTATTGATAAGTTTGATGAAGAGCAAGCCATTCGCGACCAATTAAAGCAAGTAGATAAAGACCAATTAGCCGAAGAAGAAGCTGTAATACGTAAAGAATTAGAGTTTGAGAAGTTAACCGAAGAAGCTGCTGGTGATACCGAATTACTCGCGCAATTAGAAACTGCTAAGTTTAATGAAATCCAAGCTATTCGTGATGGTTTTGCAGAACAAAGAGCAGCTAAAGACAAAGCAGCTAAAGAGAAGCTGGCGGCTCAAGAGTTAAAATATAAACAAGAGTCAATAAAAGCAGAAGCAAATTTTCAAAACGCTAAAAAAAACCTATTAAACGGAGGTTTAAATATTTTACAAGGTGTTTTTAAGCAAGAAACCGTTTTAGGTAAAGCATTGTTTCTGTTTCAAAAAGGAAAAGCTATTTCAGAAATTGTGCAATCAACTGCTTTAGCTAATGCTAAAATAACATCGTCAACTGCTGCAGCAAATATGGCGGCGGTTGCAATGTCTCCGTTAACAGGAGGACAGCCTTGGGTTGGTATAAACACGGTGAACGCAGCTAAAAATACGGCTGCAAATAATATAAATGCTGGAATTCAAATGGCTACAATAGCAGCTTCAGCACTTAAAGGCTTCGAAGAAGGCCTTTACCCAGTAACTCGCGCTCAAGATGGTAAACGTTACAATGCAAGTATAAAAAGTAGTAATACTCATATAGCTAACAATCCAGAGATATTAGTAGGCGAACGTCCAGAGCTTATTGTAGATCCTGACACCTTCCGTAAAATGGACCCGCAAATAGTAGATTATATTATGCGTTTATCTGGTCGTCCTGTTCCTGGTTACGAAACGGGTTCTTATACACCATCACAACCAACCAATAACGAACCTGTAGAATTACCTGCATCGTCCAACAATAACGAAACCATGCTAGTACTTGCAGCAGCAGTAAACCAATTAGTAGAAAAAGGCGTAAAAGCACATATAAACTACGGCATCGAGCAAGAACTAGAGCGCCAAGAAATAGAAGATAAACTAACCGCTACTAAACTAGCATCTAAAAATTAAGATATGGCTTTTAATCCTACAGCAAATACCTTTCCTTATAAAAAATACAGTCAATCTCCTGTTCCAACAGGATTTGTAAGGTTTTCGCAAGTATCACTCGCTAACTATAACACTAGAAATTACCAAGTGTTAAACCTGCCTAATTGGTTGGTGTTAAAAAATTTAGCCTTAAACCCTGATACTAAAGATTTAGAATTTCAACTAGATGTAAACGAAACTGTTGCTGAAAGTTTATCTGAAGGTAGTTATACTGCTAAATTATCTGTGCAATACGATGTTTATGTTAGTGGTTGGGGTACGTATCATAGTGCTGTTTATGGGTATTACTACACGGCTACTTTAACAGTAGAAGATACCGTGCTTTTAACTATAAGTCCAACTACACTACCGTTTGGTAATTATTTAATTGGCGACCCTTTACCGCAAAATAAAACATTGCAAATCCAAACAGAAACAAATTGGAATTTAACCGCAAATCAAACGTGGGTAACGTTTGCTTCACCTAAAACAGGAGTGGGTAATAGTAGTGTTTATGTTGGTGTAGATCCTACAGGTTTAACACCTGGTTATTACGAAGCTATAATTACGGTTCAAGATAGCGTTTCACCGCTTCGTACCGCGCTTGTTTCTTTAACAGTAACCGAAGGTGATACCGAAACCGATTTTTTATATGTAACACCTAGAAATTTCGAATTTGTAAGCGAGTTTGAAGTTGAAAACCTAAAAGAGCTACCCATTATTATAGAATCTTCTGGTAACTGGGTTGCTACAAAAGAAAACTATTGGCCTGTAATTTCGGCTGAGTCTGGCGGTGCAGGAATAACCAATGCAACTATTTCGGTAGACTCTGAAGCTTTAGACGTTGGAGAACTTACAGCGCCTATAACTTTTACCATGGGCGATATTGTAAAGAAAATATACGTCACCGTTAAAATTATTACGTTTTACACTAAAGGCGTTGAAAGTTACGGGTTGTATTATGCCGATGATAGAAACACTTTAGAGGTTACATCTACTGCCGATAATAATTGGTTGCTTTTAGATATGGTAACAGCTAACGGTATAGATAATTTGCCTTACACACAAGAAGAACCTTATCATAAAGGAGTTGCAAAAACCATTATTGGTTTAGAAACCAATAGTTTAATGCCGTTAGTACCACCGCCTACGTTGTTTAACACCCGCATTCAAAACAATATTACACCTATAAACATTGGTTTTACAGCATTTAATATTAATAAGTTTACTGAAGCTGTAGCTCAAATAGAACAGTTTCAAAATTTATTTTTCTTAAAAGGAAAAACGCCTGCTATTGAAAATAAGCTTTGTTATATACCGTCTGCTATTACGGTTACTAATAAAGCAATTTTAAGTTTAAGTTCTAGGTTTTTACCATCAACCGAAATAAATATAACAGGCGATGCTTCTTATACTTTTGAAACCTCTATTAGCGGGTCGTTAATGGTTTATAATGCTATTGTTAATTTGAGCACTCTTAATTTAAAAGCTGGTGATAATATAAAAATCTCTTGGGGAACCATAGAAGTTGATGTTACTATAATAGCTAATACTCCTGAAGAAAATTTATTAGCTTTTGAAAACGAATGGGGCGATTTCGAGCTTTTCCCAACAACAGGTTTTTTAACAAAAACACCAACTATAAAAGATGTTACTACGCAAATTGCTGTAGATGGTAAAGAATTAACAAAAGTGGTTAGTATAGATTATGGTGTAGAATACACTTTAAACACAGGGTTTGTTCGTTCTCAAGAAGAAGTAGACTGGTTAGTTTATATATTAAAAGCAAAACGAAAATTTATATATTTTGATGGCGAGCCAGTTGAAATTTATTTTACAACCAAAAAATTAGAGGTTTACGAAACGCGCAGGCATACGCATAGTTTTAATCTTAAATTTAAACGCGCTTTAGTATGATAAAATTTCAAACAAACACATGGGAATGGGATGTATCAAATTTACAGCTCACGTTTAACGAAACAAGTGATTTGTTTTCCGATAAAATAAGTAAGTCGTTTAGTTTTCCAGCTAAAGTTAAACTAACGCCTAAAGTTGCTGTTAAGTTAGGTCTTGTTAATTACAGCGTAATAAAATCTTATAAAAAGAAAATATACGGGTACTTAACTATAGATCGTAATTTTTACGATGCATATATATCTATTAACGATGTGGTTGGTGACGTTGCCGAAATTGTATTTTATTATGGTAAAGAAGTATTACCTGTTTTCGATAAAAAACTAAACCTCTTGCAATTTGGAGTTATGGTAGCGTCGTCTGGTTTACCTGTTTTTGCTAAGGCTCAAATAAGTAAGTCGTGGCCAGAAGCAACACATAACTTTCCTAAAATTTTTAGAGAAGAAATAAAACAACGTAGTGGTTATGAAGGTTTCGAGTATTTTGTAAACAATTATGTAAATAATAGTTCTTGGGAATTCCCTGTTAATAGTATAGATAATGTTGAAGGTGTGCCAACTACTGTAAACAGAAATGTTATGCAACCTTGCCCTTATTTATTAGAAATACTTAAAACTATTTTTAAAACCGAAGGTTTAGAAATACGAGGCGAAGTAGTAAGCCATCCGCTTATAAAAAAAATAGTGATGGTGCCAAAATTGTTTTTTGAAAAGTATTCAGTGTCTCAGTTTGAAGATTATAGTTTTGATATGTATACGCGTCAGCAAACAATTTCAGGTAAAACCATTAATGTTTACGAGCATATACACACGCCTTTAAGTGTTGGGTCGTATAGTATAAAGTTTCGTATTAATATGAGTAATGCCACGGCTTCGTTTTTTCAGCTTAAAATAACGCAAAACGATGTGGTTTTGTATGAAGCATCTTCTGTAAATAAGCAAGTGTCTATAAATGAAACTTTAGATATTAATATTGTAAATACTTCGGTTTTTGATGATATAAAAGTAGAGTTAAAGCTTTACGAACAGTATAACAGTATTGCTAATTTTAATAATTTTACTTACGAGTTTAAAGAAGGTCGAAAAAATGTATTTCCAGATGCTTATACAATAGCCGATTTTATGCCAGATATGGTATGTAGAGAGTTTGTAAACCGTGTTAAAACATGGCTTAATCTTAAGTTTGATTATACGCATACATCTGTATATATTAGTTTTTTAGATAATGCTTTAGAGAATTTGATATATCAAGACAAACGCCATTTAGAACAGCCTGAACCAAAACGAGGATTGATTGAAAACAATCTTTTTAAACTTTCTTATCCTGATAAACAAGAAGTGTTATTTAGTGCCGAAGGTCAAATTTATGATTCAACCGATTTTGTAGATCAAGAAACGCAAAAAATAGAAATGAAGGTGTTGCCTTTAGAAGTAACCGATAATTATAATAGTGTAACTGCTGTTTATCCTAAAGACGAACAAGATTTAATGTTTTGTTTATATGATGGTTTGGTAGGTAACGAACCTTTGGCGGCTCAAAAAGTAAATAATATAAGTTTATCGCTTCAAGATATAGCTTCAAACTTCTGGGTAAAATGGTTAAAATTTCGAGCCAATTCCGAAACGTATAAGGACACTTTTAAAAAGCATATTTCAGAACCTTACAACATAAAAGAAGGTTTATTTAAATACAGTAAAAAACACATCATTAAAAGCATCCGTACTAAACGAATAAACGACGAACATGTGCAAGTAGATGTTGAAAGTGAAACGTTTTAGTTTACAATATCATCTAAATTACCAATTTCTTCATTCATTAAACTATCAACTACATGCGCATACACCATGGTGGTTTCTATTTTGCTGTGTCCTAAAGCTTTTTGTAAATTTTGTATCTGTCCGCCTTTAATTAAATAATTAGTAGCAAACGTATGGCGTGAACTATGAAAATATAAACGCTTTTTAATGCCACAAGATTTAGCAATTTCTTTTAATTCTCTATTTATATATTCCCTGGTGTAATTATTGTCGAATATATGAGGAAAGGAAATTAAAGCTTTAGCAGTTTCATTTAATTTAATTCTTTGGAATTTATCAGTTTTACCAGATGTAAAAACAATGGTGTTTTCTATAAAGTTATCTTCAGTTAGTTTTTCAATATCTCCAATTCGTAAGCCTGTAAAGCAGCAAAACAAATACCGTTGCAAAATATTTTTCCATGTAGCGTTAATAAACGGACTGTTATAAAAAAGATGTAACGCTTTTAATTCTTTAGGAAGCAAAAAGGTAAAATCTCCTTTCATAGATTTTACTGTAATATCGCTATAGTGTAAAGTTGTTTTAATTCCGCTCTTATTAGCTATGTGTAAATATTTTTTAAAGTTCTTAATAGTGCTTTGTATGGTCGCAGGCTTGTTTTTTAAATTATTTTTTAGGTACATTTTAAACTTTTGTAAAAAATCTTCATTAATATCTGAAAACAATAATGGGTTTTTATATGTTTTAATTTTTTGTAATGCACCTTCTTGCTGCCTGTAGGTTGAGGCTTTTATATAGCCTTTGTTTTTCTGGTCTTCTAAAACTTTACTAGCAAACACGTTATAATTCACGCGTAACGATGGTGTAAATAATTCTTCTAATAATCTATCTATAGTTAATTGCTCGTTGTTTAATCTGTAGTTGACTTCAATTAAATTTAAATCGCCTAACATTTTTTCTATAATCAAGTTATAGTCACCCGATTGTTTGTAGTTCTTCTTAACCCGCTGTTTTTTCTTATCAAAAAACTTAGGCGGTACCGATATGTTTAAAGGTACTCGTTTGCGCTTGTTTAAATATAAAACTAGATACAATGCGCTGGTGCCATCAGATCTAACGTAATCATCTTTAATTACTATTTTACTGGTTAGTTTTGTCCCATTCATAATTTCTGGGACAATAGTTGGGACAAAATCGAGGTAATTAACTCTACTATACATACGTGCAAATTTTGAGGGTTAGCCTTAAAACAGTAATGGCGAAGCTTATTATCAGTATGTTTACTGATAATAAGCTTCGCCTTATTTATTGTTTTTGTGACCTCGACAGGATTCAAACCTGTAACCTCTTGAGCCGTAATCAAGTGCGCTATTCAGTTGCGCCACGAGGCCGTTTTTGTGGGTGCAAATATAGTATTTTTATTAAAACATATGCAAATATTTATTCAATTTTTAAATTGTTATTTTTGAACTATGAATTACGATTTATTACAACAAAAATTTGCTAGCGCTTTAGACGAAAATTTAATTAAAGAAATTTTTGAAAAAGGGATATTTAAAAACTTCAAAAAGAACGAAATTATCATTGATATTAATCAACCTTTAAATTTCATTCCTCTTTTATTAAACGGTGATATAAAAATTTTAAGAGAAGATAGTGATGGTAATGAATTACTCATTTACTTTTTAGAAGCTGGTGAAACCTGTACCATGTCACTAACCTGTTGCATGGATACTACAAAAAGTAAAATTAGGGCTGTAGCCGAAAAAGACACGAGCCTTATAATGATTCCTGTTGAACAAATGCAACTATGGTTTCAAAACAATGAAAGTTGGAGAAATTTTATATTAAGAAGCTACCAAAATCGCTTTGATGAAATGTTAGAGGCTATAGATAATATTGCATTCATGAAAATGGATGAACGTTTATACAAATACCTTAGTAATAAAGCGGTTCTTAATTCTTCAAAAACATTACTAATAAAGCATCAAGATATTGCTGAAGATTTGCATACCTCTCGTGTTGTGATATCTAGAATTCTAAAACAACTAGAAAACGAAAATAAAATAAAACTAGGCAGAAATAAAATAGAAATCCTTTAATCTTATACCAATTCTGTATTGAAATTACTGTAAAATAAAATGATATTTTTTTTCTTTATACAAGATAGAAAAATAAAGCATAGCTGTAGTTACGGTTTCTTTTTATATTGAAGTAGAAAGGAAAAAGGCGCGTTTTATTACTGTAATTTTAATGCGGAATTGGTGTTATGTAACAATTGTTACATAAGTGAGAGGTGCTTGAGTTTACTTTTGCCTATTCAATAAAATCTAACCATGGAATATATTTTAAATCCTTGGCCTTGGTATGTATCTGGGCCTCTTATTGCTTTTATTATGGCACTACTGCTCTACTTTGGAAAAACATTTGGTATGTCTTCCAATTTAAGAACCATGTGTACCATTGCGGGAGCAGGGAAATTTTCTGATTTTTTTAAATTTAATTGGAAAGAGCAATCATGGAATTTAGTAGTCGTACTAGGTGCTATTATTGGTGGATATATAGCAACTCATTATTTATCAAATGACAGTGTAACAGATTTAAATACTAAAACTATTACCGAGCTACAAAACATGGGCTTTAATAATGCGGGTAAAACATTAGTTCCTGACGAAATATTTAATTTAGACTTATTAGCCTCTACTAAAAAACTAATTTTATTAATAGTTGGTGGCCTTTTAGTTGGGTTTGGCACACGATACGCAGGTGGCTGTACTTCTGGTCATGCCATAGCAGGTTTAAGCAGTTTACAAAAACCATCTTTAATTGCTGTTATTGGTTTCTTTTTAGGAGGATTAATTATGGCTAATTTAATTTTACCTCTAATATTCTAAAATATGAAACATTTAAAATTTTTATTGGTAGGCATTATATTCGGAATTGTTTTAGTAAAATCTGAAGCTGTTTCCTGGTATCGCATATATGAAATGTTTAGATTTCAATCATTCCATATGTATGGCATTATTGGTACAGCAATAGCTTCTGGAATCTTATTTTTACAAATATCTAAAAGAGGTCATTTTAAAAGTATAAAGGGAGCAGACATTTTTGTTCCTAAAAAACAAAAAGGATTTACAAACTATATTATTGGAGGTATTATTTTTGGTCTAGGTTGGGCACTTATTGGAGCTTGCCCTGGACCTATGTATATTTTATTAGGTTCTGGTATTTACAGTATGCTTATTGTAATAGCCGCTGCTATTATAGGCACATTTATTTACGGCGTTATAAAACATAAACTCCCCCATTAACATGGAAAACACACAACTTCTAGGATACATTGGCGCATTAGTAGTTGGTTTAGTCTTAGGACTTATTGGAGGTGGTGGTTCTATATTAACAGTTCCTTTATTAGTTTATCTTCTTGGGTATAATCCTGTAGTAGCAACGGCTTATTCGTTGTTTGTTGTTGGTACGTCTTCTATGGTAGGCACCTATCAAAAATACAGAAAAGGATTGGTAGATTTTAAAATAGGATTAGCATTTTCTTTCCCATCTTTTTTGGCTGTATATTTATCAAGAAGGTACTTAGTTCCTGGAATTCCTGATACCATATTAACTTTTGGTAATTTTTCATTAACGAAAGAAATAGCAATCATGGTGTTTTTTGCTATCATCATGCTATTAGCTTCAATTTCTATGATTAGAAAACGAAAGAAATCTAGTCTTCATTCAACAAAGCAACCATATTATAAAACTTTTGTACAGGGATTAATTATAGGAACTGTTACAGGACTTATAGGTGCTGGTGGTGGTTTTTTATATGTTCCAGCTTTAGTATTATGGGCTAATTTACCTATGAAAAAAGCCGTAGGAACCTCTCTTATTATAGTCACTATTAATTCATTAATAGGGTTTATAGGCGATGTTCAAACCTTAGAAATTGAATGGGTGTTCTTATTAACATTCACATTAATATCTATCATAGGAATTATATTAGGTGTATTCCTTTCAAAATTTATAACTGGAGAGAAACTTAAAAAAAGCTTTGGAGTTTTTACACTCCTTATGGCTATATATATTATTTATAAAGAAATTGGCTAATTTGAATGTGACAAAAGTCACAAAATTAACCATTCAATATTATTACTTTTGAAATTATCATAGAAATGAAAATAGAACAAATTTATACAGGCTGTTTAGCTCAAGGAGCATATTACATTGAATCTAATGGCGAAGTTGCTATTATAGATCCATTGCGTGAAACGCAACAATATGTTGATAAAGCGAACAAAGAACATGCAAAAATAAAATACATTTTTGAAACGCATTTTCATGCCGATTTTGTTTCAGGCCATATAGATTTAGCAAAAAAAACAGGAGCAACTATTGTTTTTGGTCCAGGAGCCGAAACAAATTACGACGCTTATATTGCAAAGGATAATGAGGTATTTAAAATTGGAAATATCACCATTAAAGTCCTACATACACCTGGACATACTTTAGAATCTTCTACGTTTTTATTGATTGATGAAAAAGGTAATAATCACGCCATTTTTTCTGGAGACACGCTATTTTTAGGTGATGTTGGAAGGCCTGATTTAGCTATTAAATCTGATTTAACAAAAGAAGATTTAGCGGGTATGTTATTTGATTCGTTACGAAATAAAATAATGCCTTTAGCTGATACTATAATTGTTTATCCAGCGCATGGTGCTGGGTCTGCATGTGGTAAAAACTTAAGCAAAGAAACAGTTGGTATTTTAGGAGAACAGAAAAGAACAAACTATGCTTTACGTGCCGATATGACTCGTGATGAATTTATAGAAGAAGTCTTAGATGGTATGCCACCGCCACCTCAATATTTTGCTAAAAATGCCATGATGAACAAATCTGGCTATGATGCTTTTGAAAGCGTTTTACAAAAAGGAGATAACGCATTAACCCCTGAAGAGTTTGAAGCAATTGCGAATCAAGAAGATGCTTTAGTTTTAGATGTTAGAAGAGAAGAAGATTTTATAAAAGGTCATATTCCAAACTCTATTTTTATCGGCATTCATGGTGGTTTTGCGCCATGGGTTGGCGCTTTAATTAGCGATTTAAAACAACCTATCTTATTAGTAACTCCTGAAGGCAAAGAAAAAGAAACGGTTACTCGTTTGTCTCGTGTTGGGTATGATAATACTCTAGGCTATTTAAAAGGCGGTATAGACGCTTGGAAAGCAGCTAAAAAAGATATTGAAACCATTGAGTCCATTTCGGCTGAAGAGTTTTCTAGTCGATTTAAAAATGACGCAATTAATACGCTTGATGTTAGAAAAGATGGCGAATATAGGTCTGAACATATAATTGGAGATCATGTGCAACATTTAGCATTAGATTTTATTAATGATAACATGCATACAATTAATAAAGACAAAACGTACTATTTACATTGTGCAGGAGGTTATCGTTCTGTTATTGCTGCTTCTATTTTAAAAGCAAGAGGCTTTAATAATTTAATTGATATAGCTGGTGGATTTGTGGCTATTAAAAACACTAACACACCAACCTCTAATTATGTTTGTCCCACAACATTGTAAAAACTAAATTAAAAAATAAGCAGATGAAAAAAAACATGGGAACTACAGACAAAGCTATAAGAGTTCTTGTAGCTATTGGAATTTCACTTCTTTACTATTTTAATATTATTGAAGGCACTTTAGGATATGTTTTAATGGCATTAGCAATTATATTTTTACTAACTAGTTTTATTAGTTTTTGTCCATTATACAAACCTTTCGGAATAAACACTTGTAAAATAAAAAAATGAAACATCCCTGAATCATAAAAAAAGTGATTGTTGGATGTTACATGTGATAATGAAAAATAAAATTATAAACACATGAAAACGAGTTTTGAAATACAGAATTTAAAATGCAATGGATGTGCGAATACCATTCTTAACAAATTAACGACTATTGATGGTGTTGATAAAGTTTCGGTTGAAACAGAAATTAGCACAGTGACTTTCTTTTACCAAAATGAAGCTAATATACAAGAAGCCAAAGATTTATTGAATAAAATAGGCTATCCTGTTGTTGGAGAAAAGAATGCACTAACTACAAAAGCAAAATCTTTTGTGAGTTGTGCTGTTGGAAAAATGAGTAAATAAGTATTATTTGTACTTAAATAATTTCTGCACTTAAACCAGCATCTAGCAGCATCGTGCAACGCGGTTCTAAATCGTCGTACACTCCTGTCTTAACCGTACATTTCCCTTTGTAATGCACAAGCATTGCACATTGTTCTGCTTGTTCTGATGTATGATCGCATGCATAAATTAATGTATCTATAACATGGTCGAATGTATTCACATCATCATTATGTAAAACAATTTCGTTTTGAGCTAAAACCTCTTCTTTTAGTAGAAATTCTTCTAATGTTTTTTCTCTTGTACTCATAAAAATTTTAATCTTTGGGGATTAATGATACTACTAATTTAAAAATTTTAGTGATACCCAATTGTTTCTTTCTAATTTTTCTTCAAATTTTAACATATGCTTTTCACATTCACTTTTAATGATTGGAATATCATCGTTGTAAAATCCGCTTAAAAACAACATGCCATTTTCATTCAAACAAGACGCATAGGTTTTCATATCTTGCAGAAGAATATTACGATTTATATTGGCTATAATAACATCGTATTTTTTTCCTTCTAAAACACTAGCATCGCCTTCTATAACGGTAATATGCTTACTATTATTACGCTCAACATTTTCAATGCTATTTAAATAACACCAATTATCGTAATCTACAGCATCAATTGGTTTAGCACCTTTTATTTCGGCTAAAATAGCCAAAACACCTGTACCGCAGCCCATATCTAAAACCGATTTATCTTTTAAATCATTCTTTAAAATATGCTGAATCATCATGTGTGTAGTTTCATGATGCCCTGTACCAAAACTCATTTTTGGTTCTATTACAATATCATATTGCGTATTAGGTTTTTCATGAAATGGTGCACGTACAGAACATACATCATCTACAACTATAGGGTTAAAATTCTTTTCCCATTCTTCATTCCAATTGGTTTGCTCTATATCTTCAAACGTATAGGTGATTTCAAACTCATCTGAATTTAAAATTTGAATATCTTCTAAAATAGATGCGTTCCATTCTTCTTTTTGAATGTACGCCGTAACGCCATCTTCGGTTTCAACAAAACTTTCAAAACCTGCATACCCTAATTCTGCAATAAGAATTTCAACAGCAGGTTGCATTGGTTGTACTTTAAAATAATAACCTATATAGATTGTATTAGACATAATTTCAGGAATTATATTAGCTGATTAGCCCCGCGTTAGCGATTGCAATGAAAAGCCCGCAGCTATACCGATTTTTTTATCGGGATAGTGAGGACTTGTAATGTAAAGCGCGACCCCGATTTTTATCGGGGTAACGCCCAAAATATTTTTAATAATTATTTATACTTAAAATGCAGTTACAATAGCTAAAAAGTCTTCTGCATTAAGTGCAGCTCCACCAATTAAACCACCATCGACATCTGGCTTAGAGAAAATTTCTTTTGCATTTCCTGGCTTGCAACTTCCACCGTAAAGAATAGATACGCTGTTTGCAACATCGTCGCCATATTTAGCCGCTAAAGTTTTTCTAATAAAAGCGTGCATATCTTGCGCTTGCTCTGGACTAGCTGTTTCGCCTGTTCCAATTGCCCAAACTGGCTCGTATGCTAACACAATGTTTTTAAAAGCATCGGCTTCTAAATGAAATAAGGCGTTGCTTATTTGACTTTCTACAACGGCTTCTTGATTGTCTGACTTTCTATCGGCTAATACTTCACCAAAACAGAAAATAACATCCATATTATTTTCTAGAGCAGCATCTACTTTTTTAGCTAATAAAGCATCGTCTTCTCCAAAATACTCACGACGTTCACTATGTCCTAAAATAACTGTTTTAATATCGATAGACTTTAACATTTTTGGAGATATTTCTCCTGTATATGCTCCACTTTCGGCAAAATGCATGTTTTGAGCAGCTACTTTTACTTTTGATTTTTTAGTTGCTTTAGCGACACGTTCTAAATTAACAAACGTTGGAGCTATGATAACCTTAGTTCCTTTTACCTTGTTTTTCTTAACTAATTTCGCAACTTGTTTTGCCAGCTTTTTAGATGCTGATAAATCATTGTTCATTTTCCAGTTTCCGGCTACGATATTTTTTCTCATAATGTTGTGTTAACCTCTAAAAAAGAGAGGGATATATTTATTTGAAATTTATTATTCTTGTATTTACTAGCAAAAATAGTTAATTTTTTAATGCTTCTATCAACTTATTGTCATCAGCTTCAATAACTTTAAATACAACGATTTCGCCAGCTTTATTTATGACCATATATCTAGGAATCCAATCTAATTGTACAAAATTGCCAAAAACACCTTTCCAACCAGATTGCATAAAATAATGCTCGCCTTTTACCTTATATTTTTTAATGCCTTTTTTCCAAGCCTTATCTGTTTTATCTAAAGATAAAAATAGGTAAACAGCATCTTTAAATTCGCCTTGTACTTTTTTCACTTTTGGCATGCCTCCAACACAGTCTTTACACCATGAGGCCCAAATATCTATAACAACAGTTTTTCCTTTATAGGTTTCTAAAATGTCTTTAAAAGCAATGGTGTCTCCTTTTAAAGTTATGAATGTATCGTTTAAAGCTTCTGCTGAAAACTTAGTTGGTACAACATCTTGTGCTTTGCAACTTAAAACAATTAGAAAGATGATTAATAGTGATGTTACGTTTTTCATGATCTTATTTTTTTTGATGAGATTTCCACCTATGCGGAAATGCAAAATTTATTCTAATTTAACTTTTGGATCTAACCAAACATAAATTAAGTCGACAAAAATGTTTATAATTACAAACATGGTTGCAATTATTAAAACAGCTCCCATAATTACGGGTAAATCTAATGTGTTTAAAGCGTTTACTATTTCTTTTCCCAGACCGTTCCATCCAAAAATATACTCTACAAAAACTGCGCCTGCTAACATGGATGCAAACCAACCCGAAATAGCTGTTACCACAGGATTTAAAGCATTTTTAACGGCATGTCTTTTTATAATTTGAAATTCGCTTAAGCCTTTTGCTCTGGCGGTTCTTATATAATCTTGATTAAAAACTTCTAATAGCGAATTACGCATCAATTGAATGACGACTGCTAACGGGCGAATGCCTAAAACCACCGCTGGTAATAACAAGTTTTTCCATTTAATGTGCATGGCTTCTCCAAAATCGTCTAATTCATATAAGCTTCCTGTCATTTCTAGATTGGTATAATCGTGCAAGATGTATCCAAAAAACCAAGCGAATAGAATGGCGCTAAAAAAGGAAGGTATACTCATACCAAACGTACTTATAATCTGTATGACTTTATCGAGCCATTTATCTTTATAAAGTGCCGATACAATTCCTAAAAACACACCTAAAAGTATGGCTATAACAATAGCTGACACCGCTAAAACAAATGTATTAGGCAAGGTTTCTGCTAAAACCTGACTTACCTTTTTACCTTGTTTTGTAAACGATTCTCTTAAATAAGGTGATTTTAAAACGGTTGTTGTATTTCCTATAGAAAACAAAGTTACAGCTTGATATTTGTTTTCTCGTAAAAACGTGTAATTACCAGCATCCTTTGAATGAAATGAAATGGGAGACAAATCGTTTATATAATATAAATATTGTGTACTTATGGGTTTATCGAACCCATATTTCTGTTTTACAAGTGCTAATTGTTCGCTGTCTTCATTTTGCCCCAACATCATTTGAGCAGGATCTCCGGGAAGCACATTAAATAGTAAAAATATAACCGTTACCACTCCAAATAATGTGAGTAGTCCGTAAGTGATTTTATTTAGTAGGTAATTTATCAAATAGTTTATTTGTTGATAGATTCTGTTATTGACAAGCTATCCTTTTTTAATAAGACGTTCATAAAACCAACATAATTACTATTACGCGCATTATTTAATGAATCTAAAACCTCTTCTCTGATGGTAAAAACCATCTGCTTGATAGTATCTTTCTTCTCTAAAGCATCTACCTCCTCCTTTGAGGAAATTCTTCCATCAATTAAATACAAAATATTATCTTTTTCTCTTTCTTCAAAAGATTCTGGCTCTCTCTCAACTTTAGGCAACTCTAATGCATCAATATCATTCCAATGTACTTTTTGCTTAATTGTACCTTTATCCATCTCTAATATTCCTGGATTAGCACGCACGACTGTTTTTAATGCTTTTTCATCACATAAATACCATTCAAAATCGATATTATAAGCTTCATTAATGCGTTGCTTAGCATCTTCTCCTGATGCTGTTAAACCTATAATTTTATAATTATTTTTAATAGCTTCATCTTGTAATGCTTTCAATTTTAAAGCGCCGTCTCTTTCAATATGCTCTAAGCTATAAGACACAACAACTATAATGTTATCTTCAGATAAAACTTGTGCCGTTAAATCTTCTCCATCAGCATTTTCTATTGTAAAATCGTAAATAGATGGTTGATAGCCTTCATCTAAAACCTTCGTATCAACACTTACAAAATCGCCTTCCACAGAAGGATACGTTCCATTTGTAGTAATTACTTTTTCTTCACCGTTAACTTTAAATTTCCAATAATATTCTACAACAGGTTTTGCTGCATCTTCTGGAATACTCATGCCTTCTTGAATATTCTTTCCTATAGCATAAGCTCTAAAATCTATAGTTGGTAAATGCATTAACACATGGTATCCAAACCAAAGACTTATAACAAAACTAAGTAATGCCAGTACGGTTGTTGGAAGTTTTCCGAATATAGGTTTAATATGTTTTACGCCTACAAAAAGAACAAGAATTAACACTAGAAGAGCCACATCTTTCCAAAACGTTTCCCAAGGCTTTAATTTTATAAAATCACCAAAGCAACCACAATCTTTTACCTTCTCGAAATATGCCGCATAAAAGGTTAAAAAGGTAAAAAACACAATCATTCCTAATAAACTCCAAACCGTAAATTTAGGTTTATAGCCAATAAGTAAGAAGACACCTAAAACCACTTCAAAAACTACGACTAAAACCGAAATCATTAAAGCATAAGGTTCTAAAGATGGAATATTTAATACATCTTGACTAAAATATTCTTGCAGTTTATACGAAAAACCCAGTGGGTCGTTCAGTTTTATAAATCCGGAGAATATAAATAATGCACCTACTAATATTCTTGATATGTTTACTAATGCTTTCATGTATTTATAATTATTATTTTTTATCGGTAACATATAACATGCATTTAATCATTTCCTTGGATATCGAAAATGTAGTTATGAATGTTTCATAAACTTTGTTATTCCTGCGAAGGCAGGAATCTTTTAATTGAAACTTAATTTTTATAATGTAAATTCCTGCCTTCGCAGGAATGACAATTACTTTTCGTTTAAATGAATAAGCGCAAAAATGGCATAATTAATCATGTCTTGATAATTAGCATCAATCCCTTCGCTTACTAATGTTTTTCCTTTATTATCTTCAATTTGCTTAACGCGTAATAATTTTTGTAAAATTAAATCGGTTAAACTACTCACACGCATATCTCTCCAAGCCTCACCATAATCATGGTTTTTATCTTCCATTAATTGTTTGGTAATGGCAACTTGGTTTTCATACAATTCTTTAGCTTCTTCTGTAGATAAATCGGGTTGTTCTACAACGCCTTTTTCTAACTGAATTAAAGCCATGATAGCATAATTTATAATACCAATAAACTCGCTAGCTTCACCTTCATCAACCTTTCTAACATCATTTTGTTGCAGACCTCTAATACGTTGTGCTTTTATAAAAATCTGGTCGGTAAGTGATGGTAAACGTAGTATTCTCCATGCACTACCGTAATCACTCATTTTTTTAACAAATAAATTTTTACAGGTATCTATAACGGCATCATATTGTTTTGAAGTATCTTGCATAAATAAATTGAATTTTGTGTAAATTTCGCATAAATAATTAGAAAGTTCAAAGTTTCATCTACAAACTTTTAAGTTTAGTTTTTAAATGTTGCTACGAAGTCACAAATATTTATTTTTACATCATTTTTAAAAGCGTTAAATACATTAATCTAAACAAAATTATTCGTGTATTTATTGCTAAAACTTAGTATATGACTATTAATTGCAAAGGAAAACTTATTGATTTATCATCACCAAAAGTGATGGGTATTTTAAACATTACACCCGATTCTTTTTTTGATGGTGGCGCTCATAAAAACGAAAAAGAAGTGCTACTTCATGTTGAAAACATGTTGAACGCAGGTGCTACTTTTATTGATATAGGCGCATACAGTTCTAAACCAAATGCCGATCATGTTAGTGAAACCGAAGAATTAAGCAGAATACTTCCTATTGTAAATTTAGTTTTAAAAGCATTTCCAGAAACACTCATTTCTATTGATACGTTTAGAAGCGAAGTTGCCAAACAATGTATTGAAGCTGGTGCTTGCATGATTAACGATATTTCTGCTGGAAACCTTGATGATACTATGTTGCAAACTATTGCAGACCTACATGTTCCATATATTATGATGCACATGCGTGGCACACCACAAAATATGCAACAACAAACCAATTATGATAACCTTGTAAAAGATATTCTATTTTATTTTTCTGAAAAAATAGCAGCTGCTAGAGCATTAGGTATTGTTGATATTATTATTGATCCTGGTTTTGGTTTTGCAAAAACATTAGAACAGAATTACGAATTACTCAATAAATTAGAGCTTTTCAATATAATTGAAAAACCTTTATTGGTGGGTATTTCAAGAAAATCTATGATTTATAAAAAACTAGAAACTACTGCCAATAATGCTTTAAATGGCACATCGGTTTTAAACACCATTGCATTGCAAAAAAACGCTTCTATTTTACGAGTTCATGATGTAAAAGAAGCTATGGAATGTATTAAATTAGTTGAATCATTAAGGAATTAAGAAGGCATGAAATATTATATTTTACTAATCACTACTCTATTTATTTTTTCCTGCGGAAAAGGAAAAACGGTACAATTACCTGAAATAAATCATTCTGAAATTTCAGAAATAAACGATGTTTCTGCTGCTTATTTGTTTTATGATGAAACTCAAAAAGATAGTGTAGAACTCAATAGAAAAAATCTTATTAGCACAACCAATTGGTTGGTTAACGTTGATAAACGCTTAACTCTGAAACAAGCCATTCCGCATATTAAATTTATACAGGAGAAAAAGAATAACTCCAATCATAAAAATGAAAATTCTAAAAACTATTTTACTTGTAATGATACTAGCAAAAAGAATTTAGGGTTTATTGAATTTACGGATGTGGTTTTCAATGAGGAATCTTCTTCGAAAAACACTTCTAAAATTTCTCAGTTAAACTTTGATAAAAAACTAAATCTAGAAATTCATTCATCAAATGTAATCACCTTGATCCCAATTACAAATAATTCTGAGCTTATACAGTCTAACATTTTAAACTTAAACGAAAACATCTTTAATGCAGTAAAAAATATCGAAGAGGAAGTAGAAATAATTCTAGAACTAAATAAAAGTTTACTTTTTCAAGAATACATTTCAATTAAATCTACTCTTTCCGAATTAAATATAAAAAACGTTACTATATCAAACAACGAATTCATTTCAAATTATTAACCCTTTTTCACTAAATTTACAAAAACCCATTACCATTGGAAATTTTTAATGACCTTCTAAAATTTGATTTTATAGATTACGTAGATGTTTTTCTAGTAGCACTTCTACTCTACTACATCTACAAACTAGTAAAAGGTACCGTAGCCATCAATATTTTTATAGGTATTATTATTATTTATCTGGTTTGGAAACTTACAGAGTTTCTAAACATGGAACTCCTCACAGGTATTTTTGGTGGTTTTATGAAAGTGGGAATTATTGCCTTAATAGTCGTCTTTCAACCAGAGATTCGTAAATTCTTATTAATGGTAGGTTCTACCAACTTTAATAGGCGACGTAAATTTTTAAAGCAATTCAACTTTTTAAAAACAGAAACTAGCGACGGCACCGATGTCGATGCTGTTATTTCTGCTTGCAATAAAATGTCGATGTCTAAAACAGGCGCTTTAATTGTTTTTGAGCGCAATAATAATTTAGATTTTCTATCGGAATCTGGTGATGAAATGAACATTAAAGTCACCCAACCCATTATAGAAAGCATCTTTTTTAAGAACAGTCCGTTACACGATGGAGCGATTATAATTAATGATAATGTTGTAAAAGCAACACGCGTTATTCTTCCTGTAAATAATGAAAAAAACATTCCACAACGTTTTGGTTTACGCCATAGAGCTGCTATTGGTGTTACAGAAAAAACTGATGCTTTAGCGTTAGTTGTTAGTGAAGAAACAGGACATATTTCTTATTTTAAAGATGGTGAATTTGTTGTTTTTGAAGACACAAACGAACTTAATACAATGATTAAAAAGGATTTGACTTAAACACCTTCCTCCTGTAAAAACTGTACTTCGTACAAGTTTTTATAATAACCATCTTTCTTTTTAAGTAATTCGTTGTGAGTACCTTGTTCTACAATCTCGCCAGCATCCATTACTATAATTTTATCGGCTTTTTTAATGGTTGCTAGTCGATGTGCAATCACAATAGACGTTCTGCCATTGGTTATTTTATCGGTTGCATTTTGAATCAATTGTTCCGAATACGAATCTACCGAAGACGTCGCTTCATCTAACACCAAAATACTCGGATTTGTAACATACGCACGTAAAAACGAAATTAATTGTCGCTGACCAGAAGATAGCATCACACCACGTTCCTTTACATTATAATGATAGCCATCAGGCAAACTCATAATAAAATCATGAATACCAATATCCTTGGCAGCTTGTTTAACTGTTTCCTCGGTTATATCTGGGTTATTAAGCGTAATATTATTCAGAATCGTATCAGCAAACAAAAACACATCTTGTAAAACCACTGCAATTTGAGTACGTAAAGACGCTAATGTTACCTCTTTAATATTAATACCATCAACCGAAATGACACCATCTTTAATTTCATAAAAACGATTCAATAAATTAATAATGGTCGATTTTCCCGCTCCAGTAGCACCAACAATAGCAACCGTATCTCCTGACTTAACATCAAACGAAATACCTTTTAAAACCTCTTCATCTTCCACATAACTAAAACGAACGGTATCAAATTTTAAATCGCCCTTAAAATGTTCAGCAACATAAGTGCCATTATCATCAATTTGCGATGTGGTATCTATCACTTTAAACACTCTATTAGCAGCAACCATACCCATTTGAAGCGTATTAAACTTATCGGCTATTTGCCTTAATGGTCTAAACAACATAGGTATAAACATAATAAACGCAATTAAATCGCCTTGAGAAATCGTTCCCTCTAAAACCACATTTAATCCGCCATACCAAGCCACTAAACCTATACTAATTGATGACACCAAATCGGCTAAAGGAAAGAAAATTGAGTTATACCAAACCGTTTTTATCCAGCCTTTTTTATGGCGTTCATTAATAGATTTAAAAATTTTATACTCCGTTTCTTCACGCGTAAACAGTTGTAATATTTTCATACCCGTAATACGCTCTTGCACAAAAGAATTTAAATTAGAAACTTCATTTCGCACTTCTTCAAAAGCACGTTTCATATACTTCTGAAAAATCCGTGTGGCATATAATAACAACGGAAGCATAACCAATACAATCAAGCTTAAGCTCCAATTAATACAAATCATCACTCCAAACACTACTACCATGGTAAGTAAATCTCGAACAATCATGAACAAACCTTGTCCAAAAATATCGGCAATACGTTCCATATCGGTTACGGCTCTAGTAATTAAAACACCTACCGAAGAATTATCGTAATACTTCATTTTAAATTTAAGCAAATGGTCGAACAGTTTTACCCGCACATCCATTACCAAATTTTGTCCCAACCAAGCCGCATAATAAATAAACAACAACTGAAATACCGTTTGCAGAATTAAAACCACAAACATTAACATAATATAGAAGAAAAAATCTTTAGATATTTTAGTTTCTATACTTTCATCAATAACATACTTTGTAATGTAAGGCGTTGCCGAACTAAAAACAGCCAATAAAACCACCAAAATAAGAAGTACGAAAAACACACCTTTATAAGGTTTAATATATTCAAAAAGACGCTTAAATAGCTTAACGTCAAATATGCTTTCCTTTTCTTTAGTCATTATATTTTATATCCTTTGGGTATTCAACTTCAGTTAAATATAAAGCATGTGCAGGCACCGAAAACCCAGCTTCACTCCTGTTTTTAGACTGTATAATGGTGTGCAAATCATGCACTTCTATTTTACCTAAACCAACATTAATCATTGTACCAACAATAGCTCGCACCATATTACGTAAAAATCGGTTAGCTTTAATGGTAAACTGAAGTTCGCCATTAACCACAACCCACTCCGCTTTCATAATATCACAAAAATATGTTTTAACATCGGTATTACTTTTCGAAAAGCATTGAAAATCTTTATACTCAAATAGAATCTCTGTAGCAGCTTTCATTTTATCTATATCTAAAGCCTGCTTTACGTAAAGCGCATCATTAACCGAGAACACATCTTTTTTTAAAGTTACGCGGTATAAATACGTTCTACTTACAGCATCAAAACGCGTATGCGCATCATCTTTTACTTTAAATACATCCTGAATAGCAATATCTTTAGGTAAAAAAGAATTCAATTTAAAAACTAAATTGGTAGCATCAAAATTGCCATCATAATCAAAATGTGCAAACATTTGTTTCGCATGCACACCAGTATCAGTTCTACCTGCGCCCATAATAGCAATAGGCTGTTTTAACAACATAGACAAAGCTTTTTCTAAAACCTCTTGTACCGAAATAGCATCGGGTTGATTTTGCCAACCATGATAAGCACTACCATTATAAGAAAGTTCTATAAAATATCGCAAAAGCTCTACTAATTTTGTTGAAACACAAAGATAGATAGTTTTGTGCTTCCTATAAAACCTCACATCTTAATTATATATTAAAAATGTGTTTTACTTAACAGTTATATAATATAACAATCACATTTTTTATATCTTGTCTACTTTTTAAATAAATCCATGCTTAGAACAATCCAAATAATCGTTTTATTACAAGGTCTTTTTGTCCTTTCGGCATTGTTTATTAATCGTAAGGAATACAAAAAGACCACATTTTGGTTACTATTTGGCAGCTTCCTTTCGGTGTTATTTTACATTATAGGAGATGATAAAAACAACATTTTTGTACCAAACGCAGATTGGTTCCTGTTTGACAGTTCCCTTTTTGTAACGTTTTTTTTTCTGTTTTTTCGCTATTACAAAAATGAAAAAGAAAAATTCGCACTAACCGATTATTTTTTCTTCCTTCCTAATATATTCTATTTCATTATTGAAGTTATAGAACTTTTAAAAGGCGAAGATCATTTATTAATAGAAATTTTTGAAATTCCTACAGAACTTACTTTTTTAATCTATTTATGCATTATTGTATACGAAGTAGTTACTACCAAAAATAAACATTGGATTCTTTATTTTGCTATTCCAATCGCTTTATTATTCGCATTATCTTCACTGAATGATATTGTTAGAATGTTTAGGCTTTCTGAAACACCATTGTTTAACGATCAAAATTTCAATAGCTATCTTTTATTAATTACTGCCGTTTTGTTTTATTTTATAGCTTTTAAACTTCTAAGTAAAAATTCTAATCTTTTACCTAAAAGAGAAACCAATAAATACAAAAAATCAAACCTAAATCCTACATTAATTAAAACATACAAAACGGCTTTAATTAGCTTAATGGAAAACGATAAATTATACTTAAACAATAAATTATCGATACACGATATTTCTAAAAAACTGAATATTCCACGACAATATATTTCTGAAATATTGAATGTACATATGCAAACAAATTTTCAAGATTTTATCAATAATTATCGCGTTGAAGCATTCGTAAATCGATTAGAAAACGACCAAAATGACCATTTAACACTCTTTGGCATTGCTACAGAAGTTGGTTTCAACTCTAAATCATCATTTAATTCTACTTTTAAGAAAATCAAAGGATTAACCCCTACAGAATTCAAAAAAAAGATATCTAAAACAATCTAAATACGTCTAATAAAGTCAGTCCGCACTTCTTCTAATAAATATTCTTTTTAAATCGCACGTTCTTTGAGAAATCAATTCTAAAATTCTCAATGAACAAAACACGTTATTTACAATTATCCGTTCTTATTACGTTCCTATTTTTAATAAGTACAAACCTAATATCTGCGCAAAACAAAACTATAGAAACAACAGGCGATGTTTTATTATTTGTGCTTCCCGCTGCCACTATAGCAACTACCTTAATAGTGGATGATACAAAAGGCTCTTGGCAATTTACAAAAGGCCTTTTAGTAGCTGAAGCTGTTACCTATGGATTAAAACTAAGTGTCAATAAATCGCGTCCAGATATGAGTAACAATAACTCTTTCCCTTCTGGACACACCTCAACAACTTTTCAAAGTGCCGCATTTATTCACAAACGCTACGGTTTTAAATACAGTATCCCTGCCTATGCTTTAGCTGGATTAACAGCATTCAGTAGAATTGATGCAGATAAACACGATGTCTTAGATGTTTTAGCAGGTGCAGTTATAGGTATTGGTAGTTCATACCTCTTTACAACAGAATATCAAAAAAAACATTTAAAATTAACCTTAAACAGTCAAAAAGGTCATTACCTATTAGGCTTTACTTATAAATTTTAACCTCTTTAACATGACAGATTTTTTAAAAGGACGACTATATAGTTTTAAATATGCCTTTAGAGGTTTACTACTACTCATAAAAACAGAACATAGTGTTATTGCGCAGTCTACCATTTTTACTTTAATCATTTTTCTAGGCTTTTTTGTTGATCTTTCAAAACAAGATTGGATTAACCAAACACTTGCTATGGGCTTAGTTTTGGCTATAGAAGGCATTAATACTGCCGTAGAAAAACTAGCAGATTTTACACATAAAGATCAGCATCCAAAAATTGGATTTATCAAAGATATTGCTGCTGGGGCAGTAACATTTGCTGCCCTTACATTCTTAACCATTTTTATACTAACGTACCTCCCTTATTTTTTTAAACATGCTTAAAAAATTAAAAAACAATCGTTTATCATTCATCCTTAATTTCTCCTTGCTATTTTTAACAATATCACTTATTGTAAGACTTGCCTTTTATTTTTGGTCCTTTTCAGCTATTAACTTTTCAGTACTAAGTTTTTTAAGAATACTCTTCACCGGATTATTCTTTGATATTGGAGTTATAGCATTTTTCAATATCCTTTATCTCTTTTATTTAATTATTTTTCCAAATAAGTGGATTGGGAATCATTTCGATAAAATTTTCACATATACTTTTTACTTTATAACCACACTAATCTTAACATTCTCCTTTTTTTCAGAATTCACATTTTGGGAAGAATTTAAAAACAGATTCAACTTTATTGCGGTAGATTATCTTATTTATACCTATGAAGTAGTTCAGAACATCAATCAGTCTTACCCATTACCATTACTACTACTTGGTATCTTCTTCTTAGTATTTATACAATATTATATTCTTAAAAAGCTAAATACTTTTAAAAATACATTTTCATCAAAACGAACAAAAAAACAACACATGTTTTTACTTATCGGTCTATTCATTCCTTTATTTTTTGTTTTGTTCATAAACAACAACGATGCAGAATGGTCTAAAAACAGGTATGAAAATGAAATTTCTAAAGCAGGAATTTATTCCTTTTTTGCAGCCTTTAGAAATAATGAATTAAGTTATACTGATTTCTACAAAAATCAAGATTTAGATGCGTCTTTCAAAAGATTAAAAAAGAAATTATCAACAAAAAATGACACTCTTGAATCTAAAGAAAATCATAGCATAGAACGTTCTATAAAAAGCTATAACCCAGAAATTAAACCTAATGTGATTTTTATATGCTTAGAAAGTTTTAGTGCCGATTTTTTAACCCACTTCGGAAACGATAAAAGTATAACACCAACATTAGACACTTTAATTAATCAAAGTATTTCTTTTGAAAACCTTTATGCAACTGGCACAAGAACTGTTCGCGGAATGGAAGCAATTACATTATCGGTACCGCCTTCACCAGGAAGAAGCATTGTAAAACGTAAAAATAATAGTGGCTTATACAATATAGGAGACATCTTCAAAGAAAAAAGATATACTAGAACATTTTTTTACGGTGGTGATGGTTATTTTGACAATATGAATAGCTTTTTTGGCGGCAATGGTTTTGATATTGTCGATAGAGGTCGTGGATATCTTTTAGGAGATTCGTTCACTGCAAAACGTACAAATATAAAAGATGAAGACGTCACGTTTGAAAATGCTTGGGGTGTTTGTGATGAAGACATTTACAATCAAGTGATTAAAGAAGCTGATAAAAATTTCAAATCAAACAAACCCTTCTTTAATTTTATCATGTCAACCTCTAATCACAGACCTTATACCTACCCAGAGAACGCTATAGACATTCCTTCAGGAACTGGTAGAGATGGCGCAGTAAAATATACCGATTTCGCTATTGGTAAATTTCTTAAAGCAATAAAAAACAAACCTTGGTTTAATAACACAATCATTGCAATTATGGCAGATCATTGTGCTAGTTCAGCTGGGAGACGGGAATTAAATGTTGGAAAATATCATATCCCTGCTATTATCTATAACCTACCAAATAGCCCAAAAACGAAAATCGAAAAGCAAGCCTCTCAGATTGATTTTTTCCCTACGCTATTTGGCTATTTAGGTTGGGAGTATACATCTAATTTTTATGGTAAAGACATTAATATGATTGACACTAACCAACAACGTGTTTTTATTGGAAATTACAGAAAACTTGGATTATTAAAAGGAACAGAACTAAGCATTTTAGGCGATCAAAAGAAAGCGTATTTCTATAAGTACGAAAAAAGCACGAACACCTTAATACCTGAAGAAGAAAACACCAAAAACCTAACCGATATTATTGATTATTACCAAACCAATGATTACAGATATCGAAATCATTTAATGCAAAAACAAAACACAAACCACCATGATTAACATCCCAAAAACAACAGTACTTTACTGGTTTCTAATGATAATAGCCACTACAACTGGCGAAATTGTTGGTAACTACATATCAAGAGATTTAGGCCTTGGTTATCAAACGGGCTCAATAATTTTATTCAGCACATTTTTAATAGCCATTAGCTATTCTATTTTTTCTAAAAACAAAAGCGACCTACTGTATTGGATATTAATTATTCTTGGTAATATAGGCGGTACCAATATAGCAGATTTAATATGTATCGATTTAAACCTCGGAACCATTTACGGATCGTTATTAGTAGTCGCAACATTATTAATCTTAATTCTACTGATGAAAACAGTAAAGAAGAAAAACTTTAACCTTCAATCTTTTTTGTATTGGCTAGCTATTATTACGTCGAGTACGTTTGGAACAACATCTGGCGATTTTTTAACGAATGATACGCCTTTAGGAGCAGCTGGCGGCTCCATATTACTTATCATCCTTTTAATTATTTCAGTAGTACTTTTAAGAGCCAAAATAATATCTTCAATTATTTTCTATTGGGCTGCTATTGTAATTATTCACCCTATAGGCGCCACTATTGGAAACTATATTTCTAAACCAATAGGTTTAAATTTTGGTAATGTGTGGACCAGTGTGTTTTTAATTACTGCGTTTATAGCATTATTTATTTATGACAAAAATAACACCGTTAATAATCGTAAAAACTCTACTAATTTTGTTGAAGCACAAAAATAGATAGTTTTGTGCTTCCTATAAAACCTCACATCTTAATTATATATTAAAAATGTGTTTTGGGCGTTACCTTTATCCTGAATTTAGTTCAGAATAAAGGTCGGGCTTTACGTTCATAGTTTTGGCTCGAAGCGTCCGCTCGCCAAAAGCTAACCTCTGCAAATGCAACGCATTCATGATTTCATTAATTTAAGAATAGTAACCAATGAATAATCTCTAACGCAACCACTAGCATAATTTTAGTCTCAACCTTTTACCCCGTTATTCCTGTGCAGGCAAGAATCCATAATAAATTACAAACTAGCTTTTAAAGTTTTTTTTATTTAAAGAAAATAAAAAACACCACTACAAATGCATCATATTATATTTTTTTATTATCAGGATTTTTTCGGTTTGAAAACAGCGAAATAATCTCAACAGAATCTTCAATGACTCTATAGTAAAGATTATTATGTTTTTCTACAACTGCTTTTCGTATTTCTGTTTTTTCAAATGAAGAAGGAAAAATATCTGGTGCTTTTGATATTAATTCTATAGTGTGATCTAATTTTTCAGAAAACCTTCTTAATTCTCTTTCTGTCCAATTTTCTTCTAAATATTCAATTGTTTCTTTTAATTCAGACATTGCGTGGTCAGTCCACAAGACTTTATAACCACTTTTCATAAACTTTCTTAACGTTAGAGTGAGAAGTTAGTTTACCTTTATCAGCATCTTCTATACCTTTTTCTATTGATTTCTTTTCGGCTATAGAAATTTCATGCCACCAATCAACTTTTTCTGTTTCTTTTAATTTCATTAACTTATCAATTAATGATTGGTCATTTAAAGTAGAAAGCCATTGTATTAATTCAATCTTTTTATTTTGTAAACTTAAATCCATAATATCAAAGTTACTAAATTTATTCAAAACTTTAATTTTTAAGAGGTGTTTTACTGTAACCAGTATTTTTAGCCAAAAAAATAAAACTCAAAATGTTTTTACAACTTATGCCCTATCAGGTGTTATTTTGTGTTCAACTTCTTTTTTATTCGAAATAAATGATTCATTAAATCCTGATTAAAAGCATAGTTACTTTCTCAATTCTAATTCTTTTTTTATCTTTTTCATATTGCCATAATTTAATGGAATAATTGCACTTAAAGCTAAAGGTACTACTATTAAGGCTCTAAAAGTACTATTATCTTCTTTTGTTACTATTCCGTATATGCATACAATAAATAAAAAAATCAAAACACCTATCAATGCTCCATTAATCATTTTTAGTCCTTTTAATTCTCCTTGTAATTTTTCCACAGTTTTATCTTTTAATGCCATATTGTGTTTTTCGTTTTCTTGATTTACATTGGTTAAAACGACATTGATATAAAATCATTTTAAAATTTCACATCATAAGCTAAACGAATTTAGCTAAAAATTCCGACAAAGTCAACATAAAAATCTTAATCATCCGTTTGTAACTTTTAAAACAATTATATATAACTTTACCAACATACATTTTGGTTACCATTCATGAAAAAAATATTACTGCTCTCAGACACACATAGCTATATTGATAATGATATTTTAAAATATGTAAAACAAGCTGATGAAGTATGGCATGCTGGAGATATTGGCGATTTAAAAGTAACCGATGCCATAAAAAAGCTAAAACCTTTACGCGGTGTTTATGGTAATATTGATGATGCAACGGTCAGGTTAGAATTCCCTGAACACAATAGGTTTATGTGTGAAGATGTTGATGTTTGGATAACGCACATTGGTGGCTATCCACCAAAATACAACGTTAGAGTTATTGAGGCGTTGAAACAAAACCCACCAAGACTTTTTATTTGTGGGCATTCGCATATTTTAAAAGTCATGCCCGATAAGAAATTACATGTGTTGCACATGAATCCGGGTGCGGTTGGTAAACATGGGTTTCATAAAACCAGAACCATGTTACGCTTTACTATTGATGGTAAAAAAATTGACAATTTGGAGGTTATTGAATTTCCGGTGAGGCATCCTAAGAGTAGCCCTTCCTAATTACTTTATAACATATATTAATTAACAATCATATTTTAAACAATTTTAATACAAGAACGATGTCATTCCGAACGAGATACGAGGAGGAATCCCATCCTTATGAGATGTCTTGTCGCTCTTACTTCGCTCTGTCGACATGACAAAACACTGTTTATCACTAAAATTCACTTAAAACTTACCTTAGTTACTAATTTTAGCACACTTGCCCGCGTTAGGGATTGCAGCATTTGTTGAAGCTCTCCCGATTTTTCATCGGGAAGCGACTGCGAAAAGCCCGACCTGTTCCTGAACTAAATTCAGGATAAAAGGTAACGCTAAAAACCCTAAAAAAGCACCAAGACTTCTATAGATTAACCGTAGATTTGCAGCGATTTAAAAACAGTAAACATATTATTTATGAGTCAAGTAAAAGAAAATGATACGGTAAAAGTACATTACACAGGAAAATTAAGCAATGGACAGGTTTTTGACAGCTCGTTAGAAAGAGAGCCTTTAGAAATTACATTAGGTCAAGGTGCGCTTATTCCTGGTTTTGAAAAAGGTATTATTGATATGAAAGTAAACGAAAAGAAAACTATCAATATTCCTGTTGAAGAAGCTTATGGCGATGTACGACAAGAGTTGTTTTACGAAGTAAAGAAAGAACAACTTCCGCAAGATATGGCTCCTGAAGTAGGTATGGGTCTAGCATCTAAAGATGAACAAGGTAGAGAAACACAATTTCGTGTGGCTGAAGTTAAAGAAGATCACATTATTGTTGATGCTAATCACCCTTTAGCTGGACATGAATTAATATTCGATTTAGAACTTGTTGAAATAAAATAAAAGAAGCCCATCCTAAATTCTTCCCAAACGGGAAGGACTTACTTACTCTAACCTATAATACTGCTAAAATAATTATGCGTTTATAGAAGCAAGAGTGTTTCCCTCCTTTGGAGGGATTAAGGGAGGCCGATATCAAATAAAAAAACCCAAAGTTTTCACTTTGGGTTTTTTTCGCACTAATACTACTAAGATGTTAGGTTTATCGTAATCGATCTACAGATTTTACAAGATCTTCATCCTTCTTAATGGCTTTATTGGCTAAAACCAAAAACACGATAGAAATAATAGGAAGAAACATCCCAATACCTTTCTCAGAAACCGCCGTCTCTCCAGATATATTTAGAGATTGATATACAAAAAATCCTAGTAAAAAAAAGTTTAATATGATGTTAAGACGCCCCAACATAAATTGAGACTTCCTGTTTTTGTATTTAAATATAGTAATGATTGCTAATAATGCCGATGCTAAAAAAGCAACAAACACATAATTAACATCCATAGCAAATACTTTAACTTGGTCTGTTGTAGACCATAAATCAAACACAAAAATTAGTCCCGCAGAAACTCCTGCAGCTAATAAAAGATATATGGTTTGAATACGTTGTAACATGTTATTCTTTAAAACTAGATGGCAAAAATAGTAGTTTCTTTTTTAAAATTAATACTAAAAATTAAAATAAAGTTGTATAATTGCATTATAAATCCTCAATAACCGCATTAACAGGTTATTAATTCTTCAGATTAAAATCATTTTTTTTCAGAATAACTCAAATTTATATTCAAATAAATACTACATATAAACATCAATGTTTGAAATTTCACAATTAAAAGAAAAGAAACTCACTGAACTTCAGGAGATTGCAAGTAAACTGAACGTCCCAAAATACCGTTCCCTAAAAAAATTAGATTTAGTTTACCAAATACTAGATACACAAGCTGCCGACCCAAAAGCAGTGACAGCAGTTGTTGAACCTAAAAAACCTACTGACACTACAGATGAAAAAACGAAGCCCGTAGCTAGAAAACCTAGACAACGTGTTCAAAAACAGAAGCTAGTAAAAAATACACCAGCAAATAAACCTGTTGAAAAAGCTCCAGAACTTCCTTTAGAAGAAGTAAAAGCTGTTGACAATAAAGTAGAAGACACTAAAACAGTTGAAACTGCTGAAAAACCAAAAGCACACGTTCCTAACAAAAGAGACGATAAAAAAGTAGAGAACAAACCAAATCCTAGACCTCAAAACGATAGGAAGAACGAGAATAAACCAAATCCTAGACCAAGGCCTCAACAAAAAAGAGAGCCTAATCACCAAAATAAAAATCAAAAAAACGGCAACGTACATAGTAATAATGGCAATAAAGATAGCAGAAATCGCTACCGTGAACCAGACTTTGAATTTGATGCCATTATTGAAAGTGAAGGGGTTTTAGATATTATGCAAGATGGTTACGGATTTTTACGCTCATCTGATTATAACTATTTATCATCACCAGATGATATTTATGTATCGCAATCGCAAATTCGTTTATTCGGATTAAAAACTGGAGATACTGTTTTAGGACATGTAAGACCTCCAAAAGAAGGTGAAAAATATTTCCCTTTAATAAAAGTGAGTAGAATAAATGGACAAAATCCTAATGTGGTAAGAGACCGTGTGGCTTTCGAACATTTAACACCTTTATTTCCGCAAGAAAAATTCAACCTTGCCGAAAAACAAGCCACTATTTCTACAAGAATCATGGATTTATTCGCCCCTATTGGTAAAGGGCAACGTGGTATGATTGTATCGCAGCCTAAAACAGGTAAAACCATGTTATTAAAAGATGTAGCAAATGCTATTGCTGCAAACCATCCAGAGGTTTATCAAATGATTTTATTAATTGATGAACGTCCTGAAGAGGTTACAGATATGCAACGTAATGTACGTGGCGAAGTTATTGCCTCTACCTTTGATAAAGAAGCACACGAGCACGTAAAAATTGCTAACATTGTTCTTGAAAAAGCAAAACGTTTAGTAGAATGTGGTCATGATGTGGTAATTCTTTTAGATTCTATTACACGTTTAGCAAGAGCTTACAATACAGTACAACCAGCATCTGGTAAAATATTAAGTGGTGGTGTAGATGCCAATGCTTTACACAAACCAAAACGTTTCTTTGGTGCAGCTCGTAATATTGAAAATGGCGGATCTTTAACCATTATTGCAACAGCACTTACCGAAACAGGTTCTAAAATGGACGAAGTAATTTTTGAAGAATTTAAAGGAACCGGTAATATGGAACTACAATTAGATAGAAAAATATCTAACCGTAGAATTTTCCCTGCTATCGATTTAACATCTTCGAGCACACGTCGCGACGATATCTTATTAGATAAAGTTACCATTCAACGTATGTGGGTTATGCGTAAATATCTTGCCGATATGAACCCTGTTGAAGCTATGGAGTTTATAAACGACCGTTTTAAACAAACCAGAAACAACGAAGAATTTTTAATATCCATGAACGGATAACAAAAATGAAACCTAGACACCAACTCTAAGTTTCTAATATAATTGTATTCCCGTAAGACAGGAATCTGAACTAAACATTAAACTAACTACCATTAAGCCTCAGCAATTTATTGTTGAGGTTTTTTCATTTTGGGCGTTACCCCAAGGGTCGCGCTTTACGTTCATAGTTTTGGCTCGATGCTTCCGCTCGCCAAAAGCTAACCACTACAATCGCTAACGCATTCATGGTTTCTTTAATTTAAAATAGTAAGTAATAAAAACATCAACTTTTATAAAAACAAAAAACGATCACTTTAAAAGTGATCGTTTTCAAATACTAATATTATTACTTATAAATTAATAGTTATTTAAAAGGTCTCTATATTCTTTTAAATCGGCTATATTCATTTTATTATCAAGATTCTTTATAAGAGAAATTAAATACTTAAGACTCTCTACAGGATTAGAATCGGCCTCTAATACAACTCCTTCTTCTTCAATAGGCTCATCATCAAGAATAGGAATAAGAAACGACTCATTAGCTTCTATATGCTCGTAAGTCAATCTAAGTACTTTAACTACTAAAGGTATTTGTGCTTCTAAAGCAAATTCTCTTAATGCTTTTATATCTTCAATTAATGCTTCTGTATTAATACCTGTTTCATCCAGGTTAGCCAGAATTTTGTCGATTAATTTAATTGCTTTGTTATTTTCCAAAAGGGTAAGATTATATAATTAATTAACTTTCTAATAATTGCAAATTTAATTTTTTAGAAATCAAAAACGGGTGTTTTTCTATAATTTTGTTTGTTAAAATTTAATCATTTAAATAATTCTTTAAAATAACATTACAAAAATGAAGGCATACAAAAAAAGCTTCTCATTTCTGAGAAGCTTTTAAATATATTTTAAAACTTTAATGTTTCTTATAAAGCAGCTACATGCTTAGCTAAACCAGATTTAAGATTTGCAGCTTTGTTAGCGTGAATAACATTTTTCTTAGCTAATTTATCTAACATAGAAACTACAGAAGTAAATAATGCTTCAGCTTCTTTCTTATCAGTTAATTCACGTAATTTTTTAATAGCATTACGAGTTGTTTTATGTTGGTATTTATTAACTAAACGTTTCGCTTCGTTACTTCTAATTCTTTTTAATGCTGACTTGTGATTTGCCATTTTATTTTTGTTCTTTCTTTATTAAAAAATTGTAGCCCGTAGGGGAATCGAACCCCTCTTACCAGGATGAAAACCTGGCGTCCTAGCCGATAGACGAACGGGCCATTTGTTTTTGAGAGCGCAAAGATAAATTTAATTTACAAAACTGCAACTTAAAATTTATTTTTTTTCAACACTTTCTTTTCAAATAACTAACAATGTCTCCATTGCGGATGCAAAAATACAACTATTTTTAAATGTCGCAACACTAATTTAAATTTTTTTAAAAAAAATTTAAATTAGTACGCTTTTGCAAACAATACTCTACCTTTAGAAGGTTTTCCCGAGTACACACAAACACCTTCTTCCTCCTTCATTTCTAGAGGAATACATCTTATAGTTGCCTTAGTTTGTCCTTTTATTTCTTCTTCTGTTTCATTTGTACCATCCCAATGCGCAGAAATAAATCCTGTTTTTGTTTCTAAAACAGTCTTAAATTCTTCAAAAGTATCCACTTCTGTAATATGTGTATTTCTAAAATCTAAAGCTTTTTTAAATAATGAATCTTGTATTTCTGTCATTAAGCCTTCAACTTTATCTATTAAAGCATCTAATGCTACTACTTCTTTAGTTAAAGTATCTCTTCTCGCTAACTCAACCGTACCATTTTCTAAATCTCTTGCGCCTATAGCAATTCTTAAAGGCACACCTTGCAACTCATGTTGTGCAAACTTAGCTCCTGGTCTAAACGTATCTCTATTATCAAACTTAACCGATATATTTTTAGCTCTTAAATCTTTCATAATGCCATTTACTACTTCTGTAATAGCATTAAGTTGTTCTTCATTCTTATATATAGGAATAATGACTACTTGATTTGGTGCTAAATTAGGAGGTAATACCAATCCTTGATCATCACTATGCGTCATAATTAAAGCACCCATTAATCTAGTGGATACCCCCCAAGAAGTTGCCCAAACATAATCTTGTTTCCCTTCTTTATTAGCAAACTTAACATCAAAAGCTTTTGCGAAATTTTGTCCTAAAAAATGAGATGTTCCTGCTTGCAATGCTTTTCCGTCTTGCATTAATGCTTCAATACAAAATGTTTCATCGGCGCCTGCAAAACGTTCACTTTCTGTTTTCACACCTTGAACAACTGGTATTGCCATGAAGTTTTCAACAAAGGTTGCATATACATTATTCATTAATTTAGCCTCTGTTAAAGCTTCTGCTTTTGTTGCATGTGCTGTATGACCTTCTTGCCATAAAAACTCTGCCGTACGTAAAAACAAACGTGTACGCATTTCCCAACGTACTACATTAGCCCATTGGTTAATTAATAATGGTAAATCTCTATAAGATTGCACCCAACCTCTAAACGTATTCCATATAATAGCTTCACTGGTTGGACGAACTATTAACTCCTCCTCTAGTTTTGCTTCTGGATCTACTCGTAATTTTCCTGGCTTATCAGGATCGTTTTGCAACCTATAATGTGTTACAATAGCACATTCTTTTGCAAAACCTTCAGCATTTTTTTCTTCAGCTTCAAATAAACTTTTAGGTACAAATAATGGAAAATATGCATTTTGATGTCCTGTTTCTTTAAACATTCTATCTAATTCTGCCTGCATTTTTTCCCAAATTGCATATCCATATGGCTTAATTACCATACACCCTCTAACGGCCGAATTCTCTGCTAGGTCTGCCTTGACAACCAATTCGTTATACCATTTTGAATAATCTTCTGCTCTACTGGTAAGTTTTTTGCTCATATAAATGTTTTGGCACAAATATTGTGATTATGTTAAATATAAAAATAGTTCAGCAAAACTAACTATTTTTGTTATGTCCAACAATTAAATTCTATAGATATGCAACTTAAAGACTACTTAAAACGAAAAATGCCATTCTTAGCAGCAATTACTTTGCTACTTGGTTTATCATCATGTGGTTCATACCAATACGTTGGTGTAGATAACGATGGTATTTATGGAGACAATACTGTTAAAGTAATACAACAAGAAACTGCAGTAGTTGAAGTGCCTAATGAAAACAATAATAGTTACTATAAAGATTATTTTAGAAATAAATCTCAGGAAGCTGATTATATGATTTCTAACAGTGAAATATTTACAGATATTGATAGCTATGAAGGCAACAATTATATTGACAACGACTCTTTAGTTAACACAAATGATTACCAAGGGTATGCAGGTTGGGGACAAAACAGCAATAGTGTTACTATAAACTATATAGACAACGGTTGGAACAATTGGGGGTATAATGGATGGAATAACTGGGGTTGGAACGGTGGATATGGCTACGGCTGGAACAATTGGGGCTGGAACCGATGGAATAACTGGGGAGGATATTACGGCATAAACTCATGTCTTCCTTATTATGGATATGGTGGTTTTTATAATGGTTGGGCATACAACCCTTATAGATATGGTTATGGTAATCCATACAGAAATTATGGGTATTACGGATACAATAATTACAGATACTATGGCAATAACCGATCTTACAGATCAAGAAACACCTCATATAGTGCCAGCAGAAGAGGTAGCTACTATGCTAGTAACTCAAGAAATAACGCATACTCTACTTCAAGAAGAAGTGGTGTTGCTAATACTAGAACTAGAACAGCAACTTCAAAATATAATACATCAAGAAGAAGTAGTTCATCTAGTATTGCTAACAGAAACAATACACGTTCTACAATAAACGGTAATACAATTAGAAGAAGTACTGGTGCAGTTACAAGAAATTACAGTCCAAGAACTCAATCTGGTAATTCAACGATGCGAAGAAGTACTTCTGTAAGAACACCTTCTTCTAATTCTACTTCAAGATCAACATCTTCTACTGCAAGAAGAAGTTCTAATACAAGGTACACACCATCTAGAAGTAATTCTCGCTATACACCAAGTAGAAGTAGCAGTTCTTCAAGAAGTTCTAGTTACACACCAAGCAGAAGCAGTTCTTCAAGTTCTAGTTCAGCATCAAGATCTTCAAGCAGTAGCAGCAGAAGTTCTAGCGGAAGCTCAAGAAGTTCTAGCTCATCTAGTAGTGGAAGACGTCGCTAAGACTTATTAAAAAAAACAAAAAAACATACACATGAAAAAGTTAAATTTACTGTTCATAGGCTTGCTTTCTATGTCCACAATATACGCACAAGATATTAGTGATGCACTACGATATTCACAAGATGAAATTCAAGGATCTGCTCGTTTTAGAGCCTTAAGTGGTGCTTTTGGAGCCTTAGGAGGAGACATGAGTGCCGTTAGTTTAAACCCTGCTGGTTCTGCGGTATTTAGTCAAAGTCACGCCTCTTTTTCAATTGATATAGCCGATTCAAATAACGACACCAATTATTTTGGTAATCTAGAAGCAACAAACGATTCTAATTTTAATTTAAATCAAGGAGGCGCTGCTTTTGTATTTAAAAGTAATAGCAATTCACCTTGGCGAAAATTTACTTTAGCTGTTGCTTATGAACAAACGAATAACCATGATAATAATTGGAGGTCATATGGTACAAATACAAATAATCAATCCATCGATTTATACTTTTTAAATTATGCTGACGGTGTAAGACTAGGAGATATTTCTTTAATTGGTGATGAATACATTGAAGAAGCTTATCAAGATATTGGAAACTCTTTTGGTTTTCAACATCAACAAGCATTTCTAGGGTATCAAGCATACATACTTAACCCAGATGTAGATGACGATAACAATACTAGCTATTTTTCAAGTTTAACTGATGGAGATTTTACTCATGACTATTTCTATAGCTCAACTGGATATAACGGAAAGGTATCATTTAACATGGCTGCCCAATATGAAGACAATTTATACTTAGGAATAAACTTAAATTCCCATTTCATAGACTACCAACGCTCAAATTCATTAAGAGAAACAAATGAAAGAGAACTTAATAATAGTTCGTCTTTAAACCTAATTGATTTTGACAATAATTTATCAACTATAGGAAACGGATTTTCTTTTCAATTAGGTGGTATTTTAAAACTGAGTCCAGAGTTTAGAGTTGGTATAACTTATGATTCTCCTACTTGGTATACCATTGAAGAAGAAACTACACAATATATAAATTCTAATGAAGCAAATTCAGATATTGGTTTTATTGCAGACATTGTTAACGTTTACCCTCAATACAAACTACAAACACCTGGTAAAATAACAGGAAGTTTAGCTTATATTTTTGCAAAACAAGGGTTAATTAGTTTCGATTATTCTAAAAAGGATTATGGAGCTACAAAATTTAAACCTGAAAACGATTATGCAGATTTAAACAGAGATATTCCTAATGTATTAACATCGGCCTCTACTTATAGATTAGGAGGCGAATATAAAGTGAAACAAATTAGTTTTAGAGGCGGTTATCGTTTTGAAGAAAGCCCTTATGCAGATGGTGTTACAGTTGGCGACTTAACAGGTTTTTCTTTAGGTCTTGGCTACAATTTTGGCAATACCAAACTAGATATTACTTTCGATCAATCTGAACGTTCTTTCGAAACTCCTTTATATAATGTTGGACTTACCGATACAGCAAACATAGATAGTGTAAACTCAAACATAACACTATCATTAAGTTTCAATATTTAAAAATAATATTAGCAAATATTTTAAAAAGCTTGAACTTAAATAGTTCAAGCTTTTTTTATTTAAATGTAATTTATAGAGTAAAACTCAGACAAACCTGTTACAATTAATTGTTTGTTAAGATAAATCATAAGAAAACGGAATTACTTATCTTTGCAGACTAAAAAACAAGATTTTTTTAATAGATGAAAATTGACAATAACATAGAAGAATATGACTCTTTAGGAGAAGACCATATTGGAACTTCATCAAATACACCGCTTCGAACGGATGCTTTTAAGCTTTCTAGCGAAGAAAAAATAGATATCATTAAAGACGATGTTCGCCATATAATGGAAACATTAGGGCTTGATTTAACTGACGATAGTTTAAATGGCACGCCAAATCGTGTTGCAAAAATGTTTGTTAACGAGATTTTTGCAGGCTTAGATCCTAAGAAAAAACCAAAGGCTTCAACGTTTGATAATAAATATAAATATGGCGAAATGCTAGTTGAAAAAAACATTACTGTTTACTCAACTTGCGAACACCATTTACTTCCTATTGTAGGAAGAGCACATGTAGCATACATTTCAAATGGTACTGTAGTTGGTTTATCAAAAATGAATCGTGTGGTTGATTATTTTGCAAAACGTCCGCAAGTTCAAGAACGTCTAACCATACAAATTGTAAAAGAATTACAAGAGGTTTTAAATACACAAGATGTTGCTTGTGTTATTGATGCTAAACATTTATGCGTAAACTCTAGAGGTATTAGAGATATTGAAAGTAGTACCGTTACTTCAGAATTTGGCGGAAAATTTAAAGAAGAAACAACACGCAGAGAATTTTTAGATTACATTAAATTAGACACTAAGTTTTAATCTAATCTTTTTTATAATAGCATAACAATAAACGGCTCAAGAAATTACACATGCAGTTATATCAACATAATCCAATAAAATTATACAATTCACTTACAGGAACAAAAGAAACGTTTAAACCTATTACCGAAGGTTATATAGGCATGTATGTTTGTGGACCTACAGTTTATAGTAATGTCCATTTGGGAAATGTTAGAACCTTCATGTCTTTTGATATGATTTTTCGCTATTTAAAACATTTGGGTTATAAAGTACGCTATGTTAGAAATATAACAGATGCAGGTCATTTAGAAAATGATGCTGATGCAGGTGAAGATAAAATAACAAAAAAAGCACGTTTAGAACAAATAGAACCTATGGAAGTCGTACAACGCTATACTGTCGATTTTCATAACATTTTAAACACGTTTAATTTTCTTCCGCCAAGTATAGAACCTACTGCAACAGGTCATATTATAGAACAAATTGAACTTATAGAAACCATTATAAAAAATGGGTTTGGTTACGAAGTAAACGGTTCTGTTTATTTTGATGTACACAAATTTAACGAAACCAAAGATTACGGTATACTTAGTAAACGTAAGCTTGAAGATTTAATACATAACACCCGTGAATTAGACGGACAAAGCGATAAAAAGAATCCGCAAGATTTTGCTCTTTGGAAAAAAGCCGAACCACAACACATTATGCGTTGGCCATCGCCTTGGAGTGACGGATTTCCAGGTTGGCATTTAGAATGTACAGCCATGAGTACGAAGTATCTTGGAGAACAGTTTGATATTCATGGTGGTGGTATGGATTTAAAATTCCCGCATCACGAATGTGAAATAGCTCAAAACGAAGCTGCCAAAGGAAAAAGCCCTGTAAATTACTGGATGCATGCTAATATGCTAGAATTAAATGGGCAACGCATGTCTAAATCGACAGGAAACACAGTAAATCCAGATGAATTACTTTCTGGAAACAATAATTTTTTCAGTAAAGCATATGCACCAAGTGTGATTCGTTTTTTTATAGCGCAATCGTCTTACCGAAGTGTCCTAGATTTAACTGATGACGGCTTACTAGCAAGCGAAAAAGGTTTTTACAGACTTATGGATGGTGTTAATTTACTAGATAGCTTAAAAGCTTCTGAATCATCTTCAATTGATATTAGCGCATGGAAACAGACATGTTATGATGCCATGAACGACGATTTTAATTCGCCAATTTTAATTGCGCATTTATTTGAAGCCGCTAAATACATTAATCAAATTAAAGACGGTAGTGAAACCTTAACTACTGAAGATTTAGCACTTCTAAAAGATACTATAAACAGTTTTGTTTTTGATATTTTAGGATTAGAGAACGTGACTAAAAAAGATTCTGGAAGCGACAAACTTTCTGGTGCTGTTGATATTCTAATTAAATTACGACAAGAAGCTAGAGCAAATAAAGATTTTGCTTTGTCTGATAAAATTCGTGATGAATTAGCTGCAGCAGGTATTCAACTTAAAGATGGTAAAGAAGGCACAACGTTTTCTGTTAATTAGTTGCTTTGTTATTCCTGCGAAGGCAGGAAACCATTATAAATCTGAACTAAAACCAAACAGATTCCTGCCTGCGCAGGAATGACAATACTATATGTTAAAGAAACTACTCATAGCACCGTTTTTGTTTTTAATTAAAGTGTATCAAACATTGATCTCGCCATTAACACCTGCTACTTGTAGATTTCAACCAACTTGTTCTCATTATAGCAAAGAAGCTTTACAAAAGCATGGTTTATTTAAAGGAGGCTGGTTAGCTATAAAACGTATTTTTAGCTGTCATCCCTGGGGTGGTTCTGGTTATGATCCTGTTCCTTAAAAAATTTACTAAAAACACTAGCTATCAATCAAATCTAATAGCCTTCACAGGAGATATTTTGGTTATAATATACGAAGGCACTAAAAGCATAATTAAACACAAAATAAGCGTTCCTAAGTTTAAAGCTAAAACATAACCAAAACTTATATAAACAGGAGCTTCAGTAACATAATACACACTAGGATCTAGCGGAAATAACTTAAAATATTTTTGAGCAAACAGTATACCTAAACCTAAAATATTCCCCCATAATAATCCTAAGAAAATTAAATACGAAGCATTATATAAAAACAGTTTTCTAATACTCCAATTATTACTTCCTAAGGCCTTTAATATGCCTATCATTTGTGTACGCTCAAGTATTAAAACAAGTAATGCTGTTATCATATTTATGCCAGCAACCAAAATCATAATACCAATAATGCCGTAAATATTTTTGTCAAATATTTTTATCCACTCGAAAATTGAGGCATATTTATCACTTACTGTATGCGTATTAAAAGTAGATGGTGTGTTTTTATAAATTTCAATACCTTTTGTTTGTAAGTCATCAAAATCGTCAATAAACACTTCAAAGTTACCTATTTGATCTTCTTTCCATTTATTAATCCTTTGAATATGACGAATATTTCCAATTAAAAATTGTTTATCTAAATCTTGAAAACCAGAATTATAAATACCAACAATATTAAAAGTTATAATATTAGGCAGTTTTTCTGTGTCTTCTTTTAAAAATACCATTTGAAAGGTATCATTAATTTTAAAATCTAATCGGTTAGCTAAATATTGCGATATTAAAACCTCTTCACTCCATTTTTTATCGAAAGTTGGCAACCTACCTTCAATTAAAAACTCATTAAAATATTTCCAATCATAATCGGTTCCTACACCTTTTAAAATAGCGCCTTCAAAATCAGTTTCAGTACGAATAACACCAAATTTAGTTGCTACAGCCTGAATATGAGTTATACCTTCAACCGAGTTAAATTCTGGATAAAAACCTTGTTCTTTAGATATAGGAAACAAACTTTCTTGTGAATTGTTACTATCGTAATTAGAAATAATAACATCGCCATTAAATGCCACAACTTTGTCGCGTATTTTTTGTTGCAAACCAATACCTGTTGCAATAGCAATCATCATAACTACAATACCAATAGCAATTGCAGCAATACCAATTTTTATTATTGGTGCCGATATGCTACTTTTATACGCTTTACTACCAATAATGCGTTTTGCTATAAAAAACTCGTAATTCAATTTATACAATGAGGTTTAATATTTTCAAAAATACAGTTTTATTATTTGTTTTAGTAATGATTTCTTGTGCAAACTTATCGAAATCTGAAGCTGGAAACCAGAACTCTGAAGTTACTAAACAGAAGGAGGTTATAAATGAAGTAAAAAAAGATACAAGCATTATAGTTGGTGCAAATCAAACAACCTCTTATTTACGGCTCTTAAAAGGAAAACAAGTTGGAATTGTAGCCAATCAAACAAGTGTTATTTTTAAACAAACTACATCAAATTCTGCTAAACCTAACAACAAAACATATACGCATTTAGTAGATTCTCTAACAACTCTAAACATAAATATAAAAACAGTATTTGCTCCCGAACATGGTTTTAGAGGAACTGCAGATGCTGGCGAACATGTAAAAGATGGAATAGATACCAAAACCCAATTACCAATTGTTTCTCTTTACGGAAAAAACAAAAAGCCATCGCCCGAACAACTTAAAAACATAGACGTCATCATTTTTGATATTCAAGATGTAGGCGCTCGATTTTACACGTATATCTCATCACTACACTATGTTATGGAAGCTTGTGCTGAAGCGAACATTCCTGTAATTATTTTAGACAGACCAAACCCTAACGGGCATTATATTGATGGTCCTATTTTAGAAACTGAGCATTCAAGTTTTGTTGGTATGCATCCAATTCCTGTAGTACATGGTATGACTATTGGCGAATACGCGCAAATGATTAACGGCGAGAAATGGTTAGCTAATGGTATACAATGTGAATTAAACGTAATCTCTTTAAAAAACTACAACCATAATCTAAGTTATAGCTTACCAATATATCCGTCGCCTAATTTACCAAAAGACAAATCTATTAACCTGTATCCTAGCTTGTGTTTTTTTGAAGGCACCAATGTAAGTGCAGGAAGAGGTACTAAGTTTCCCTTTCAAATTTTTGGAAGTCCATTTTTAAATGCAGAATTATATGATTTTGAATTTACACCGCAACCAAATTTTGGTTCGAAATATCCAAAACATCAAGATAAATTATGCTTTGGTAAAAATTTAATCTTAACAGAAAATCTTAATACTTTGAATTTACGTTGGCTTATTGAAGCTTATAATAACACTAAAAATAAAGATGTTTTTTTCAACGCATTCTTTACAAAATTAGCTGGCACAAAAAAACTACAACAACAAATTGAAACTGGCTTAGGTGAAGCTGAAATAAAAGCAACATGGCAAGAAGGCTTAAAAAAATTCAGAAAAACAAGAGCTAAATATTTAATTTATAAGAATCATGATTAATGCCTAAATGTTTTTTTAAAGAACTTCACCATTGATTATCAAGAAATCAACTACTAATAGCTTTTAAAAAAAATTCTGCTTTTAATTTATAATTATTACTTAACTTTTCTTTGTAAATTATTGCTTGTGTTTCATCTTTCATTTCTTTAAAAGTGATATACTTTAAAAAATAATAATAAACTTTATTCTTAGGACTTAAAGAATTTTCTTTTATTTTATCCAACAACTTATTTGCTTTAATAAACTTATTTAAAATTAAAGCTTCTTGAATCTCATACATCTTTATTTTTTGCTTAAAAACATCTTTATTTACTAACTCACTACTTTTTAATGCTTTTTGAGAAACTTTAAAATACTCGTTTGATAAATTTAAGACATCTCTCCTAATGTTTTCATTTAAATAAATAGTAAAATCGCTATATTTAGAAGCCAACTGGAATGCAGTTGCAAAACTGGGGTTTTTATAATAATTAATTAAATATTGTTTTAAATAATTTGTACTAATAGAATATTTACCAAGTAAATTTAAAACTTGATTTTTAGATTTATAGTTCATTTCTTTATGTAGAACTTTACCATTACCATCCATAATAAACACAAAAGGAATCCCTTTTACTTCATACTTCAAAGCCAAATCCCTATTTAAATCAATATCGATTTTTACAGGCACAAAATTCGCCATTAATAATCTAACATCTTCTTTACTCCAAGAATCATAATCCATTTTTTTACATGGTCCACACCATGATGCCCAAAAATCAACTAATAAAAATTTATCTGTAGCTAATGCTATTTTTTTAGCTTCTTCAAATGATGTCATCCAATTATCAGCACTTACCTTTTGAATATTAACTAATAAAATTATTAATATCAATAATATTTTTTTCATACTAAATATTTAAGAAAGAAAGGTAGTACAAAAAAAGTTAAAAACAAACCTATTTAATTCGTTTTTTCATTTCTTCAACAATATTAAAAGCAGCAGGACATATAGCTACATTCTTTAATGTTAAGTTTGAAATTTGCTGAAACTTTTTTCTATCGGTGTGCGGAAACTCTCTGCAGGCTTTTGGTCGAACATCGTAAATAGAGCAATAATTATCGGCTCCTAAAAAAGTACAAGGCACACTTTGTAACACATAATCATTTTCTTCATCAATTCGCAAATACTGACTTATAAATTGCTGTGTTTTCATTCTAAAATGTTTAGCAATTCTATCTACATCCTTATCGGTAAACAAGGGCCCGGTAGTTTTACAACAGTTGGCACATTTTAAACAATCGGTGCGTTCAAATTCTTCTTCATGCAAATCTTCCATCACATAATCTAAGTTTTTAGGCGGCTTCTTTTTTAGCTTCGCGAAGAATTTTTTGTTTTCGTTATGCTTATCTTTGGCGAGCTTTGGAAGATTATTTATAATGTCTTGCATGGTGCAAAAATAATATATTTATTATGAGATTTCCGCCTTTGCGGAAATGAAAAAATAGCATTATTAATGAAAGACCTTTTCGGCAACGCCTTATTAGATTATCAAAACGAAAATTATACCGAAGACATAATTACTTCTACCAGTATTTCTGATGAGGATACATTACCTCTACCCTATTTATTTCGTGATTTTAATGAGATGCCTAAACTAGAACAACAAGCGGTAAAATTAGCAAAAGGTAGTATTTTGGATGTTGGCTGTGGTGCAGGAAGTCATAGTTTGTGTTTACAAGAAAAAGGTTTAAAAGTTAAAGCGATTGATATATCAAAAGGTGCTATTAAAGTTTGTAAACAACGTGGTATTTTAAATGCTGAAGTGAAAAATATTTTAGATGAAACCGAAACTTTTGATACTGTTTTATTACTAATGAATGGTACAGGTATCTTTCAAGAATTAACTCAAGTTTCAAAACACTTAACGCATTTAAAAAGTCGGTTAAAACCTAACGGACAAATTTTAATAGATTCATCGGATATTAAATATATGTACGAAGATGAAGATGACGGTTATTGGATGGATACCAACTCTAGTTATTATGGTGAACTTGATTATTTCCTTTCTTACAAAGACGAAAAAGAAGCACCTATGAAATGGTTGTATTTAGATTTTAAAACCTTAGAACTCGCCTGTGAAACCGTTGGATTAAAATGTGAATTGGTTTTAGAGGGGGAGCATTTTGATTATTTAGCTAGATTAAGCTAAACTGTCATTCCTGCGAAGGCAGGAATCTATTTTACATTAATTTAGTTTGAATTTATAAGATTCCTGCCTTCGCAGGAATGACAAATTTAAATACTAAACCTATAATGCCCAATAATCTTAAAACTAAACAAGCAATCTTCTAGAACTTGACCACTTCCAATATTGTGGACAATTAAGTATCGTTTGCCTTCATTAGATTTCTTATTAACTACAATACCAATATGAGTAATAGCACCACCTAAATTCCAGCAAACAACATCACCAGGTTTATAATCATTTGGGTTTTTAGAGATTAGTTTCTCTGCGCCTTGTCTTTTAAAGTATGTCATTAAATTAGGAACACGTCTGTGGTCAATATTTTTATCTGTAGTTTTTAAACCCCATATTTTTGGATACAAATTAAAATGCGCTTTCATATCCTCATGTACTTCCTTTTGTAAATCGACACCTAATTTCCTGTAAGCTCTAATTACAACATCTGTACAAACACCTTTATTAGACGGTACATCTCCGTTAGGGTACTCAATTGAAAAATAACTTGGATCGTAAGTAACCTTTTGCTTTGTTAATTCTAAAGCTGCATCAGAAAGTGTTAATTGCTCAATAATATTTTGAGCTTCAATAAAACTGAAACAAAAAATAAATAAAATGAAAAATAGTTTTTTCATAACACACGTATATTCATTCCTTTTATGAGATTCTCACCTGCGCGGGAATGACAAAAACTTAACTTTTTAGAAATCAAACTTAAAAGTAGCACCCGCTAAAAACTGAATACTTTGTACTGGAAAATTTTGCCAGCGTTGGTAACCTTCATTAGCTATATTATTTGCTTTTGCAAATACCGAAATTTGATCGTTTATATGATAACCAACATGTGCATTAGCATCAAAATAACTATCTAAAGTAACAGTAAACGGAGTTGCTGCAATAAGTGGATCATTTAAAAAGAATTGATCTTTTCGTTCTCCTACGTAGAATAAATTAGCACCAGCAAACCAATTTTCATCTATTTGGTAATCTAAAAACAGAGAACCTTTTACATCTGGTAAGTTCCAAGCTTCTGCTTCGTTGTCGGAAGAATAACTAAAATATTCCACTTTCAATCCTAATTTAAAATTTCGGTTAACATCTACATTTATTTCTCCTGCAAATCCAAACGTATCTATATCATCATAAACAATTCCGAAAGAATTCCCATAAGTATAATTTTCTCCTGTAGTTGTTATGTCATTATTTCTGTAAAGCGCTTTATTTCTATCTGCTATATAACGTCCGCTAATATTATAACTCATGTTACTAGACAACTTTCCTTTTAAACCTACATAAGCGTTATATAATTGGTCTGTTGGCGTTATAAATAACGTTGGAGAAACAAACTGATTTTCTGTTGCAAATCCGTAATACGAATTCTGAATTAAATCACCTTGAATGCCTCCATAAGCAATTAATACATCGTTAACCAATCTGTAAGTAGCCGTTACATTTGGATAAATATAAAACTTGCTACCACTTGATTCTTTATCGTTTAAATAATAAGCAGAAAACCCAAGATTAACTGTTAAATCATCTTCTTTCATTTGATACGTTGGCGATATACCAACTTGGAAATTACCATAATTCAATTCCTGATTTGTAAAATAATTTCTATCAAACGTTCCGCCTAAATAATCTATTTTTATATCGGTTGACACCTCTTCTCTATTTATTGGAATATCTACCGTTGCTTTTGCTATAAATCTATTTTCACCAGAACCTTGGTTATCTCCAAAACGTCTAAAAAAGAAACTTCCTGAATTAATATAAGTATCTTCAAAACTTATATCACCACCAAAATGTGCATTAAAAAACGAATGATCGACTTCAATGCCATCTGTTTGCGCTTGCGGAATTATAGATTGCGGCACACCATACCAATTATACATTTGATGCTGAAATCCTGCTTCTACATTCCACGCTAAATCTCGTAAACGAGAGGCATAATTCACATTAATTTTTGAGTTTGAAAAATTATCATCAAAAGATAAACCTTCAATACCACCGGCAGAAGAATGATGACTTAAATAGCCTCCAACACTTTCGTTTCTACTAATAGCATGATTTAAATAAACTTCGCCTAAAATAGTAGTATAGGTTCCTACTCCTAAAGTCGCATAATTATCATATAACTTTATAGGTTTTGCCTTTTCTACAACCGCTGCTTTTCCTTTTGCAGGTGTAAATGTTGATGCTACTGGAAATGAAAATATATTATACTTAATATCCTTTTTTGTTTCTGTAGTTTCATCTTCTAAAGACGGAATTTCTTTTACCTTAAAAGCATCAGAAATAGATGGCGTATATGGTTTTACAACATCTATCACACCTGTATTAATGGTGTCGTTCTTTCTGCTTTGAGAAAAACCTAAAAATAGGGTTAATGTAAAAACCGTTGTTAATATTTGTTTTATGTGCTTTCGCATATTTTATTTGTTTTTTATTTGATTGACTCCTAATAATTCCCACGAAATCGGGAATCCACATTATAATAATTCAGGTTTTATTTTATAAGATTCCTGCCTTCGCAGGAATGACAATTTAACTCGAACTAACAATTAATTCTCTTCAGATTGTATAGATGAATTTGTTTTAGCTTCTTCCATTTTTATTTTACTTAATTCCGCTTTGGCTTCATCAACAACATCGTCAAATTCTTTAAAATTTTCAATAACACTTTCTAAAATATAAGTGGCTTGAAACGCATCATTTAAAGCATAAAAATTCTTTGCCATTAACACTAAACCTTTAGCACTATAATATTTGTAACCTGAAAAATCTTTAGCTAATTTTTGTACTGATTTATTAGAAGCTTCGTATTTACCTTCTTTATTTTTAAAATAAGCATTGTAATATAAAGCTTCAGCTGCTGCTTCACCTGTTGCTGTTTTTTCAACTTCTGCATACGCTACTTTTGCTCGGTCTTCATTTCCTGTTTTTACAGCAGAACGTGCAATAATAATGTGCGCATCACTTTTAATTTTATTATCAATTTTTGATTTTTCCAATACTTTTTCGGCATAAGAAACCGCATCATCATAGTTTTCTAATTGATAATTAGCTTTCATTAAATTAGACTGCGCAAATACTACATTCTGCGGAAAATTAGCTTCTTCCTCTAAGGTTTTCAATAAAGGAATGGCAGTATTCCAATTTTTAGATTCTAAATAAAACTGAGATAAACGCGATAAGGCTTCCTCTGAATATTCACTTCTTGAGGCATCTACAACATATTTATAATGTGGTGCTGCATTTGCAAGTAAGTCTTTTTTATAATACAATTGTGCTACATAAAAATGAGCTTGTAAAGTGTGTATACCGTTTGGAAACTCATTTAAATAACCGTTAAATTGTTTGATGGCCTTATCGGTATTATTATCTAAATATTGTTTTTCGGCAGCTTCGTAAGTGGCATTATCTAAATCGGCATCTGTAACCTCAACATAATCTAAAGTCCGTACCCAAGCCGCATAATCATCAACACGCCCTAAATCGATATAAATTAAACGCGCTGTAGAAACAGCCTGAACTGCCTCTGGAGTTCCTGGATAACTGCCAGCAACTTTCTTGAATTTGGTTAATGCTCGATCATTTTCACTTCCGTTATAATAAACCAATCCTTGACGCAACAACGCTTTTGGTACAAAAGAGCTCATTTTATACTCACTACTTAAACGATTATAAACCTGCATCGCTTTATCTGTTTCATTCGCTTTTACATAAGAATTCCCCAATTCGTATAAGGCATCATCTCGTAATTTAGATTTTGGATATTTAGAAATAAAGGCATCTAACTCTTTTATTTTTTTTGAAGATTGCCCCGCATATCCAATACTTATTGCTTTTTGAAAAAAGGCATAATCTGATTCTATCTCGCTTAGCTTAATAGCTTTTTCGTAAGCATTAATAGCGTTGGTATATTCACTAGACACAAAATAAGCATCTCCTAATCTTAAATAGGCATCATTTAATCTTACTTTATCATCTTTTCTTTTAGAAATAAATTGATTGAAATATTGCGTTGCTTGTGGGTAATTTTTCAATTTAAAATACGTGTAAGCCAAATTATAATCTATATTTTCTATTTCTGGTGTTGATGTCGATTCGGGTTGCTGTTGAAACTGTTTAAAACCAACTAAAGCATCATCGTAATTAGTTAAGTTATAATCGGATTCAGCTTTCCAAAACGTTGCTCGTGCTGTGTATTTTGGATCTCTAGGTTCTTTTAAAGATGCATCAAAAAGCGATTCTGCTTCTAAATACTGATTTTCATTATTTAACTCAATGCCTCTATAAAAGGCTACTTTTTGATAAGCCACTTTATTTTCGAAACTATTTTTTCCTTTTAATAGTTTCAAAGCTTCTTTATAGTTTTTTGATGTGATGTAAGAATCAATCAAAAGCGTTTCAACTTCATCTTTATAACTCGTATTCGGATATTTTTCTAAATAACCAGCTAAGACTTGAGGTACCGATTGATATGGATTCCCGATTTCATAACTAATTTTAGCATAATTTAACCAAGCATCTTCTTGAATTTTTAAATCGAAATCCATTTGAGACGCATTTCTAAAGGCATTTAAAGCTTCTTGTTTTTTATCAACATTAATATAACTCTCACCTAAATGATAATAAGCATTTTGAGCAATAGCATTATTACCACCAATTATTTTATTAAACTCTGAAATAGCATTTTCAAAATCGCCTTGTTTATAATGCGCGTACCCTAATTGGTAATAATCTGTATTATTCCATTTTGCCGTTCTATCACGTTTTCCTTTTTTCCCTTTATATGCTGTTAGAAAAGGAATAGCTTCAGCATACTTTTTTAAATTAAAATAGCTTTCGCCTATTATTTTAGAAAGTTCAGATACTTCAGCCGCATCACTGGTTTCTATTCTTTCTTTAGCAAGGGCAATAGCTTTTTCAAAATTTCCGAGTTTAAAATTTAAATCGGCTTGATAATACGATAGCTTTTCTTTGTATCGCTCTTGATCGCTTACTTGATCGAAATATTCGTTTGCTCTATCATAATCATCGCCTTCATAAGCCATAAAACCTATATAGTATTTTGCTTGCGAACCATATTCTGGAGTGTTTTCAACTTTACTCAAATACTTTTTAGCATCTTTAAATTGCTTTGTTGAAAATGCAGTGTAACCATTATTAAAATAGAACTTTTGCTTTTCTTTTTTACCTAATGCATTTTCGTCTACTTTATTATACCATTTTCTAGCATAAGCATATTTTCCATTCGTGAAATAATAATCGGCAACATCTACAAAAGCCGTATTTCTTTTAGTACTTGTTGGATAGTCTTTTACAAAATCTTCAACTAAACTATCTGCATTTTGTTGGTTTAAACGCACCGCACAATTTGCTATATAATATGCACATTCTGATTTCAAAACGTCTTCTTTCGCTGTTTTTTGTACACTACCAAATAACGATTGAGAAGCAAGGTATTGTTGATTATTATAAAGCGACAACGCCTTCTGATAATCAACTAAACTACTTGTATATGTAGCAGATTGCTGTGCTATAATCTGGAAACTAAAACTTATAGCCAATAATAATAAGACAATATTTTTTTTAGTCATTAATGATTTGTTTTTAATTTGATATTCAAAGATAATTCAATCTAAAAGCTATAACGCAACAATCGTGCTATAATTATAAACCGAGTTATTAAATGTTTGAAATAGACAGAAGACAGGAGTTGGAAGACAGAAGCTAGATGTTTTTGCAACAACTATTTTAAATTTTTAGCGTTTAACTTTCAACTTTTAACTAATTAATAATACATTTACAACACTTTAAAAATCATTTCAATTTATGCCAGACCCTATTTTACAATTAAAAGACGCTTCCATTTTTCAAGGTGAAAGTTTAGTGCTTTCTAATGTTAATGTAGAAATTAATAAAGGTGACTTTGTATACTTAATTGGAAAAACAGGAACTGGTAAAAGTAGTTTTATGAAAACACTTTATGGCGATTTACCTTTAACTGAAGGCGAAGGACATATAGTCGATTTTAATTTAAAAACACTTAAAGAAAAAGAAATTCCGTTTTTAAGACGAAAATTAGGCGTTGTGTTTCAAGATTTTAAATTACTAACAGATAGAACCATCAACGATAATTTATTATTCGTTTTAAAAGCTACAGGCTGGAAAGATAAAACAGAAATGAAAACACGCGTCGAGGAAGTTTTAACAAAGGTTGACATGAAAACTAAGGGTTTTAAATATCCGCATGAGCTTTCTGGTGGAGAACAACAACGTATTGCCATAGCAAGAGCATTACTCAATAACCCAGAACTAATACTTGCCGATGAACCTACTGGAAACCTAGACCCGCAAACAAGCGTTGAAGTTATGGAGGTTTTACAAGAAATTAATAAAAACGGCAACACCATATTAATGGCTACACACGATTATGCATTGCTTTTAAAATACCCAAGCAAAACTTTGAAGTGTGATGAGAATGCTGTTTATGAGGTGGTGCAGAGGAAAGGTTAAATATGTATAATTGATGTTTTTTTTAACGTTATGAAATAATATTAATGAAAAACTTACCAAACCTAACCCCTTTACGATTTTTTCTTGCTTTAATAGTATTAATATTTCACCTACCTCAGCTTTCTAGAAATCAAGGTCTTCCTTATTTTAACAATTCACCAATCTTTAACAAAGGTACAGAAGCTGTTTATATGTTTTTCGTTCTAAGTGGTTTTTTAATAATTCGTTTAATCTACAATGCTAAAGTTTCAAAAAACTTCTCGATTCGAAATTTTTACATGCGAAGGGCTTTACGGATTCTTCCTCTATACTATTTAATAGTCATTTTTGGTTTTATTTTTTACAATGTTATATTACCTTTTTTAAAAATCCCCTTTGAGATAAATTACGACTTAAAAACGGGCATACTAATGACGTTTCTATTTATACCAAATGTATTTGCAACATATGAACCTGGAGGTATAATAGAAATACTCTGGTCTATTGGTATTGAAGAACAATTTTATTTAATTATAGCTCCTTTTATATTTTTATTAAATAAAAAAAAGCTTCTAAATGCATTAATATTGATATTTTTGATATACTTCATTGTTTATCATAATGATAATTTCGCATACTTAAAAAAATATAATTTCGTTTATTTTTTCATGCTAAGTGGAGGAATAATCTCTATTCTGAATGAGAAAAAAAAGTTAGATTTTTTAAAGAAAACTAAAATAACAACGATAGTAATTTCATTAATAACATTTCTTTTCTTTACAACTAATCTGTTTTTATTTAAAAGTAGCTTTTTATATAATTTATTTATTTGTGCACTTTTCAGTTTATTTATATTTTCTATAAGTACAGGCCCTATTGATATTAAAAATAAAACACTTAACTATTTAGGAAAAATATCATATGGTATATATATGTATCATGCAATAGTATTAAATTTTGTGGTTTTTATTTTTTTAAAAATTCAAAAAACAAATACCCTATCTGATTTATCAATAATAATACTAATTAATATTTCTACCATTTGTTTAACTATCCTAACATCTCATTTTTCTTATAAATATTTTGAATCTTATTTTTTAAAACTGAAAAATAATTATAAGTTAAATAACAAAGACTAATAAGGTTTTCACATTCTATAATTTATTCCGAAATAAAATATTCTATTTTTTTAAAACTGTATTTAACCATAGATAATATTACAAATAAGGGAAATAAAATAACTGAAGATGATCGTGTTTTCAAAATTAATTCTTCCCAATATAAATTAAAATCATATTGTTTTGAAACTCCTTGAGTACCACACTTTGCTATAACTCTATCTAAAATTAAAACTGGCTTTTGTTGCTTCCAAAGTTGGATATTAAAGGCATAATCGGCTAAAATTTTATATTTAATATCAAAACGAGCTTGTTTAAATACTGACTTATGATAAAACAGAGCCTGATGATGAAGTGTATTTCTTAGCCATATTTTTTTTGACCAAATTGGTTTAATCAATCCTTTATTTTTTTTAACAAATATTGAGTCTTGATTGTTAAACTCATATTTAATTTCTCCAGCTATTAATTTAATATCATCTTTTTTAAATGAAAAAATTAATGATTCCAAAACATTATTATCATAAAAAGCATCATCGACACCTATAAAATAAAGCCAGTTCCCTTTGGCTAAATCAATTCCTTTATTCATAGCATCATAAATGCCTAAATCTGGTTCTGAAATAAGATGAATATTTTCAGCTTTTAAGATTAAAATATATTTAATAATGTCTTCCGAACAGCCTCCATCTACAAGAATAATCTCATAGGATTTAAAAGTTTGCTTTCGTATTGATTGCAAGCATTCAAAAAGCTGAGATACTTGATTAAAACATGGTATAATTATAGATAATATCAAACAGTAAATTAGTTTAAAAACATTTATTCATATATTTGATTCTAAAACTTAGTCTAAGTTAAACATACAAATTTACAAAATCATTTAATGACCCCATTCATTTCCGTTGTTATTCCATTGTATAACAAAAAAAAATACATTAAAACGACAATAGAAAGTGTTTTAAACCAAACCTTTTTAGATTATGAAATTATTATAATTAACGATGGTTCAACCGATGGGAGTTATAACATAGTAAATAATATTGCAGACCCTAAAATACGTATATACTCAAACAAAAACAAAGGTTTATCCTATTCTAGGAATTACGGAATAAAAAAAGCAAAAGCGAACTATATTGCTTTTCTTGATGCTGATGATTTATGGATGGAAGATTTTTTAGAAACGATTTACAATTTAATTATCAAAAACAATAATTACAGTGTATTTGCTACAAAAGTAAAATTATTAACCCCAAACCAAACCCCCTATTTAACCAGTACTACCTTTAATATAAATCACAAAAAAGTAATAAGTAATTTTTTTAAACTTGATAAAAAAGGATTTAATTTCAGTTCTTTAGTTATAAAAAAGAGTGTTTTTAAAAAGGTTGGATACTTTGATGACACTGTCAATTATGGAGAAGAATATGATTTTTATATTAGATGTTTTAGCATTTATAATGTGATTTACTACAATGACGATAAAATTTATTACCGCACTGGATTACCAGACCAACTAACAGCTAGTAATAAAAATTTTGCACGAAAAATACCTGATTATGAAAAATATTTAAATAACAATAACATTGCTGATTTAAAAAATTTTCTTGATTTTATTCATTTTGAACTCGTTGTTCTTTTTAAAATGGAAAAGAACTATAAGCTAGTAGACTTATACAAGAAAAAAATAAACACCTCTAATCTGTCTTTAGCTAAAAAACTAAAATATTATTTACCAACAGATTTATTCTATATAATTAAACGTATCTATTGTTGGTTTTCTATAAGATGAATCCATTTTTGAATTATTGTTTCTTCAGAAAACTTATCTAAACCTTCATGCATATTTTTCTTTATCTTATTATAATAAGTTTTATTAAGCAACAATTTGTTTAATGCGATAGAAAGTTGTTCTTCATTCTGATTTTCAACTAAAACACCATTTTTATCATTTACAATAATTTCACTTGGACCACTTTTGCAATCAAAAGCAATTATTGGAGTATCTAAAGAAACCGCTTCTAATAACACCATTGGAAACCCTTCAACCTTACTTGTCAATACTAAAGCCTTTGCATTACTAATTAGTTTTTGTGGCTTTTTAGTAAATGGTAATAATTCAACAAAATCTTCTAATTGCAAATTAGATATTTGTAGTTTAAGATTTTCTTTTTCAGGCCCATCACCTAAAATAATAAGCTTAACACCTTTTTTCCATAATTCTGATGCTTGATAACTATTTAATAGTTTATCAAACTGCTTTAATTTTTTTAAACTACCAACTGCGATAATATAATTTTCATATGAAACCTCTATACTTTCTTTTGATATTAATAAATCATCTGCATTAATAAAATTATAAATAGTACTACTATTAATATCTAATTTAGATTTTAAATGTTTTCTAATTTCATTAGATACAGAAACAAAAGATTTTTTTTTGACATGTGGCAACCTAGAAAGCCAAGGCGTATTTATGAAAGAGAAATAAAACGGTAAATAATAACTATGAACGCAATACATCACATTGTGTTTTCGAAAAACTAATTTTGATAGTAATAATTCTTTAAAGAAATTTGTTCTAACTCTGTGGTCTATTATATAATCAAATTTATTTTTTTTAAAAAAAAAATTAAATTTCAAAAATGCTTTTAACTTATTATTCTCTTCTTTAACTATTCCAAAATTATATAATTCTCCCTTAAACTGATAATCAATAAAATTTGTCATTGAAACTACAGTTACAACATAACCTCTTTTTACAAAAGAAGCCGAAAGGTTAGCTACCATTTTTTCAGCTCCACCAGAACTTAAACTATCAGTAAGCAAACATATTTTTTTATTCATCTTTATCTAAAAAATGAGTTTCATAATCTATGTTATCTATAACTTTTCTTCGTCTCTCAATAAAAGAATCACTGAATATACTCCTACTAGCATCCATGTCTTTATACATAACACCAAAAAGATGCCCAATACTTTCGTAAGTATGATCAGCCATAAAAACTCTATCTGGCTTATAATCAAAATCCTTTGGAAACTCAAAGTCTGATGAAGTCCAAATAAAAAATGGAATTTCAAACATGCTTTTTGTTAGTACAGTTTCTGATCGCCCAAAAAAATCAGTATTATTATCATAAACATTTTCTCCATGATCAGACAAATAAAGTAGCGCGCTTTTATTAGTATACTTTTGTAGTTCTTTAATAAAAGAATAGACTACAAAATCATTGTAGAGAACGGCATTATCATAATTATTAAGAATCTTATCTTTCTTTATTAAATTATCACTACTTAAAAACATTTTAAATCTCGATGGATATCGATTATCATAATCAAAATGGGTACCAATTAATCTTAAAAAAACAACCTTTTTACCTTCTCTTTTTAAAACAGTTTTAAAATCAGGAAATATTACCCCATCATAACTAGTAGTTTTAACTTCTCCTTGGTGATTAAAAAATTTTAAATGGCTTGAAACTGATGCAATTGTACTAATTTGATTATCATAAAACCCTATAGGTCTTTGATTTGACAACCAATATGTCTCATACCCTGCTTTATTAAACAAATCAATAATATTAGTTGAAGTTGTTCGCTTACTAGTATTATCTATAGATGTTAGTATCTTAGGAACAGACTTTGTAGTTATGACATCAGAAGAAATAACATCATTATATATGTACAAACTATCTTTTATTGAACTTAAAAGAGGCGTAGTTTCTCTCTCATAACCATAAATCTGCATATGTTCACTTGTCGTAGACTCTCCTAAAACCACAACTAAAACCTCGTTATTAGCAGTTATTTTAATATCTTGCTTTAAAAGATTGGCGTTAAACTTCACACTATTTTGTAGCTTAAAATACCCGTAAGTGCCTCTTACTATATTATGATAGGCATTATTTTCTATTAAACCTGTTAATTTCAAAATAACAAGTACACCAATAGATACAAAAGTGGTTACAAGTATCTTTTTTGGTAAGTTAATTTTAAACTTTACTTTTCTAATAATAAAAAATAAAGCAATCATTAAAATAATGAAAAAGATAATAGTAGTACTTATATAAGATGCTCCAAATTCACTTAACTCTCCTTTATTAGACTCTATAAGAAGGTACATATAAGAAGATGAAAAATTAGAAGAAACAGCCATATAGGAGCTCGTTTCTAAGACAAAATATAGTATATATATAAAACAGATTAAAGTATTAAAAAAATGTCTTTTAAAAACATTACTACAAAACAAAACCCCCATTAATAAACAAAACAGCAAGTCTTCTTTAATTTCTCCATCTTCAATATAACTTAATTCTGAAAATGAATATATAAATATATACTTAAAAATAAATGGTAATAAAAAAATTATAAAATTTTTATATTGTTTGAACTTCATTGTTTAAATATTTATTACGGTTATAAAATATAAAAAAACATACAGCTATTATGTACAATAAAGTGCTTACAATATAAGCATAAAAAACACCTTTTAAACTAAATATTTGAAGTAGATAAATACTACTCAAATAAAATGATATATATAATATAGCATCTGAAATAAAATAAGATACTACCATTTTTTTTGCATGAAACTGATAGGCAAAAGAGAAGGCAATAATTTTAATAAAATCTCCTATTAATTGTAAATAGAAAAACTGCTCTATTGTTTTAAATTCATAGGTTAAAAAGAGTTTTATTAATAAAACCCTAAAAATAAATATCCCAAAAAACAAAACAATTACAAATGGTATTAAATACTTAAAATAAGATTTCATAATTATATTATACCCTTTAACCGTTTTATTAGAAGCCAATAAAGGCAGTAAGTATAATGTAAGCAATGAAGAAAAAAATACCATATAGAAGCTAGAAATCTTATTCATAGCTTCCCATAAACCAGCAGTAGCTGTATCTAAATTTACAATTATACTATTTCTAATAAACAAATAGGTAAAACTAATTAAAATAGTAGAGTATGTTGCCATTGCTAAATACACTGAAATAGACCTCAAGAATTTTATAGATATCCTATTAAAATTCTTAATAGATTCTAAAAAAATAGTTTTTACCTCTTTTATAAATAAACTAGCAACCAAAGTTAAAACAGGAACGATTATACTTGCCATTAAAGCTCCATTTAACCCCAAATAATATACAAGTAAAATTGTAACAATAGCATTAAAGAAGTTAGATATACTAATAAGTAATGTATAAATCTTAAACTTTTGTAATCCGTTAATTATATAAACAATTAAAAAGTTTAAGGATATTAAAGGCAACAAAACCCCTAAGTACTTAAAAACAACCCCTAATGATTCATCTTTTAAAATAGTTAATGAAAAGTAATTTGAAAAGAAAAAAAAACTAATACCAATAACTATCGAAATGAAAACACTTAATGTAAAAGCTGAAATTGTTATTACATGCAATTGTTTTTTATTTTGCTTATTTTCTGCTATATATTTAATTAACCCGCTTTCAAAACCACTTGCAGATACCCCTAAAACACCTTGAAGAATATTCTTTAAATTTCCAACAATAGCATACCCAGAAGGCCCTAAATATATCGCACTAACTTTCGATACGATAAATGAACTAATTAACTTTCCTAAAACAATTATTCCATTAAAAGAAAAAACTTTAAAAAACGTATTACTTAGTATTTTTTTTAAAAATTCTTTCAAACCACTATTTTCTATTTTACACTATTCTCACTATCAACTCCAAAAAGGGAACTTCCAAATATAAGTAAGATAATAGCATAATACATTACATAACTAACAAAATGACCGATTACAGCGCCTTTTGCACTATCAAATAAATCGATAAAGTAAATACTTGTAGTATATAAAATTATGATTAGAAAAGCCTCTGTTAAAATATAATGCCAAAACATTTTTTTTGCTAAAAACTGATAGGCTATAACGGTAGATAAAACTTTAACAAAATCTCCTAACAACTGCCATAAAAATAAATCTTCAACAGGTTTAAACTCATCCGTAAAAATCAAACTGACAATTAATGATCTTAACAAATATATTAGCAATAACCCAATAATTAATACTGGAATTATCGTTTTATAAAAACTAAACACCTCTTTCCGAAACTCTTTAACTGTATCTATTTCTGAAAACCTTGGTAAAATATATAATGCCATTAAAGAGCTAACTAACATTAAATAATATTTTGACACTCTTGTTATAGCTTCCCAAAATCCAGCATCTTTATAGCTAACACTTTCAATAATATGCATTCTTATAGCAATGGCTATAATAGGCAGTAAAACAGCAGTAAAAAGAGCCATAAGCGAATACGAGCTCATTCTTTTCAAAAAGCTTATACTAATATTAACTTTTATCAAAGGCACCAAAGAACGTCTATTAATAATCCCTACTAAGGTTATTAAAAATATTAATGATTCTGCAATTACAACAGATATCAATGCGCCTTCAATTGCTTTTTGATAAATTAAGAGTAGAGCAACCGATACACTTAATATTTGCCCTATTATATTTATAATGATAAGTATCTTATACTTTGAAAAGCCATTCATTATTGAAAATGAAAACATATTTAAAGCATAGAAAGGCAAAACAATCGCAAATACTTTAATAACATATGCATAATTATTATAGGAAGGAAATATTAAATCATTAATTAAATCGGCATTAAAATAGCAGAAAAAAGACACTATAATAGTTGATATAAAACCAACATAAAACACTGTAGATATTACTTTACTAAGACCTAAAGTATTATCCTTAAAATCTGAAACATATTTTACAAGGCCATTATAAAAACCAAGTGTAGAAATTGTTTGAAAAGAGCTTACAAAATTTTGTAAATTCCCTATTAAAGCAAGTCCAACAGGACCAATAAAAACAGCGATGGCTTTTGAAGTTAACAATCCTGCAATTAATCTAGTTAACACAGAAGCTGTTTGCAACGATGTAACTTTAATTAAAACGTTTTTATTTATATAATCTATTAATTTTTTCAATTAATATTTATTTTACTTGTTGTTATAAGAGACTTGAAAGAGTAAATATTTAATATTAACGAAGTATAAAATATTTTATTCTTTTAAAGAGGTTCAAATATACAAAATCATTTTACGGATATTTACAAATTCTGTTTTAAGTAGGAATTTAACCCCTGAAACCATACTATTTTTTCAACAAATAATATAAGTTAATACTAAATATAGCAAAATTTGTAATGATGATAGGCTTTGAAATAGGCGTTAATAAAAGTCCATAAAACACAAATAGTAAACATCCAAAGGAGTTTACTATTCGCAATTTATTAACTGATTTCATTAAGAATGATATTAAAACAATTGCCGTAGCAATATATCCAACCCATTCTACCCAGGAAATTCCTAAGAATTCCATTTTATATTGTTTTGTTACGTTTTCTATCTACTTCTGTTAACCAAATTTTACGTAAACGTAAAAAGTTTGGTGTTACCTCAACATATTCATCTTTTTGTATGTATTCTAAAGCTTCTTCTAAAGAAAACTTAATTGCTGGAACAATTTTAGCTTTATCATCTGCACCAGAAGAACGTACGTTACTTAATTTTTTTGTTTTGGTTACATTAACCGTCATATCATCACCACGAGAATTCTCGCCAATAACTTGGCCTTCATAAATATCTTCTCCTGGATCTACAAAAAACTTACCTCTATCTTGTAATTTATCAATAGAATAAGGAATAGCTTGTCCTTTTTCCATCGACACTAAAGAACCATTTTGTCTTTCTGGAATACCTCCTTTTAATGGTTGGTATTCTTTAAAACGGTGAGCCATAATAGCCTCACCAGCAGTAGCTGTTAACAATTGGTTACGCAAACCTATAATACCACGAGATGGTACAATAAATTCACAAACCATACGATCGCCTTTAGCTTCCATACTTAGCATTTCACCTTTTCGTAAAGTCACCATTTCTATAGCTTTACCAGAAACAGTTTCTGGCAAATCGATAGTCATTTCTTCAACAGGTTCACATTTAACACCATCTACTTCTTTAATAATAACTTGAGGTTGCCCAATTTGAAGCTCGTAACCTTCACGACGCATCGTTTCAATTAAAACAGATAAGTGTAATACACCACGACCAAAAACCATAAACTTATCAGCACTATCGGTTTCTTCAACTCTTAGCGCTAAATTCTTTTCTAGCTCTTTCGTTAAACGATCTTTAATATGACGAGATGTTACAAACTTTCCGTCTTTACCAAAGAAAGGCGAATCGTTAATAGTAAATAACATACTCATTGTTGGCTCATCAATGGCAATAGTTTTTAAACCTTCTGGATTCTCAAAATCGGCTACTGTATCTCCAATTTCAAATCCCTCAAGACCAACAATAGCACAAATATCTCCTGTTTGAACTTCATCTACTTTTATACGTCCAAGTCCTTCAAAAATATGAAGTTCTTTAATTTTATTCTTAACAATAGAACCATCACGCTTAACTAATGAAATATTTTGTCCAGCTTTTAACTCTCCTCTTGTTAAACGTCCAATTGCTATACGACCTGTAAAACTAGAAAAGTCTAAAGATGTAATTAGCATTTGTGTATTCCCTTCTGGTAATTTAGGTTCTGGCACATGTTCGATAACCATATCTAATAATGGCTCAATGTTTTCCGTTTCATTTTTCCAATCATCACTCATCCAGTTGTTCTTTGCAGAACCATAAACCGTTGGAAAATCTAATTGCCATTCTTCAGCACCTAGTTCGAACATTAAATCGAATACTTTTTCATGTACTTCATCAGGTGTACAGTTTTCCTTATCCACCTTATTAACAACCACACATGGTTTTAAACCTAAATCAATCGCTTTTTGTAATACAAAACGCGTTTGTGGCATTGGTCCTTCAAAAGCATCTACTAATAATAAAACACCATCAGCCATATTTAAAACACGCTCAACCTCACCTCCAAAATCGGCGTGACCTGGTGTGTCAATAATATTTATTTTCGTGTCTTTATAAACAACAGATACATTTTTAGATGTAATAGTTATTCCTCTTTCACGCTCTAAATCGTTGTTATCTAGAATTAAATCACCTGTATTTTGGTTCTCCCTAAATAATTGACAGTGATACATAATCTTATCAACCAAAGTAGTCTTACCGTGATCTACGTGTGCAATAATTGCAATATTTTTAATAGTAGCCATAATTATAGTGCCTTATTTTAAGCGTGCAAAGGTAACTATAAATTATTGGATTAATAATATATTTAATTTTATTTAAACATTACCATTTATAGCTATTACAATTCATACAAATATTAAACCTAAATTACTCAAAAACAAAGAGTAACCCTTTACCTACTCATCTCTTATTAACTAAATATTCATAAATGCAACCATTTATACAAACACGCTCTTCAAAGAGGTTAAACAAACCACTCTACTAATAATTACTATAGTGTCAATATTTTTAACAAATTCAATTAACTTTTGAAACTAAAAATAATTCGGCATAAGTTGTACCTTTGCTGCCTAAATTTGTAGAAACAAAACCTTATGAATCTTCAAGACATCCCTAAAATAAAACACATCAATTCAAACAACTTCTTTTTATTATGTGGCCCATGCGCTATTGAAGGCGAAGACATGGCATTACGAATTGCCGAAAAAGTAGTTACTATTACTAATAAATTAGAAATTCCTTATATTTTTAAAGGCAGTTTTAAAAAAGCAAACCGTAGTAGAATTGATAGTTTTACAGGCATTGGAGACGAAAAAGCATTAGAAATTTTAGCTAAAGTTTCTGAAACTTTTGATATTCCTACAGTAACCGATATTCACGATGTTACTGATGCTGCAAAAGCTGCTCAATATGTAGATGTGTTACAAATCCCAGCTTTTTTAGTGCGTCAAACCGATTTGGTAGTTGCCGCAGCCAAAACAGGTAAAGTGGTTAATTTAAAAAAAGGGCAATTTATGAGTCCGGAAGCTATGAAGCATGCCGTACAAAAAGTAAAAGATGCTGGTAGCGATAAAGCTTGGATAACCGATAGAGGTTCTATGTTTGGATACCAAGATATGATTGTAGATTTTCGTGGCATTCCAACCATGCGTCAATATGCACCAACCGTTTTAGATGTTACACATTCACTGCAACAACCCAATCAAACAGCTGGTGTTACAGGTGGTAGACCAGATATGATTGAAACTATTGCTAGAGCTGGTATTGTAAATAATGTAGATGGTTTATTTATAGAAACTCATTTCGATCCTGCAAACGCAAAAAGTGATGGTGCCAATATGCTACACCTAGACAATTTAGAACAATTACTTTCTAATTTAGTAACCATCAAAAAAACTATAAACTCACTTTAAAAAAATTAAAAACTAGATTATTTACCCCTTTTCTTTAAGGAATGATTATTTACATCGTCAAATAGCATTTCACAATCAAAATTAAAACAATGAAATCACCCCTATTAAAACCTATTACATTATTACTACTATTAATCTCAAGCATAAACACTTTTGCTCAAGAAACTGAAGACATAAAATATACCGCTTCAAACAAAGGAAAATTCTTTGTAAGCTGGGGTGGTAATAGAGAATCTTTTTCAAGATCAGATATACATTTTAAAGGAGAAGATTATAATTTCACTATTAAAGATGCTTCGGCGCACGACAAACCTAAAGGTTGGCATATAGATTATATTAACCCAACAAGAATAACAATTCCGCAAACCAATGTAAAAATTGGTTATTTTATTTCAGATAAATATACTGTTTCACTTGGTGTAGACCACATGAAATATGTTATGAATAGAAATAGAACCCAAACTGTTGATGGCTACATTAATTTACCGGCTACCGAAGCTGGCGCTATTTATAATGGCACCTACAACAATCAAGAATTCTTAGTTTCTGAGGATTTTTTAAAATTTGAACACACCAACGGTTTAAATTATGTGTATGCAGAATTTTCAAGATACGATGATATTTCTAAATTGTTTAATTTACCTAACACCGATAAATTTCAAATAAATATTACCGAAGGTGTTGCTGGCGGTATTTTATACCCAAAAACCAATACAACACTTTTACAAAAAGATCGCTATGACGAATTTCATTTAGCAGGTTACGGCGTATCTCTACACGCAGGTTTAAACTTCACTTTCTTTAAACACTTTTTCATGCAACTAGACATGAAAGGCGGTTACATTAATATGCCAGATATTAGAACCACAAGTAATACAGCCGAAAGTGCTTCGCAACATTTCATGTATTTACAACGTGTCATAGCTTTTGGAGGCATATTCAGAATTTAAAAAAAGTTTTTTCATGGTGGGTTTTTAAATTTGAAATTAAAAAGAAAACAGTCAATGGCTGTTAGATAGTTTAGAACAATTTAAAAACCGCGCTTTCCACTATATCTTTTTTTGCCATATATGGCAGCAAAAAAAGGATGCCGTATCAATCGCTCCCACACAAATCTGCCAACATTAATTTTAAACCAAAATATAGCTTATTTGTTAGCTTAAGAGCTGTAAAAACCTCGTTATTATTTAACATCATCAATAAACCAAGCTCTCTTACTTTTATTAAGCAAAGCTGAAGCTGCGTGTAATAATGCAACAAAGTTTTCTTGATCTAAATCTTCTAACATTCTTAATTGAATCGATCGCACTTGTTTGCGTTTATTATCATTTTTTAAAATAGGAAAATCATTTTCAAGTAAAATACCTTGTACAAAAGCAACATCAACATAATGCTTACCTTTTAAAATGTTTAAATAAATCATAGGCTTTTTACCAATATTATAAAACGGAATTTTATAACTGTACCGTTCCTCAACTTCTGGAAGCGTACTTAAAATAACACTTCTAACATAAAGCATGATAGATTGAAATGGCTCTTTTTGATTTAAAAAATAATCTTCTACAGGTTTCACTAATCTATTTTTATTTCAAACTTAACAAAAATTTATGATGCGTAATTGGAAAATAATTATTTACTTTGTAATTCAAAGTACTTTTACATGGAATCAAAAGATTATTTAAAAGACCTCAACGAGATTAAAGATTTAATGAATAAATCATCTCGTTTTATTTCACTTAGTGGCTTATCTGGAATACTTGCTGGTGTTTATGCGCTTATTGGAGCAGGTTTTGCTTATTGGTTAGTAATGAATTACAGTTACGGCACTTTAAAACTTGATGGTAAAATATTTCGACTAGTTATGCTAGACTTAGGTCTTGTTGCTTTTTTTAGTATCGTAACAGGCATTATATTAACCACAAGAAAAGCTAAAAAAAACAATGCTAAAATGTGGGATGCCACTTCAAAAAGATTAGTGCTAAACTTTTTAATTCCTTTAGTTGCAGGAGGTTTGTATATCTTAATTATTTTAAGCAACGGAAAGTATGGACAAACAGGAGGTTTAATGCTTATCTTTTATGGGCTAGCTTTAGTAAATGCATCAAAATACAGCATCGGCGATATTCGTTATTTAGGTTATATTGAAATTATATTAGGTCTTGTAGCTACGTTATTACCTGGTTACGGATTTTGGCTTTGGGTTTTAGGTTTTGGAATCATGCATATAATTTATGGTACTTGGATGCATTTAAAATATGATAGATAACTTATGGATAATCTGTATTGGTATTTAATGAGTTTAGGATTTTATATTGCTATATTTAGTATTCCAACATCACTATCATACTTTTCATTTAAACTTTTAGAAAAATTAACTAATAATGAAAAACTATATTTATTAGCACTATTACCTGCTTTAGTATTTGGATATATTATTAATGCAACAAGTCTTATATATTGGGGAATTCAATTAACAATATTGATATATTTAGTTTTTATAATTAGAAAAAGTTTATTAAAAAAAAGATTCCAGCCTTCGCAGGAATGACAAAATGAGCATCATAACCAACATAAATAAAGTATTCGATCACCGTATTAGATTAGGCATTATGTCTATTTTGATGGTAAATGAGTATGCCGATTTTAATATGCTGAAAGAATTATTAGGTGTTACCGATGGTAATTTAGCAAGCCATACTAAAGCTCTTGAAAAATCGGAATACATAAAAGTTGAGAAACAATTTATTGGCAGAAAGCCAAATACCCGCTACTCTACCACAACACTTGGTAAAGCAGAATTTAAAAAGCATATTAACGCACTCGAAAAATTAATAAACAAACAATAACTATTTTTTTACTCACTTACTTTGAAATTCAAAGTACTTTTAAATATTTAACCATGAAGAAAATATCACTAATTATCGGAGCGCTTTTATTTAGCACTCTCTTTTACAAACAAGACATTGGCTTAAACATGTCCTTATTTAGTTTAATCACAATTATTGTCTTAGCTATTTATAATACAAAAGCATTTAAACAAAAAAGGACTATTGCTTTTTGTATTCTATACCTAATTACTGCTTTTGCAATTTTTCTATACAAATCGAACCTTTCTATTATTGCTAATTGTGTTGCCTTTTTCACTTTAATAGGTCATGTGTCAGAACATCATTCTTCCATATACATAAATTGGATAAATGGCTTGTATACTTTTATTGCAGGTTATTTCCATCGTAATTTTAATACTGTTATAGAAGAAGAAAAAGCTGAACCAAAAAAAAGGGTAGATTATGTGCATTGGATAAAAATTATTGGAATTCCTGTAACTGTAATCATCATTTTTATTTCACTTTACAAAAATGGGAACCCCATGTTCAATGACATCATTTCTAAAATTGATTTTAGTTTCATTAATTTTCAATGGTTACTACTAGCATCATTAGGTTATTATTTATTATACAACATATCAACCCCTATTCAAATAGATCCTGCAACAGAAATTGACTTAAAAACAGGTAACATTTTAACTAAAAAAAGTGATTTTTTAATTGAAGTTGTAAAAAAAGAAAATCAATTAGCACTCATATTAATCGTTCTTTTAAATATTCTTATCCTATTCTTTCTTATTACAGACATCACCTATTTAATTTCAACAAATGATTTTAGAGCCTCTTCTTTTTCGTCACAAGTTCATAACGGTATTAATGCGCTTATTGCTTCTATTATAATTGCCATCGTCATTATACTTTACTTTTTTAGAGGTAACTTAAATTTTTACAAAGACAATAAAAACCTTAAAATGGTAGCTTATATCTGGATTATACTAAACGCCATTCTTGTTATAAACATAGTAATTAAAGACTGCCAATACATTTATTACTTTGGTCTTACATACAAACGTATTGGTGTTTTAGTTTATTTACTGCTTACAATAATTGGATTAACCACTACTGCTATTAAAGTTAATCAAATTAAAAATTTCTGGTATTTACTTAGAATAAATACACTAACGGTTTTTACAATTTTAATAGTGTCTTGTGCTATTAATTGGGATAGCTACATTACAACTTACAACCTTTATTATGCGCAGTCTATGGATTTTAAATACTTAATAGACCTTTCAAACAACAACACTTTTATACTTAAAAATTATTCAGACGCTCTTCAATTAAAAGGAGACAAAAAACATCAAATAGATAAAAAGCATATAAAGTATATCTCTGAATTAAAAAACAATAATTGGCAAGAAGTACACTTTGATAATTTTAAAATAAAATAAAATAAAATCGATGAATATATCATCTACGATTATGAAAGCATCAGGGTTATCCATGTTATTATTTTGGACAATTATCCTCTCAAAGCCAACAAGTGTTGATGTTTCTCTATTTATTCTTCTATCTATAATACCTATAAGTATATGCTGCGCCTTAACTATCTGTCTTACAATTGCTCCATTTTTTTGGTCGAAAAAAAAGTCTACAACTTTTAAAACTATTTACAAAAGATATTTTCCTTTTTACACCATTGGCTTATTTAGCTTATGCCTTTATGGTATTATTGAATCAAACTTTAATATTTATGCATTAGCATTTTTTGCATCGGCCTTTTTCACCTCTTTAAAATCCTGGAATTGGCTTATAAAACCTAAAACAATAACAAAATGAAATATTTAAAAAAATTGAGACTACCAATTGTTTTCATAATCGCTTATGTGCTAATTGTAAATTCGTATATAACATTTAAGGCTAAAAACTCTATTTATGATTCGGTATCAACAATCCCAATAAACAGAGTTGGTTTAATTTTAGGTGCTGGTAAATTTACTTCTAACGGACGTATAAATTTGTATTATAAATACAGGTTAGAAGCCGCTGTATCATTATACAAATCTTGTAAAATTGAATACATACTCATTAGCGGAGATAATAGCAGAAAAGATTACGATGAACCTACCGATTTCAAAAACGATTTAATAACTAAAGGCATTCCTGAAAATAAAATCTATTTAGACTATGCTGGATTTAGAACCTTAGATTCTGTAGTACGAGCTAAAGAAATTTTTGGATTAGATTCTATAACAATCATCTCTCAGAAATTTCATAACGAACGTGCTATATACCTAGCCAACCATTTTTATATAGATGCCATTGCTTTTAACGCAAAAGACATAAGTGGCAGATACGGCTTTAAAACAAAACTCCGTGAATATATAGCTAGAACAAAAGCTTCATTAGATATTCTTTTTAATGTAGAACCAAAGTTTCTAGGTAAAAAAATAGATATTATATGAACCTAAAAATCAACAACATCCATAAGTACTTCACAATTTGGTGGACTCCTTTGGTTACTTACTTTTTTATATATGGAATTTTTATTCTTGGCTGTGTTTTACAAAGAGATTGGGTTATTGATTTATTCTTATATCTTTTTTTTATCAATATTTTCGGAACAATAATTTCTAGTATTGTCCAAATCACAATTAAGAAATGGTACTATATAATCTTTCAAATAGGGATTACTATTTTATTGTTTTCTCATGTCTCAATTATTTTTATGTTCTCTCCACCAGATTATTATGGTGTTCATAAAGAAATCCCTAACAATATAGAAATTTATGAACCCGTTAATAAAACACCTATAGAAAGTGATTTTGATAATTATGACTTAATCCTATCTGGTTGGGGAGGAAGTTATGGCTATTGTACTGATTTCAAACCTACAAAAAAAGGTGAATTCTATATAAAAGCTTTTGAAATAACCTCAAACGATAGGTTATCTGAAAAAAGAATTAAAGAAAGTTCTAAAATAAAAGTTGACAATATAGATTATAAAATACGTTCTGGTCATTTTACAATTTACGAAGGCTCTTGGGGATATAAATATGCATGTAGAATTGAATTATGGTTTCAACCAAATAATGATAAAGAATTCAAAGTAACTGAAAGAAATTATATTGTTGAAGGCTGGATGAGATAGAATTAAAAATTTAACTAAGAGAATAAATACATGAACCTAAAAATCAACAAAACATATCTAATAATTACCATACTACTTTTTATTACGGAAGTATTAATAGCTATGTATTTAAAACGCGGTTTCATTCGGCATACATTCGGCGATTTTTTAGTGGTAATATTTATTTATTGCTTCTTTAAAAGTTTTATTCCAAACAATCATTTTAAGATTGCTATGTGTGTTTTAGCTTTTGCTTTTTTAATTGAGTTTTTACAATTAATCAACATTCTAGAAATGCTCAATCTCCAAAACAATCATTTAATAAAATTAGTGTTTGGAAGTACATTTCAAATTTCCGATTTAGTGGCTTATACCTTAGGCTCAATAACAATTTTAGCTATTGAATATAAAATTTACAAACTATGGATTACATAAAACAACTCATCTTAAATCGATTTAAAATATTCGCTTTAATCAGCATTTCCATGCTTTTAAGTATTGTTTTACTTATGATACGAATGAAATTAACACATTCCTTTTTCTACTTGTTTTTAGTCTGGAATTTGTTTTTAGCAGTCATTCCCTTTGCCATAACAAGCTATTTAGCAAGTTCCCCAAAGCTCAATAAAATAGGTTTTGTATTATCGTTTGGTGTGTGGCTGCTTTTTTTACCAAATGCACCTTACATTATTACAGATTTAATGCATTTAAGATTAAACAGAGATTCCTTTTTGTGGTTAGACATTTTGGTTGTCAGTGCTTTTGCTTTTAACGGCTTACTACTTTTCTACCTCTCTTTAGTTGATATGAAAAACCAATTAAAAAGTTATTTAAATTTAAATGCATCTTTTATCAATTACACCATAACAGGCATTCTCTTTTTATCTGCATTTGGTGTGTATTTAGGGCGTTTTCTTCGTTACAACTCATGGGAATTATTAAGTAATCCCAAATATCTATTTGTTGATATTATAAATATTGCTATAAAACCTATAGAAAACAAAGACGTTTGGTTGTTTACTATGCTATTCGGTACTTTTTTGAGTGTTGGTTTTTGGGGTTTTAAAACACTTACTAATTTAAAAACAGACTAGAATGGTTACTAATCCGCTCTATTTTTTGCTTGAATTTTTCTAACAATACTGGTCGCCGCATTTCTAGTCATAAACCGAGGTAAAGTCGCTAAAAATTTATTAAAACCACCAGGTATAGCATATGCTTTACCATTTTTCATGGCTTTATAGCCATAAAAAGCAACTTCTTTTGCGCAAGCCATATTGAAAGTTATTTTATTCTTACAAGTGTTTTCAGAAACAGTTTCTTGAAACGATGTTTTTGTTGGCCCTGGGCATAAAGCGGTTACGGTAACGCCTGTACCTCTAAGTTCATTTGCGATAGCTTCAGAAAAAGACAACATATAACCTTTTGATGCGTAATAAATAGACATTAAAGGCCCTGGTTGAAAGGCTGCTAAAGACGACATATTTAAAATTCGTCCAGAACCTCTTTTAATCATGCCTTCTAATACCAGTTTTGTTAAATGGGTAGTTGTTAAAATATGTACATGTAACATGGCCGATTCTCTTTTCCAATCGGTATCAGCAAACGAACCAAACAAGCCAAAGCCGGCGTTATTTATTAATACATCTATGGGCGTATTATCTACATCGTCTATAATGTCTTGAGCGACATTGGGTAAACTCAAGTCTTTAGTTAAGGTAATAACCTCAACGTTAAATTCTTTTGCTATTTGTGTTTTAGAACTTTCTAAATTTTCTTCATCGACATCTACCAATATTAATTTATAGTCATCTTTTGCTAATAAAAGTGCTAACTCATAACCTAATCCTGATGCTGCTCCTGTTACTAAGGCTGTTTTAATAATAAATCTGATTTTTTAATTATTACAAAAATATTAATTTCCATCCACATAACCCTGTAAATACGAAAACCGTTCGGTCAATTTTCCGTTTTCGGTCATTTTTGCACGTTGTAAAACACCATCGGCATCATTATTAAAAAATGCAGGAATAACATGCTGCAAAAACATCTCTCCAAAACCTTCACTGGCATCTTGCGGAAGCTCACATGGTAAATTATCGACAGCCATAACCGTTATAGCCTTTTCGTCTTTAAAATCTATTTCGGTTTCGGTTTGTGGATTATACCCATAAATAGGATCTGCAATGGTTGATGCACGAAGTGTTGTAGCTACAGGTCCATCGACATCACAACTAATATCGGCTACTACTTTAATATTGAAATCGGATGACTTTACATCCTGTCTAGTGAATAAATATGGAGCACCATCGCCATAAAAATGGCCTGCAATATAATAATCGGTTACTTTAGCAAAGCGCATGAAATTTGATTCGTAATCTTGAGGGTTATTGAAAAAATCGAAATTATCAATCACTTTTCCGTCTTTGCGTTTATTATAATCTAACACATCAATTTTACAATATACAGGTTGGTTAAATGTGGTATTTAAATACTCGTTAACCGAAACGCTTTTAATGTTCATGGCATCCAACATTTCTTGAGATCCGTTTGATACTTTTCCGCTTCCTGTTAGCAATATTTTTATGTTTGAAAGTTCTAACTTATTTAGCTCGTTTATTAACGCTTGTTGATTTGGTAACGGACCTGCTTTTGGTAAATTCCAAGTATTATATTTTAATCCCCAAGCTCGAAACCCGTTATAAGCACCAACGATACCCGCATAACGTCCGAAACCTATTAATCGGAATCCTTTTTCGTTAACGATAGTTTCATGGTCGTAAAGTTCTATATTTTTATCTAAAATAGCTTGCAACAACTTTCTATTATAAGGTTGCTTTTTTATAGTATGAGAAAAGAAAAAATATTTTTTATTCGGAATAAGAGCGTCAATTAGCACTTCCTTAACGCCTATCATAACATCGCAATCGGAAACATTTTCTGTAACTTCAAATCCTGCGTCTTGATAAGTTTTATCTGAAAACACTCTAATATCTGATGATTCTACTTTAAATGTAGCATCTGGAAATTGTTTTTTTGCTTCTGCTAATTTTGATGGTGAGAATACCACACGACGATCTGGTGGATTTTTACGTTCTTTTATAATTGCGAATTTCATACTTCGTTATTTATGCGCCCATTAAAGGCAAATGTTTTCTTTTATAATATGTTAATGCGAGTAACAGACAATGTTTTAATTCTTTTTCTGGAATTTTATCGTCTAACCTAAAAATGATAGCTCTATTGCCTTCAAATTTAAAGTCATTTTTATAGATGGTTTTATAGGTTGATACTAATCTTGATGTGCACTGAAAATATAGAGCATATTGTTCTGGATTTTTTTCTTTCCAATCCATTCTTATAGTACTTCCGTGTTTTGCTATATAACTAGGTTCTCCCCATTTTAGTGTTTCTTCTAGTTTGTCAAGTCCTTCAATTTTTGATGCTGTTTCTAAAACCAAATTACGAAGATAAAGCATTTGCTTTTTTACCTGCTTTGGATACTTATTAAAAACGGTTGCAACTTTTGGGTTACTTATTAACTCTAAATTATCACTCATTTTGTCACACTACTTTACATTGGTATAAATTTTGAACTAAATGTACTAGTTTTGAAGTGGTATACAAAGTTTTTTGATAACTTTGCTGCCCGCGTTAAGTATGGAGGCATTGTTGAAGCTCTCCCGATTTTTTTATCGGGAAGCGACTGCCGAGAGCCTGACCCGATAGGGTAACGCCCTAACAAGCTTAATTGATGAGTTCCCTAAACAAGTTCGGGATTAATTCAATTACGTAAATTAGAAATTTACTATTTCATTAAATTGGGGTCGACTGGTTTTGACAGCGAGATTAATTGAACGGTAAGCACGTCGTGTAATGGCATTGAAACACGTTAAAGGCTAGACCAAATTTTAAACGGCGAGAATAACTACGCTTTAGCTGCATAATCTGAATTATAGTAAGATTAGCCTAGGTACACAAGGTGTACAAGCTTTATGTCTCCAGAAAGCCTTGGTTAACGGCGTTCTATTTTGAGGCATCGTAAATGTTAACATAGATTGGGTAGTGCTTTGTTGCCCTTTTGAAACTAAAGAAGATAAGTTATTAGTGGGTTGTCTTTAACCAGCTTTTAATCGAAAACCCAAGAAAAGAATAAACGTGTAGAAAGCTCTTTGGTTACTTGTTTGGACGAGAGTTCGATTCTCTCCGACTCCACAAAAAAGCCACATAAAAAATTTATGTGGCTTTTTTATGTTTTACAAATCTAAAAACAAGATAAAAAAACATCTTTAATTATTTACTTTTTTAAATAAAATGTACTTTCTAAGCCTGAAGCCGAATGTGGCCCTATCCAAATCTTAAAATCACCTTCTTCTGCTGCATGTATCATTTTACTATTAGTAAATTTTAAATCTTCTGAAGATATTGTAAATATAACATCTTTGGATTCTCCAACTTTTAAAGATACATGCTGAAATTTTTTCAATTCTTTTACAGGTCTTGTAATACTTCCAACAACATCATTTATATAAAGTTGTACTACTTCTTTCCCATCACGGTTTCCCGTATTGGTAATAGTCATATTCACTTTTAAATCTTCATTAAAATGTATTGTATCTTTTGAAACTTGAATGTTTTCATATTTATAATGAGTATAACTTAAACCGAATCCAAAAGGAAATTGAGGTGTAAACCCAATATCTAAATAATGAGAATCGTTTCCTAAAGAACTTTGCCATACACCTACTGGAATATCGTACATACTTACATAATCATCGGCATTTGCGGGTCTCCCTGTGTTTTTATGATTATAAAAATAAGGTAATTGACCAGCTGTTCTTGGCCATGAAACAGGTAAACGGCCTTGAGGTTCTGATACACCAAAAATAACATCATGCAAAGCGTCTCCTCCCATAGTACCTGGATGCCACGCCATTAATACAGCATCTACATCGTTAATAATATTTGAAATAGTTATAGGTCTTCCCGCCATAATTACCAACACAATTGGCTTGCCTGTTTTAGCTAATTCTTTTATTAAATCTTCTTGGGCTCCTGGCAAATCGATGTTTGCTCTACTATGTGCTTCACCAGATAGTATAGCTTCTTCTCCTGCGAAAAACAAAATAACATCAGATTTTTTAGCATTTTCTATGGCTTTTAAAAACCCTTTTTTAGATAGATCTCTACTAAAAGTTAATCCTGGAGTATAATTAAAATTGATATTGTTTTTATTAAATGCATTAACTGGAGTTACTGTATGCGTCTTATCGCCATCGAAAGTCCAAGTACCCATTTGCTCTAAAGGCGCATCGGATAATGGGCCAATTACAGCAATTTTAGTAGTTTTTGATAATGGTAAAATATTTTCATTCTTTAATAAAACCGTACTTTTAATAGCTGCATTTTTAGCTTCATCTAGATGTTCTTTTTTATAAAAAACATCTGTATTGTTTTTATCTCTATAAGGAGCATCAAACAATCCTAACCTTAATTTAACTCTTAAAATGTTTTTTACAAATTCATCTAATTGAGCTTCTGTAAATTTGCCTTCTAATATCAAATCTTTTAAATGGTTTTCATAAGCCTTACTCGTCATTTCCATATCTAATCCGGCATTTGCAGCCAGTTCTCCTGCATGTTTTTCATCTGATGCAAATCCATGATTTATCATTTCTATAACCGAATCCCAATCACTAACCACAAAGCCATCAAACTTAAACTCATCTCTCAAAACCTGTTTTAATAGAAACTCATTTCCTGTAGCCGGTATACCATTAATTTCGTTAAAAGAAGTCATTACTGTTGCTACACCAGCGTCTAAAGTCGATTTAAACGGAGGCAAGTATACATTACGCAATAAAGGTTCTGAAATAACTGTTGTATTATAATCTCTCCCTCCAATAGCTGCTCCATATCCTAAATAATGTTTTGCACAGGCTGCGATACTTGTTGGATTACTTAGAGAATCGCCTTGAAATCCTTTAACATAAGCTTTCCCTAAAATAGATGCTAGGTAAGGATCTTCTCCTGGAGACTCCGCTATTCTCCCCCAACGGCTATCTCTAGCAATATCTAACATGGGTGCAAACGTCCAACGAATACCAACCGAACTTGCTTCAATTGCTGCTATTCTTGATAAGGATTCAACAACTTGTTCATCCCAAGAAGATGCTAAAGCTAAAGGGATAGGAAATATAGTTTTAAAACCATGAATGACATCTCTACCAAAAATTAAAGGAATTTTATTGGGGCTTTCTTCTATAGCTATTTTTTGTAATTCATCAACAAAATCTGTATTCATAACATTTAGTAAGGCTCCTACTTTGCCCTCTCTAACTTCTTGCTTAAGTTCTGCTGACAAGGTTTTAGCTCTACTTGATGTACCTCGTAAATTGGTTTGACCAATTTTTTCATCTAAGGTCATTTTTGACAATACATTATTGATGTAATATTCTTCTTGGTTAATTTTATCTTCTAATCCTTTATTTTCTGAACAACTTAAAACAATAAAAACCAATAAAACTAACAAAGAATATTTCATAATTTATTTTAATTAATTGTTTAAAAAAGATTAAATATATTTTAAACCTTTTATTTTTCAATAAGCACTTAACAGAATTAATCAATACACTTCAACTTATCCATAAAGAATTCTTTATATTCTATATCAATAATGGTTGTAGAATCCTCTGTACCTTTTAAACGAATTGATTTAATTGGAGACTCTTTTAGTTTAGCTATTTGTGACGCTGATAAGTTAGCCTTAAAACTAAAATTTCCACAATCCATATCCCAAGAATGGTAAAAATTAATCGATAAATTATTTTCAAGAATTACTTTCACACTAGATCTATTTCTAGGCAAATAACTAGCACATCCTAAATCTTCATTTAAATTAAAAAACACACATTCTTTTTGCCCATATTTATACAACTCAACAGTTAGGTTTTTATTAAGTTGATATAACTCAGTTCTTATATATACTTTTTTATAGAAATCATCATATTCGTCAATTACATAATGACATGTAGAACGAAATTCAGCTCTTTCTAATCTTAACTTTTCTTCTTTTTCTTTTTCAATTAAATCAACTTTCGCTAGTTCTAACTGTTTTTTTTCAGCTTCACTTGCTCTAACTATTGAATCTTGTATTCTTTTGTCTCTAATCTCATTCAACATTTTTTTTCCACGAACTTCTATTGCCAATTGTCTTTTATTTATGACTTTTACATGAGCTATAGAATCTTGTCGCTTCTGCTCTCTTAATGCTGCTGCTCGTTTTCTTGCTTGCTCCTGTGCCTCTAATTGCCTCTGCTTTAATGCTTTTACTTGTGCTATGGAATCTTGTCGTTTCTGTTCTCTTAATGCTGCTGCTTGTTTTCTTGCTTGTTCTTGGGCTTCTAATTGTTTCTGCTCTAATGCTTTTACATGAGCTATGGAATCTTGTCGCTTCTGCTCTCTTAATACTGCTACTTGTTTTCTTGCTTGTTCCTGTGCCTCTAATTGCTTTTGCTTTAATGCTTTTACTTGAGCTATGGAATCTTGTCGCTTCTGCTCTCTTAATACTGCTGCTTGTTTTCTTGCTTGTTCTTGAGCATCAAGTTGTTTCTGTTCTAATACTTTTACATGAGCTATGGAATCTTGTCGCTTCTGCTCTCTTAATGCTGCGGCTTGTTTTCTTGCTTGCTCTTGGGCATCAAGTTGTTTCTGTTCTAATGCTTTTACATGAGCTATGGAATCTTGTCGCTTCTGCTCTCTTAATGCTGCGGCTTGTTTTCTTGCTAGTTCTTGGGCTTCTAATTGTTTCTGTTCTAATGCTTTTACTTGTGCTATGGAATCTTGTCTTTTCTTTTCTATTGCTTCTAGAGATTCTTTATTTACTATTTCATATATTTTTTTCTTTCTCTCTGTTTCAGAAGCAATAAGTTTAGCTCGTTCTTTTTCTTGAAAATCATAGTACAAATCTATCATTTCCTCATTAACTAATAAATCGTCAATGGTAACAAGCCCTTCCCAATCTTTAAACTTTATTTTATAATTATCCCTACCTAAATAGTCAACAACTATACACTTTTGATTCTCTTTAAATTCAGCTAAAGGATCTGTTAACTGATTTACTTTTTTATTTAAATTTTTATATAAACTTCCGTCTTGAGAAAACTGTGTAGGTATACTTATTTCTTGTGAAAACAAGCTTAAAGAAAATAAAAGGAAACAAAAATACTTTACCATGATTATACTATTATAAGGAAATTGGGGCAATCAATTCTATTATGAAATATCAAATTTAAAAATTTCTATTTGGTTATCATATTTGAATAGCACCTTTTATTATACTACATAATGCATAGATAATCATTTTATCGTAATGATATAGTATTAACTCTATAAACAAACTATTATAAAGATTAATATTCTGGTTATAAAATTCTCATTTATTTTTTAAGTATTTTTGATTTTATTCATTACAAACTATGACCATTCAAGATTTAGTCGGAACATATAATATTATTGGAAGCAATCAAGATGCTTTAGAAAACACATACAAAGGTACTCTTGATCTAGTTCTTGATGAAAATAATAGAATAAAAGCAAAATGGCTTATAAATAATGAGCATGTGCAATTAGGAACTGGCTTTTTTAAGAATAACATTCTTGTTATAAATTTTAATTACAAAGACGTAGAAAACAACACCTACAAAGGTGTTGTGGTTTATAAATGTATTTCTAAAGATATTTTAGAAGGCTTTTGGTCTGAAAAACACGGGAACCCACTTTTTCTTGGAGAAGAAAATTGTTTTCGGGTTAACAATAAAGAGCTGATGCTTGATTGAAAAAAGTCCATTATTAAATAATTGAAGTCAATCTGATTAACATATTATTGATTTACAGCATTTTTCAACAATTATTACTTACCTATTTTTAGTGATAATCTGCCTAAGACAAAAGCTTTCACTTTACTAAAGGACCAAATATTTCGTTTAAAATGATATACAATATTGTCATTTTTAGTTAGTATTTATCCATTTTTTAATATTTATTTCCTAATGTATTATTAATCTAATAAATTGCTTAGTAAAACATGCCTATATATTGAATTATGAAAAATATTAAAAGACGTTTTATTTTAGGAGTCTGTTTCTTATTTGTGACTCTTAGTTTTTCACAAAACAAACTTGACCGAATATCGGTTAACTCAAACAATTTTATAATAGAAAATGGAGAAACCATAATATTTAGAGGTTTAAACACTAGTGATCCCGATAAATTAGAAATCGAAGGCCATTGGAATAAATCGTACTTTAAACAGATTAAAAAATGGGGAGCTAACATTGTTCGATTTCCTGTACATCCTACCGCTTGGACTAAACGCGGTGAAGACAACTATTTAAAACTTCTAGACAAAGGTATAAAATGGGCAACTCAACTAAACCTATATGTTATTATAGATTGGCATAGTATAGGTAATTTACAAACAGAAATGTATCAGCACGAGCGATACAATACCACTTTAAAAGAAACCTATGACTTTTGGGACATCATTTCCAAAAAATATGGAAAAAACACCACAGTCGCTTTTTACGAGTTATTCAACGAGCCTACAACCTATAATAATACTTTAGGAACTGCTAGTTGGGAAACATGGAAAGAAATGAATGAAAAAATGATCGCTATTATTAGAAATAATGGTGGAGAAGGTATTCCTTTAATTGCTGGGTTTAATTGGGCTTACGACTTAACACCTGTTATTAACAACCCTATCAAGGCTAAAGATATTGCCTATGTAAGTCATCCTTATCCTGAAAAAAGAGAAAAACCATGGGAGCAACAATGGACAACAGACTGGGGTTTTGTAAAAGAAAAACATCCTTTAATACTTACAGAAATTGGTTTTTGTGGTCCTGAAGACCCAGGAGCTCACAATCCTGTAATAAGTGATGAATCTTATGGTGATGCTATTACCAACTATTCCGACGAAAAAGAGATCTCTTATATTGTATGGGTTTTTGATCCTGAATGGGCTCCAAGATTATTTAAAGATTGGAAATACACCCCGTCTAGACATGGAAAATATTTTAAGAAAAAACTTCAAAGTTACAAATACAACTAATGTCATTTCTGGATTAAAATTACCGTATAAAAACATCTTTTTTAATAATCATATTTTAGAATATAAAAAATGAATTTCAAGATTATAACTCTATTTATCGTTACAGTATTTCTTAATTGCAAAACAGTAACTCCTAAAAAATTCGAATCGAATAATGAAAATTTTCAATATTCAGGAAGACACGAACAACTAAAAGGTGAAGCTGCCTTAATTTCTCCAGGAGCATCTGTAGCTATAAACTTTTCTGGACAAACATGTAAAATATATTTAAAGGCAGAAAAAGAACCTTATAATTATGTGTCTTTAGAATTAGATGGCTCATACATTGGAAGATTAAAAATTTCAAGTGAAATCACAAAAGAGTATACAGTGAACGTCACTTCTAAAGAAAAAACACATTCCTTAAAAATAATTAAAGAATCGGAAGCCAGTTGTGGCGCCATATTATTTCAAAGTATTAAAGTTGAAAACGTATTAGAAAAATCTAAAAAACAGAAGTACACCATTGAGTTTATTGGAGATTCTATAACCTGTGGAGCTGCAGCAGACAGCAGTGTTTTCCCTTGTAATGAAGGTGGTTACTTCGATCATGAAAACGCATATTACTCGTATGGCGCATGCACAGCTAGAGCCTTAAATGCTGATTTTACATTAAGCTCTGTTTCTGGTATAGGCATGTATAGAAATTGGAATGACGAAAATATTGAAGAACCTATTATGCCTCAGGTTTACGAAAACCTATACTTAGACACCAATACATCTAAGAAGAATAATTTCACACACGCTCCAGAAATTATCACTATTGCCTTAGGAACAAATGATTTATCAACTGGAGACGGTACAAAACCCCGCTTACCTTTTAATAAAGAAATCTATATTAGTAATTACATCCAATTTATAAAAACAATCCAGAATTATTACTCTAATTCTCGAATTGTATTATTAACAAGTCCTATGGTTATTGGAGAAAACAACACATTATTAGTGTCATGCTTAGAAGAAGTTCAATCTTATTTCCTGAAAAATTTTAATAAATCTATTTTGTTGTTTCAATTTAATAAACAATACACCAATGGCTGTTCATGGCATCCTAGTGTTGAAGAACACAAAGAAATGGCTAAAAAACTAACCTCTTTTTTAAAAAATATATTAAATAGTTAATAATGAAACAACTCACATATATTTTTTTTATCCTAGCTACAAAAATTGCCTTTGCAAATATTACGTTGCCCTCTATTTTTACTCATCATATGGTTTTACAACAACAAGACGAAGTCAAAATTTGGGGTTGGGCAGATCCAAATGAAGCTATTACTATATCTCCCTCTTGGAGTAACGAAACTTATAAAGCAAAAACAACAAACCAAGCCCATTGGGAATTAAAAATAAAAACACCAAAGTATGGAGGGCCTTATACTATTACAATTTCAGGCTATAACGAAATTGTTTTAAAAGATATTTTAATAGGCGAAGTCTGGCTATGCTCAGGGCAATCCAATATGGAAATGTCGGCCAATTGGGGAATTAAAAATGGAGACTTCGAAGTTTCACAAGCTAATTACCCAAATATTCGTTTTTTTAATATTCCAAAAACTTCAGCAAAAACACCACAAAATAATGTATCGGCAAATTGGGAGGTTTGCACCCCAGAAAGCATGAAACATTCAAGTGCCATAGCTTACTTCTTTGCAAAAAGAATACAAGAACATTTAAAAGATATTCCTGTTGGATTAATTATATCTGCATGGGGAGGCACACCCGCAGAAATTTGGACACCCGAAAATGTTATTAATAAAGACACTACCCTTTTAGAAGCAGCTAACAAATTAACACCTGTAGAATATGGCCCTACTGAACCTGCAAGAGCCTTTAATGCTATGATTAACCCTATTCTTGGATACAACATTGCAGGCACACTTTGGTACCAAGGCGAAGCCAATGTAGGCTCAAAGGTTTACAGCAAAACACTTACCGCCTTAATTACATCATGGAGACAATTATGGCATAAAGATTTTCCTTTTTATTTGGTTCAAATAGCACCTTATAAATATGGTGAAAATCATTTTGGTGGTGTTGAAATTCGCAATGCACAACGTAATGTTGCTAACCAACTTACAAATACTGAAATAGTTGTTATTAGTGATATTTCTACTGTTGATGACATACATCCAAAAGACAAAAAATCGGTAGGTAATAGACTTGCCAATATCGCTTTAAAAAAACACTACAATACTTTAGACGAATTAGTTGAAAGCCCTACTCTATCAAATACAACTTTCAAAAAAAACAAGGGGTTCTTAACATTTGAATACGCTGAAGGACTTTATCTAAAAGATAAACAATCATTATTTGAAGTAGCTGGAGAAGATAAATTATTCTATGCTGCAACATGTAAATTGAAAGGCGAAACGATTATTATTTCATCTAAAAAAGTAAAAACACCCAAATATGTTAGATTCGCTTGGGGAAACACAACGCAATCTAATCTTTTCAACAAAGCAAACTTACCAACATCTAGTTTTTCAACAGAACAATAAGATTATATATTATGAATTTACAAAAACTACTTTTACCTGTAATTTTTATAGCTTTTATAAACACACATGCACAAAAAAAGAATCCTGCTTCAATAGAGCAAAAAATTGATGTTCTTTTAAAGAAAATGACCATTGAAGAAAAAGTTGGTCAAATGAATCAATACAATGGTTTTTGGGATGTAACAGGGCCTGCTCCAGAAGGAGGAAATGCAGAGAAAAAATACGAGCATTTAAGAAAAGGTTGGGTAGCCTCTATGCTTAGTGTACGAGGTGTAGAGAATGTTAAAGCTGTTCAAAAGATAGCGGTTGAAGAAACACGCCTTGGTATTCCTTTAATTATTGGCTTTGATGTGATTCATGGTTACAAAACCATGAGCCCTATTCCTTTAGCTGAAGCTGCTAGTTGGGATTTGGAAGCTATAAAAAAATCGGCTGAAACTGCGGCAAATGAAGCATCTGCTTCTGGAATAAACTGGACATTTGGCCCTATGGTTGATATTTCTCGTGATGCCCGTTGGGGACGTGTTATGGAAGGCTCTGGGGAAGATCCGTATTTAGGAAGTAAAATAGCTGAAGCCAGAGTAAAAGGTTTCCAAGGTGACGATTTATCTGCTACAAATACCATTGCTGCTTGTGCTAAACACTTTGCTGCTTATGGTTTTTCCGAATCGGGAAAAGAATACAATACGGTAGATATTGGCACCTCAACATTACATAACATAGTGTTACCGCCATTTAAAGCAGCTGTTGATGCTGGCGTAAGAACTTTAATGAACTCTTTTAACGAATTAAACGGCATTCCCGCTACTGGAAATTCGTATTTACAAAGAGACATATTAAAAGGAAAATGGGGGTTTAACGGGTTTGTAATTTCAGATTGGGCTTCATTAAACGAAATGATTATTTGGGGCTATGCCAAAGATAAACCTCAAGCAGCTAAATTAGCTGCTATTGCTGGTTCTGATATGGATATGGAAGGCTTAGTTTATATTGAAGCATTAGCGCAATTAGTTAAAGATGGTATTGTAAACGAATCTATTTTAGATGATGCTGTTCGTAGAATTTTAAGAGTAAAATTTGAATTAGGTTTATTTGATGATCCTTATAAATATTGTAATGAATCTCGTGAAAAAGAATCTATTGGTAACATAAAACATCAAGAAGCTGTGCTGGATATGGCAAAAAAGTCTATCGTTTTATTAAAGAATGGAAATAATTTATTACCCCTAAAAAAAGAAGGTCAAAAAATAGCATTAATAGGTGCTTTAGCTAATGACAAAAATAGCCCATTAGGAAGTTGGAGGATTGCTGCCGATAATAACACAGCTGTATCCGTTTTAGAAGGCATGCAACAATATAAAGGGAATACCCTAACTTTTGAAAAAGGTCCTGATTTTTTTATTGGAGATTCTAACTTTTTAAATAAAGTTGTTTTAAACACAAATGATAAAACAGGTTTTAATGAAGCTGTAGAAGCTGCAAAACAATCGGATGTTGTGGTCATCGTTTTAGGCGAACATGGTTTTCAATCTGGAGAAGCAAGAAGTAAAACGGATTTAGATTTACCAACATTACAACAAGAACTACTAGAAGCCGTTTACAACGCAAACCCCAATATTGTATTAGTACTTAACAATGGAAGACCACTTTCTATTAATTGGGCAGATAAACATATTCCTGCTATTGTAGAAGCATGGCATTTAGGCACACAAACAGGTAATGCCGTTGCTCAAGTTTTATATGGCGATTATAACCCAAGTGGAAAACTACCTATGACATTCCCAAGAAACGTTGGACAAGTACCTATTTATTACAATTACAAAAACACTGGAAGACCTACAGATAAAGACAATAATGTATTTTGGTCGCATTATACAGATGTCGAAAACACACCTCTCTACCCCTTTGGACACGGTTTAAGCTATACTACCTTTGAATATTCGGATTTAAAATTGGATGGAAACACTTTTGAATTAGGTGAAGATGTAAACGTTTCTGTAACACTAAAAAACACTGGAAACATTACGGGAAAAGAAGTTGTACAATTATACATAAGAGATTTATACGCAAGTATAACACGTCCTGTTAAAGAATTAAAAGGTTTTGAACTGGTTGAGTTAAAAGCAGGTGAATCTAAAACAGTTCATTTCACCTTAAACAAAGAAACCTTAGGATTCTTCAATAACAATGGAGATTATATAATAGAACCTGGAGACTTTAAAATATTTGTTGGAGGAAGTTCTACAACCGTACTAAAACAAGATTTTAAATTAGAGTAAAGTATTTTTACAAAAAAAACTCTATAATTTTTTTATAGAGTTTTTTTTACTTAATAATTAAGTTCATAAAAGTTAACGCTTTACAATTTTAAACGTTTTGTTTGTATTGATACCTTTTACCTTAACAAGGTAAAACCCTTTTTCTATCTGAGTTCCAGAAATTAAACATTCCAAATTACAAAACCCCTCTCTTACTAATCTACCTGCTAAATCGTAAACTTCATAATCAAAAGATTCTTTTGACTTCAACTTTAAATCATACGAAAATGGATTAGGGTATAAATTTACTGAATTTGTTTCGTTACTTAAATCATCAATAGATAATGAACCACTGGCAGTAACAAATTTTGACAACAATCTAATATAAGCCACTTGATATCCATTACTATTTTCTGTCACCTCCCAAGAATTCATTGGCCAACTAGTATTAAAATCATCATACGCCTTTTGTTTTGGTTGTCCGTTAATTCTAGAAACCTGAATTGCATCACAAGCTCTCCCTGAACACCCCGATGGACAACAACCATCCCAATTATAACTAGGATTAGCTCCTCCAACTAAATACCCTGGAGCTGGACCATATAAATCATTTTGTACATTATCCCATTCTGTTCCATCTCCAAACCATGTATGATAAAATTCATTTACACCATTGTCTGCTCCAAAATCATACATATTAGAGAGGTAACAAAAGTTTAAAGGATTTACACCATGAATATAATGGATATAGCGTTCAGCTGCTCTTAAAGCATCATCATTATTAGAAAACTCTATATTATGTTTTATATAGTCGGTAAACATTAATCCTTTTCTTGATTTAGTACCATTACTTCCCCATACATAAGCAGTAAGATGCGCCAAATAAGGATCTGACTCATTCGTTAAACCTCCAAAATTATCAGTACCATTCATAGCCGACTTATAAGTATTAACAATACTATTTGCTACACTTATAGTTGCATTTGGTAGTGTAGCATAATACAATAATGTTTCCTGATTTTCTTGTTCAAAAGGGTATGCGAAAGACCACAGCATTAAATGCATGTCTTGATAATTAGCATCAATAAATGCTTTATATCCCACAGAATCAGTTACATCAAACAAATGTATTGCTGCTTTCATTTTACAAGCAAACCGCCCATAATCATCTGTCTCCTGTTGCCCCGCTCCAATACCTACAGAATTATATGCTGCACTATTATTTTCCCAAATTACATTTGGATTGGCATCTGCCCAATCCCAAGCATTTATAGCACTTTGCAGCAATGTATTGCTATAGACAGTCATTCCTAATTCTTGAAAAACTTTAGCACCATAAGCAAATGCTACTGCTGAAGCTAATGTTGAAGATGTATTAACATCACCATATAAACTTTGCCCTGTTGCAGATGAAGGAGGTGAAGCATGAGATAAATCGACAATACTTATCATAGATCCATCTGCTTCTTGTAAACGAAGTAAATGATCTAATCCCCATTTCACTTCATCAATAACATCTGGTATCGTATTACCTGAATAAGGTAAATTATAATCATCTCCAAAAGCATTGGGAGCTTCACTATATGCCTTTAGTAAATCGACAATATAATTGGCTGTCCAACGGGTATATTTGTTATAATCTCCAGCATCATACCAACCACCACTCAAATCTTTTTCAGTAGAAGTATCTGTTGCCGCATTATATTTTCTTGCTTGTGTATCTTGTAAAGTTCCTAAATGACTTGCTCCATCTGCCCAATTTGCCCCTGCATATTGAGCCTCTTTTGCATATCCTACTCGCTGATAAAAAAACGTTCTTACAGCTTGTTTTAAAACAGCTTCATATACATTATCTGAAATGATAAATTCATAAGATTTTAAATTCTGAGAAATATCTAAAACATAGTAAGTACCAGGTACCTGATAAGATGAAAAATTGAACCACCAAACTTTATCTCCTGAGCTATCATCTTCTGCTCCTGAATTCCAAGGCACAGAATTACCAGTAAAAACTTGAACACCATTAGCAGCATTAACTAAAGCGTAATTTGTTCCTGGTGTAAAAGACTCTGAAGCATCAAATCCTGTTACAGGATTTCTTAATACTGCTATTTTTTCTGAAGTTGATCTATACCCAAATTGATCAACAACAATATGTTTTGAATGAGTTTGCGAGTATATAAAAAAAGTAAAGAGGATAAATATTACCGATAAATAAGTTTTCATATACTTGCTTTTAAATCTATTCTAGAGTAATCATCAAAACATCATGAGATCCTATTTCTGCTTTTAAGTTAGTAGAAGTATCTCCAATATTTTTATGGTTATACAAATCTCTTATTGTAAATATCTTGTTTTTAGTATCTAAATTTCTATTATTTAAATTATCCCCTATTTCGTGTTTCTTCCAATCGAAATCAATAGTTACTGAAACATCTTTCATATTTATAAAAACCATAGCCCATTTACCATTATCAAGTGGTTTTACCCATGTTTCTATATTATTCTCATTCGTAAATCGAAGTCCTTGAATGCCTAATTTATCTTGATTTACAGCTATTACTTCTTTATTAGTAAGTGTTTTAATGGTTTCTTTGGTAGCGCTTCTTAAATCATTCCCCATAATTAATGGAGATGCTAACATACTCCACATCGCAAAATGACTTCTATCTTCTGCATCGGTCATACCATTTCCAACTTCCATCATATCAAAATCATTCCAATGCCCTGGACCTGCAACCTTACGAATCTCTTTCCTCATGTTTATAATTTTCCAAACACCTGAAGAAGACCATGTACCATGACCAACTTCACAGTCCCAACAATTTATAATATCGCCGGTTACTCGCGCTAAATGCCCAACATCTTTAGCCCATTTCCAAGGTTCGTTATCTCCCCATTCGCAAATACTATAAACCACAGGTCTTCCTGCCGATTTTAAAGCATCTCGCATGGTAATGTAGGCGCCTTCTGCATTTAATTTTTCTGTATTACACCAATCATATTTTAAATAATCTACATCCCAAGACGCATATAAACGGGCATCTTGATATTCATAACCTCTACTTCCTGGGTAGCCAGCACATGTTTTTGATCCAGCACAATTATACAATCCAAATTTTAAGCCTTTAGCATGAATATAATCGGCTAAAGCTTTTATTCCGCTAGGGAATTTTACAGGATCTGCAATTAAATTACCGTTTGCATCTCGTTCTTTTGACATCCAACCATCATCTAAAACGATATATTCATACCCTGCATCTTTTAAACCAAGTTCTACAAACTTATCGGCGATATCTTTTACCAATTGTTCATTGATATCAGTTCTAAATGTATTCCAACTATTCCATCCTAAAGGAGGTGTTTCAGCTAAACCATCAAACTTTTGAGCGTGGATTGCTATTGAAATCAAAAACAGTAAAGGAAACAATATTTTTTTCATCTGTTTATTTTTTAGTTAAAATAGTATTAGCTTCTTTGATAATCTTTAATGTTGAAACATCCGACGAAAACACAGAGTTTAATCCCTGTGGTTCTTGTGGTGGATCTGCAGTAAAATCATCTCCATGCTGCCATTTTCCATTTTCAGGATTCGTTTTCGCAAAACCTGCAAATCCCCAAAAATTTAACCCCGCAAGAATCCCTTGTTTTTTATAACTTTCAGTAATTCGTTTAAAAACAGCATTATAAAATACATTTCTATTTTCTACCGAAGCTCCTGTTGATAAGCTTTCTTTTTCACGAGGAAAACCAAACTCAGACATTACAATAGGTTTATTTAAACTTTTAGCTATAACAATATGTTCATCCATATACTCGAAAGCTTTTATTATAGATTCTTGAGTCGTTTCTACTTCATTATTAATATCATACCAGCCCCAATTTTTTGGCCACATGTGCATATTTAAGTAATCTATGTTTTTATTATCATGCAATCTTTTATACATTTCAATGTCTTCTAAAAAACCATGTTTTCCTTCTGTTCCTGTTGATATTAAATGATTAGAATCTAAGCTTCTTATTAAATCTACCGTTTCGTTTAACCAGCTAGCAAAGGCTTCTTCATGATCTGGACTCATTAATACTCTAGGCTCATTCGCTACCTGCCAAGACATGACTGTGTGATCTTCGTTATATTTTAAACCAGAATATTTATTCGTTCTTCCAATTATAAATTTAATGTGATTATAATAAGCTTCCTTGCAAGGTTTACAGCTATGAAATTGTTTGGTGTAATTCATATATTCATCCCAAGAATATTGTTCTAAAAAAGGATTAGGCACTTCGCCATAGCCATTCCATTTTAAATATTCAGACATTCCACCAGACCAAATCCAGTTATTATTTAAATATAGAATAGCATACATATTTCGTTTGCGCATTTCTGCCATTAAAAAATCTAAGCCATCTAATAAATCTTCATTATAAACCCCTTGTTCTGGTTGTAACGCTGGATATACTTTAGAATCGCCTCCATCACCTTCTGCGCCTACCAATATGCGCAAATTATCGATACCTACAGATTTCATGAGATCTAATTCTTTAATAAGACGTTCTCTGTCTCCAGTATTTTTAGCTGCTACTAAAGGGCCATACCAATAATTGGTTCCTACAAAGTAATAAGGCGTTCCGTCTTTATAAAAAGTAGCATCTTTAATAGTGACTTGTTTTATATCTACCTTTCTTACCGATCTTTTGTATTTAGCACTTTTACATCCTGTAAAGAATATGACGAATGCTATTGCTATTAGTGATTTAGTTATTTTCATATTTAGTTTTATGTTAGTTTGGCATGGTATACATATTAGGTAATCCGCTTAAAATTACAAATTTTGGTTTGTTTGCAAAGGCAACAAAATTATCTGTATCTGGTAAATCTGGAGCTGGTGTACAGTAGGTTTCGTTTGAATTACTCCAAAACATCATATAACCTATTTGTGCATCATTGTTTGTTATGGCATTATAAAGATTGTTTGAATAAAAATTGGGAATTGGACTATTAGACCCAGGGGTTACAAAATAGCCTGTTTCTGTTAATGCGGCTATTTTAACTTTTTCAATAGCTAAGTTTGAAATAATTTGAAGCTTATCATTGGCATTATTAACGCCTGTTTGTCCTTGGTTCTTAAAATCACCATAGTTATCCATTCCTAGAATATCAACATAGTCATCTCCTGGATAACGTTCTAAATATTCTGATGCAGAATTAAAACTGTTATCTGGTGAAAAAGCAAAGAGCATGTTATTTACAAATAAAACATCTCTTAAATATTTAACTGTAAATTGCCAAAGCGAAATATAATCTTGTGCTGTACAATAAGATGCTCCCCACCAGAACCAATCGCCATCAAATTCATGAAATGGTCTAAATATAATAGGCGCTAATGTGTTGTCTAGCCCAGTGATGCTATTAGCAACTTCAGCAACTTTTTCAAGCTTTTGTTTGTAATACTCATGATTTTCACCTCCGGGTAAAATACTTTTAAATGCATTTTTTTTTTGAAATTCTGTCATTTCAGAAGTGTAAAAATGCTCACCTTCATATGGTTCTCTTAAATGCCAGCTAAAAGTATTTACCATGCCTTTATTGTAAGTATTAACAACATCTGTTTTAATTCGTTGTTCTTGTTGGTAAAACCAATTTGTTGATGTGCCATCATTTTTATCATCTGTAATAAATAAAAAATCTGTTCCTAACAATCCTGGATCACTCCCTGTGGTTTTCTTGATATCAGACTCACCAACATTATCATTATAAAAATCATGAAATGCGTTATGCTGACCAACAATAAATTTTGAAGCAGAAAGTGCTTTTAAATTATAAAACAAAGCGACTGTTTCTGAAGTTGCATTAGAATTAACCATATAAGAAGCTGTTTCTTCAGGTTTTAATACAAAATCTTCATTTATTGGAATAATAATTTCTGGTTCTTCTATTTCAGTTATATCATCTTTTGAGCAGTTTAGTGCAAAAATAGATATGCAGACTATAGAAACTATTTTTTTTATATTATTCATACTTTAAATTATTCTGAAAGCATTTCAACTTGAATATCATCTGCAAACAAAGTTCCAATACAATTATTTAAAGCAATTAATATGCGATACTTTTTTGTTCCTTCTGGTATGGTAAGTGTTTTTTCAAAAAAGGTCCAATCTTTTGTTCCGGTAACATTTCCTATTATTTGATCGTCTATTGTTTTTACTGATCCTTCTTTTGTGAATTCAACAATATACAATCCATTATTCCACACATTTTCACCTTGAACAATATTATCTGCTTTTAACCATCCTGAAAATTTTATTTGCTTGGTACCCACAGGAATATCTGCCTTTTGAGAAATATCTGCCCATTTACTTTCTTTTAAATGAAGTATCGCATTATATCTACCTTCTTTTGCTTTATAAGGAGTTGCTTTTCCGTAGCCAATCCAATGCTTTAATCCTTTTTCAAAATTTCCATTTAAAAAAGCTATTTGTTCAGAAGTTTCTGAAATTGTTTCTAACTTGATTTGGCTCTTTTTATTAGTTTCTTGATAAGCTTCTTTTGAAATTGGAATTACTTTTACAGCATCGAAAAGAATAGAACCACTGGTTTGGGCTAATGCTAAAATCATTTTCACTTTTCCTGCTTTTTCTGGAATAACAACAAGTTCTTTATATAAAGTCCATGGTGTTGTGCCTGTTAACTGAGCTACATTTACATAGCTAATATTAGTTTCTCCTGTTGTAAGAAACTCTAAAGTAACCACTCCTGCATTGTAATCTTCCTTCCCTTTATCGATAGCACTACCCTTAACCCATGCACTAACTTCTAAAGCATAAGTGTTTTTGGGTATACTTATTATTTGCTCTATACCCTTCCATTCTGATCCTACAAATTGATTAATAATACAACTAGCATTCCCTGTCTTTTTTTCATAAGGACTAATAGTTGCTGCGGTGCCGTTCCAATAGGTAAATTCTTTTTCAAAATCACCATTCTTTATTAAATTTTGTTGTGCAGAAACAGTTATTGCAGTTAAATACATTAATATTAGTGCTAACTTTCTCATTATTTAGTTTTTTAATTGTTTAAAATAATACATGCTCTTGAGCTATGATAAGGCGCTTTCCACATACTTACTTTATCTTCTTCTGTATAGACTTTTCCTTCTTTGTTAACTCTAAAAAACCATTCGCCATTTTCATGATCTATAAGGTGTTTTTTAGTGTAATCCCATATTTTTAAAGCTACTTTTTTATACTCTTGGTTAGGGTTTAATTCAAACGCATAATGTAAGCCTATTAAAGCCTCTACCTGAGGCCACCAATGTCTATCGGTGTCAATATGATTTGTTGTTAAGTTTTTTTCATTTAAAACAGCTCCGTCTTCATCTATAGCTTCTTTTAAAAATGTATTTGCTACTCTTACAGCTATGTCATTAGCTTGTTGCAACAAGTCTTTGTCGTCTAACACATTTGCTGCGTCAATAATTAACCAAGCAGCTTCAATATCATGACCGTAGGATACGGTGTTGCTTAATAAATTCCATGTGTCATCAAAAAACAATTCATAATGATTTTGTGCATTCAAAAACTTTTGAAAAAACACCTCAACTAGCTTTTTTAATGATTTTTTTAACGACTCGTGATTATATATTTTTAGTAAAGATGTATAAGCTTCTAAAACATGAAGATGTGTATTCATAGTTTTTGAAGCATTCATATCTTTATTGCTTAATCGCATATCTTCAATAGGACTCCAATCTTGATTGAAGGCTTCAAAATATCCTTCATTTAAATCATCTTTAGCATGAGTTTCTATGAGCTCAAAAATTTCAATAGCCCATTTTTTAGCTTCTTCATTTTTGTTAAACATATAATATTCAGACAAGGCATATATAGTAAATGCTTGTGCGTATACTTGCTTTCTTTTGTTTAAAGGATTTCCTTTATAATCAAGTTCCCAAAAAACACCTTTATGCGAATTGTCATTAAAAAACATTTTTAAATAGTTGAATGCTCTATCGCAAATAGCTTTATATTTATCTGTTTTTAAATGATTAGAAGCTGCTGAAAACGACCAAAGAATTCGCGTGTTTAAAATAATACCCTTAGAAGCTTCAGGAATGATAGTATTATAATGATCTATTTTCCCAACAAAACCACCATGCTCTAAGTCTAACGTATTATTAATCCAATAACTCAATATGTTTTTTAATTCTAATTTGAGTTCTTGTTTTAGCTTATTATAGGCATTGTTCATTAATGAAATTCTTTGTTGCTTTCTATGAGGTTAATGATTGTTTGTACAGAGCCTGCCGATGTAAAAGTATCTTCTGGAGAATTCATACAATAATCAATTAATTTATCAATACTTGCTGTCGCTACATGCATTCTAGTGTCAGACGAAGCATAATAAATATAAACAGTTCCATCGTCATCTGCAATCCAACCATTTGAAAAAAGTACATTTGAAACGTCTCCAATTCGCTCTTCTCCAACAGGTGCCATAAAATAGCCAGCAGGTTGATGAATGACTTTAGAAATGTCATTTAAATCTGTCATAAACATATATAGTGTATAGCGCAATCCTGCTGCTGTGTTTCTTACACCATGCGCAAGGTGAAGCCATCCTTTTTCGGTTTTAATAGGCGCTGGTCCTAAGCCGTTTTTAAGTTCGTAAATGGTGTGATACACTTTATTATTTATAATTTTTTCATCCTTAACGATAGGATTCATCATATCATCTACATACCCTAAACCAATACCACCACCATTACCAACACTAATAAAACCATCTTGTGGTCTTGTGTAAATAGCATATTTTCCGTTAACAAATTCTGGATGAATTACTACATTACGTTGTTGTCCAGAATTAGAAATTAAATCTGGTAAGCGTTCCCAATTAATTAAGTCTTTAGTCCTTACGATACCAGCATTGGCTACTGCCGAACTCGTATCTTCAGCTGGAACATTTGGGTCTTTACGTTCTGTGCAAAAAATACCGTAAACCCAGCCGTCTTCATGATTTACCAATCGCATATCGTAAACATTTGTATCTGGATTACCGTCTATTTGAGGTATTACGCATGGTTTATCCCAAAACTTAAAATTATCTATTCCGTTAGGGCTTTCAGCCATTGCTAAAAACGATTTTCTGTCATTCCCTTCTACTCTAACACATAATACATAAGCACCTTTCCATTTCATGGCACCTGCATTTAAAGTTGCATTAAAACCTATACGCTCTAATGCATTAGGATTAGTTTTTGGGTTTAAATCGTATCTCCAATTAATTGGAATGTGGCCTGCTGTTACAACGGGATTTTTATATCTATTATAGATTCCATTAGTTTTAGAAATAGGAGTATTTTCTTTTCTAACTAATTCGTTATAACTTTCTTTTACCAAATCTATCTGGCTCATTATATATAATTTTATTTATTCTTAATTAATCTAATTTGTCTTCTAAAGTATTCCACCAGTATTTTTTCAAAAGGAATAAGCATACAGCTAAAACTGCTAGCGATATATAGACAGGTGTACTTTGCCTAAATATTAAATACATAGGAATGATAACTAATGCTGTTTGTGCAATGATGCCAATAGCAACATTGAACATGTCTAATCCAAAATCTTTATTCTTTTTAAAGTCAGGATTTTCGATAGTTAGTTTATCATGGATAGGTTTCCAGAAACCCCATGGTCTTACGTTTTTATAAAAAGATTTTAAAACATCTTCTTCTGTTGGAGGTGCTGAGTAAGTTCCTATAATACTACCTATTAAAGAAATTACTAGTAAGATTGGAAACAAATACAGACCTAATACATCAGGAAATAGTTCTGGCACAATTGCTGCGGCCAATAAACCCGCTGCCATTCCCCAAAAGAAACCTTCTCCATTAAAACGCCACCAATGCCATTTTAAAATGTTAGCTCCTACATAACTACCATACAAAACAGATACTATCCATTGTAATACAGAGTTAACATCTTTAGCAAACAAGCCTAGTACAATACTAATAACAACGACTACAAGACCAGTACTGTAGTTCATTGCTTTTATTTGCTTTGCAGTAGCATCTGGATTTTTGTATTTTAAATAAATATCATTTACCAAATACGCTTGAGCTGCATTTAAGGTTCCTGCAAAAGTTGACATAAAAGCCGCTATTAAGCCGGCTAATAATAAACCTAACAACCCAACAGGTACAAATTCTTTTATAGCCGTTGGAAGTATCAATTCAAAATCGATATTACCGGATACCGTTAACAAATTTAACTTCTCATAATACACCAAAGCTAATGCAGCAAACCCTGCAATCATTAAATACCGTATTGGCATTAAAATAACCGATACAAATCCACTCATTTTAGAAGCTTCTGCTGGTGATTTTGTAGACAATATTTTTTGCATATCGTAATTAGGTGCTGGTCCAGCAACACTTACTAGAACGCCTTTAAAAACCATCATCATAAAGAAAACAGTAAATAAACTAAAACCGTCTTCCTTTATTTTCTGGTTAACTTCTGGAATGATAGTACTCCAATCCATGTTCAATTCCCAACCAAAGAACGGACTCAACCAACCTTTAGGTACATTTAAAGAATGTTCTCCTATAGCAGTAAATCCTAAATAACCAATAACCAAGGCAGCAATTGTCATGATTGCAAATTGAACTACATCTGCCCAAACAATACCAGACATACCTCCTAAAAGTGAATAAAACACAGCAAACATGGTAAAAACAATACCGTAAAAATGAGGCACAAATTCAGAAGAAACAGCAAAAGGGACATACTGACTTACTATTTCCCAAGGGATAAAAATTTCAATAAATTTCCCTAAACCAATAAAGCCATATGCTAAATAGCCCAAACACATAATTAAAGCAAAAACCACTACAATAACATGTGACATTTTTGCTCCTTTTTTAAAACCAAAACGAGTGCCAATCCATTCTGCTCCTGTAGTAGCGTTAGAACGTCTCAACCATTTTGAGAGATAAATCATTAAAAATACTTGATTAAATACAGGCCACAACCAAGGAATCCAAGCGCTTTTAATACCATAAACAAACATAATAGTAACCAGCCAAATGGTTCCTGAAATATCAAACATACCAGAAGCGTTAGATAAACCTAACATGTACCAAGGAATAGATTTGCCTCCTAACAAATAATCATCCTTACTTAATTGAGCTCTTTTTCTAAGAACTAAGCCTATTACAACAATAGTAATTAGATAAGCTGCAATAATTAATACATCTACTGTATGGAGTAATTTCATTAATTTAATATTTTAATTTATTAATATCTTTTAAAAACAATGTTTTTGGAAACTCTTTAAAAGTCTTAAAATCGACTTCATTACCATGTCCTTTATAAGGTAGATAATGGTGTTTTTTAGTGTAATTTCTCCAGAACAAAACCCAAGAAATACCAGTGTTTTCAATAGCAGGGTATAATACTTTTGTAAACCAATCTTTAGTAGGAATGGCTTCTAATCCTGTTTCTGTAAAGGCGTATAGTTTATTTTTTTTAACAGCAATGTTTTTTACAATTTCCAAATTATTTTTTACAGAAGTTGCATAATCCTTTGCATTGTTAAAATCATAAATATCTATTCCTAATATATCTACAAAAGTATCGCCAGGATACCATTCTAAATAGTTATCAGTAGCACTTATGTTATTTGGAGAATAAGTATATAAAATATTATGCAACTTATACTTATCTCTTAATAAAAGTAATGTTTCACGCCAAAGTTGAATATATTCTATTGGAGAACAATTACCTTTTCCCCACCAAAACCAAGATCCATTCATTTCATGAAAAGGTCTAAAAATTACAGGGATTTTTTTTCCTTTATACTTTAAAGTTTTTAAAAAACCAGCAACTCTTTCTATCCATAAATTATATGTTTCTACTTGATTTCCATTACCAATGATTTGTGCGGTTGCAGGTGTTGTATCCCAAGAATCTCCATTAGTAACCGGATTGTCAGTATGCCAACTTATTGTAATGATACCACCTTTACTGTAAGCATCAATTATTAAGTTCCTCATAGTATCAAAAGGCACACCATCAATATTTTTACTGCTTCCTAATTCTATCTTACTAATATCAAAACCGTAAACTGCAGGAAAATCTTCAATCACCTCATTAACATCACTTTTTACTACGTTAGGATTATCAGATTGGTTCCATCCAATTCCATAAGCAGTAGCGTCTTGGTGTCCAATTGCAAATCCATTTTTAGAAAGGTAAAAAAGCTTTTTATGTAGTCTTTTAACGTTTTTTGACACTTTAGTATCAGTAAGAATAGGCTTTTTGTAATCTGAGTTATACATAGATTTACACGACCCTAAAAACATAATTGAAAAAACTATAAAAAGTAGTTTTATATTCCTCCATAGATAAAATGTTTTTGTTTTTTTAATCATTTATTAGTTTATTGATAATTTTTTGTTATTAAAAACAATAAATATATAATTTTACTTTGTTAATTTTGAATAATTCAAAAATAACTATAAAGAATAATACGTTAGTGATATTATTTTATCATTATAACAAAGAATTATAACACGCAAATATGGGAATGTTAAAAAATGTGCACAGAGAAATTACGCCTTTATCTCCTGAAGATAGTTTTTTAGTTTTTGATAGAATCAAAAGTGATTTCGATTTTCCTATTCATTTTCATCCTGAATATGAACTTAATTTTATTCGTAATGCTAAAGGTGTTAAACGGGTTGTTGGAGATAGTATGGAAGAGATTGATGATGTTGAGTTAGTGCTTGTTGGACCAAACTTGCATCATGGGTGGGTAACGCATAATTGTAAAAGCAAAGAAATTCATGAAATAACTATTCAGTTTCACGAAAACCTGTTTAATAAGGAGCTTCTTTCAAGAAAAATAATGAAACCCATTAAAGACATGTTTGATCGGTCTATTCATGGTGTTTTATTCTCAAAAAAAACAGCAACAGAAGTCTATGGTAGAATGTCTCAAGTATCTAAATTAGATGGTGTTGACTATTTTTTAGAATTAATATCTATACTTCATGACTTGTCTAATTCGAGAAACCAAAGACTCTTGTCTACTTATACTATTGATAGGGAAAGTTTTGAAAATAGTGACAAAATTAAAAAAGTATACGAATATGTTCAGGATAACTTTGATAGAAAAATAACACTAGCTGAAGTGTCTGATCTTGTAAACATGAGCCAAGTAACATTTAATAGATTTATGAAAAAAAGAACAGGAAAAACTTTTGTTGATTATGTAAATGATGTTAGGGTTGGTTTTGCTGCTATAAAACTAATTGAAAAAGACACAAATGTATCAGAAATAGCTTTTAGTTGCGGCTTCAATAACATAGCTAATTTCAACAGAGTTTTTAAAAAATTAAAAAACTGCACTCCTAGTCAGTATAAAAATGAATTTTCAGGAATTAAAAGAATTTTATAATACTAAATAATCATTTTAACATAAAAAAGAGCAAATTAAATTCCGGTCACCAATTTAATTACATTAATCACCTAATATAAAAACGTGCTTATTTTTATCAAAAAACATGGCTATAATATTATTTTACATTAATAATTAGGAGAAATTTTATTAGTAAATGACAAAATAATATTAATACTAACTTAACAATTCCTTTAATTTTGAATTTAATAAAAAACCGTACTGATAATTATTGATATAACAATATAAGCGTCAGTAAAATTAACAATTAACACTACTAAACTAAAAGACATGCAAAAAACATTTTTTAAAAATGAAAATGGCGGTACAAGATATTGTTTCCTGCTATTATCATTTTTTATGATTAGTCAATTTGCTTTAGCTCAAACACAGGTTAAAGGAATTGTAAACGACTCTAATGGAGTAACACTTCCAGGGGTTAGTATTCTAGAAAAAGGAACCAATAATGGAGTCGTCACAGATTTTGATGGTGTTTATTCCATCACAGTTAAAGAAGATGCTATACTAGTTTTTAGTTACATAGGCTTTGAGGGACAAGAAATTTCCACCTCAAATAAAACGACTATAAATGTAACTTTAAAAGAAAGTTTTGAAAACTTAGATGAAGTTGTTGTTATTGGTTATGGTACTCAAACTAGAGAAAACATAAGTGGCTCTGTTTCATCTGTTGAAACCAAAGATCTCAAAGAAATTCCACAAGTAAGTGTAGATCAATTACTTCAAGGTAGAGCCGCCGGTGTAACTGTAACAGCGAATTCAGGACAACCCGGAAGCTCTATGTCTGTAAGAATAAGGGGGTTAACTTCTATTACAGGTTCTAATGAACCTCTATATATTATTGATGGTGTGCCAATATCTGGAGAATCACAAGCTGGACTTGCTGGAGGAAGTCAAGATAATAATGATGTTTCTGTTAGTCCATTAGCCATTTTAAACCCAAGTGATATTGCGTCTATAGATATCTTGAAAGATGCTTCTGCTACAGCTATTTATGGATCTAGAGGAGCTAATGGAGTTGTTATTATAACAACTAAAAAAGGAAAATCTGGAGAAGGTAAATTGGAATACAGTACTTATGTAGGTTTACAAGAGCCTACAAAGTTAATAGAAATGATGAAATTACCTGAGTACGCCAAACTACAAAACGTATTCAATAGAATGATAGGTATTACTCCTAATCTCATTTACGACCGACCTGAATTACTTGGACCTGGTACAGATTGGCAGAAAGAGATATTTAAAAAAGCATTTATGACAAATCATCAAGTTGCTTTCTCAGGAGGTAACGATAGATCAAATTATTATTTCTCTGCTAGTTCACTAGATCAAGATGGTATTGCAATAGGTTCAGGCTTTAATCGTCTTTCAGTTAGAGCCAATATAAATGGTCAGATAAAAGACTGGATTAAAGCTGGTATTAATTTATCTGGAAGTAGAACAAAAGATAAATTTACGTATAACAACAATGGCTTTGATGGAGTAATTAGTTCAGCACTTTTACAATCTCCAAATCTTGCTGTTTATAATGCCGATGGTACTTTTGCTGGTCCTGTAGATGATAGTTCTTTAGGACAAAACAATCCAGTAGCATTAGCTTTAAGTGTTACAAATAAATTAAGAAGAGATAATGTTGGAGTTAGCTTCTATACTCAATTAGACTTGACTGAAGATTTAAACTTCAGAACAGAAGTAGGAACTTATTTAGGGTCATCAAGAAGTCATCATTTTAGACCAACTTATCAATGGGGTAGATATTCTAATGAAATAAACGAACTTACTATAAGAGAAAACAATAGTACTTTTTGGAATTTAAAAAACATGCTAACATATGATAAAAACTTTGGTAAACATTATTTAAATGTTTTAGTTGCGCATGAAGCACAAGAAAACGCTTATCAGGGCACTGTAGCTTCAGCTAAAGATTTAATATCAAATGAAGTTCAAACTTTAAATTTGGGAGATGCTGAATTAGCGACTAATAGCGCAAACAAAGCTAGTAGTTCTTTAATGTCTTATTTAAGTCGTGCTATTTATGGTTTTGATGATCGATATAACATTACAGCTTCTATTAGAGCAGATAGATCTTCTAATTTTGCGCAAGGCAATCAATGGGGGTATTTCCCTTCAGTATCCGCTTCTTGGAAATTATCTAATGAGGAGTTTATGCAAAATACAAACGGCATACAAGATATCAAAATTTATGGCGGATACGGGCAAACTGGAAATCAAAATATTCCAGGATATTTATTTGGAGGTCGCTTAGGAACACTATCTACTGAGGCAGGCACTGGATTCCCTGTACAATACATACAAAACCCGGAGTTACAATGGGAAACTTCAGAGCAAACAAACTTAGGGTTAGAATTTACATTGTTTGACAAACGTTTAAAAACAATAGTAGAAGTATATGACAAAACCTCAGCTAACTTTTTATACCAAGCACCATTACCTATCTATTTAATAGGTGGCGGTCAATATGAAGGTGGTATTGGAGCTCCTTGGGTTAATATTGGTGAAATGAGTAATAAAGGAGTAGATTTAACTTTGAATTACCAAACAAAAGGTAGCGGTGACTTTTCTTGGGATTCTAATTTAACGCTTTCTCATTACAAAAATGAAGTTGTTTCATTATTAAATGGTGCAGATTTATTAAAAGAAGTTAGAAATTGGGGTAACGCTTCTTTACAAGTTACAAATACTAGAGAAGGACAGCCTATAGCAATGTATTACGGATTAAAAGTAAAGGGACTATTTAATGATGAAGCTTCTATTACAAGTCAACCTATACAATACGATCAAGCATTTTCACCAGATAACGGAAACACTTGGTTAGGAGATGTTCAATATGAAGACATTAGTGGACCAGATGGTAATCCAGATGGTGTTATTGATGATTATGATTTAACAGAAATAGGAAATCCTCACCCAGACATCACCTTTGGTTTTAATAATAATTTTAGCTACAAAAACTTTGATTTATCTATCATGTTACAAGGCACTTATGGTAATGATGTTATGAATATTGCTTGGTTAAAAACTACCTCTCTAGATAGAAGATATAACAACCAAACACAAGAGGCTACAAACTATTGGACACCAGAAAACACGAATACTAATATACCTAGACCAGTTTCTGGTAACACTAACAACAACAGAACATCTGAAAGATTCATAGAAGATGGTTCTTATTTAAGAATTCAAAATGTAAGATTAGGATATAATTTTAAACAAGATTTATTAGACCGATTACCTTTTTCAAAACTAAAAATCTATGGAGTTATACAAAACCTATATACATTTAGTAACTATAAAGGTTATGATCCTGAGGTTGGTAATTTTAACCAAAATGCACTTTTATCAGGAATAGATAATGGTCGTTATCCTACTCCAAGAACATTTACATTAGGTTTAAATATTGAATTTTAAAAAAAAAAGATAATGAAAACAATAATAAATAAAATAGACAAAGTCTTCATTTTAACTCTATGCATATTTGTATCTGTATCATGTTCTGATGAGTTTTTTGATAGACCACCAGAAGACGGATATAGTATTGATGGATTCTACGCTAACGATGATCAAGTTAGAGCAAGTACAAATCACTTATACACAAGATCTTGGTATGAATATTTTACTAACCCTTTTTATGCCATTGGAGAGTTATCTTCTGGAAACGGAAGAACTTGGGACGGAGCAACATCCGATTTTCAAAATTTCTCTGTATTAAACAACAACCCTCAAGTAGAAACTGCTTGGAGATCTTTATGGGGAGAAGTTTCACAATGCAATGCTATAATTAATGGAATGGACAACGTTCCAGCAAGTATAAGTCCTGCAGTTTTAAATAATGCTCTAGGAGAAGCTCGTTTTATGAGAGCAATTACCTATTTCTACATGGTAAGAATTTGGGGAGATCTTCCTATAATTGAAAACAACTTAGATTATGTTTTTGATCCACAAATCAATAAAAACCCTGTAAGTGATGTGTATACATTTATTAAAAATGATTTAAAATATGCTATAGATAATTGCTTTTCAAAACCTAATGCTGATACAGGTAAAGTAACCAAAGAAACTGCACAAGCACTGTTAGCTAAAGTTTATTTGTATGAGAAAGATTATTCGAATGCAAAAATCATGTCTGAAAAAGTTATAAATTCTGGAAATTATGATTTGTTTGAAGGAAGCTATAATGAGTTATTTTTAACTGAAAATGACAACAATATAGAATCAATGGCAGCATTACAGTGGTCTACAATTGGAGAGTATGGACATGGCAATGCAGCACAAGCATTTTTTGCTGTTTCTGGTATAACAGGATTTGGTAGTGGATGGTCATCAATAGGACCTTCAATTGATTTACAAGATTCTTATGAGCCAGGGGATGAAAGAAAATATGGAACAATCATGGAGAGAGGGAATTTTTACCCTAACTTAAATGGAGGATATACCGTTCCTGATGACTTTGATGTTCAAGGTACAGATGCAGGTATTAAAAAATATGTAGTTGGTAACCCTGAAACTAATGGTGGAGGCGGAGCAATGGCATCACCTAATAACACCTATTTATTGCGCTATGCTGATGTTTTGTTAATTCATGCTGAAGCTATATTAGCTGGAGCAAATAGCACTACTAACTCGGCCGCATTAAGATCGGTTAACAAAGTAAGAAACAGAGCTGGTCTTGGAGATATTACCGAAATTTTTGCAGACCGATTACTTCATGAAAGACGTGTTGAATTTGCTTTTGAAGGCGAATACTTTTTCGATATACAACGATTAGATAGAACTGAAGCAATTAATATGCTAAGTAATCAAGAAAGAGGTACCTATAGCACTGATGCTGTTCCTGTAGTTTGGTCTGAAAAGTTTACACCTACTGAAGGTGATTTTATCTTTCCTTACCCACAAGTAGACACACAAAGGAACCCTTTATTATTAGAGCCTCCTGTGCCTTATGATTTTAACTAAAAAAAATAAAAAAATGAAAAATATATTCAAAAAGATAATTTATAGTTTGGTGTTGTTATCAACTATTTTTGTCACTTCATGTACAGAATTAGACAATTCTGGTCTTTCTGGAAGTTATAATACTCCTGTTATTAATTCTATAAGTACACTTGCTAAAGATTCTATAACTAATGTTGGTAATCTTTATAATAGTTATATTTTAAGAGGGCAGAATTTAGCTTCTTTAAATGCATTATATATTAACGACTATAAAAACGATTTTAACTCGACGCAGGTTACAGATGGCGTTTTGTTTTTTACTGTAAGTCCTAATGTGCCTTGGAAAGACGTTTCTAGTAAATTAAAAATAGAAACATTAGGAGGTGTTGCAGAAGTTGACTTTAAAATAATTCAACCTGCTCCAGTAATAAAAGATTTCTCACCAAAATTAGGTCCTGCAGGAACTATTGTTACAATAACAGGAGATATATTCGATAACCTTGATAGTGTGTTTTTTGGAGAAACTGAAGTAACAAATATTATATCTTCAAATGAAGAAGAAATTGTCATTGAAGTCCCTGCTGGGGTTAGTGTTTCAACTTTAACAGTAAACACAGAAGGAGGTTCTAGTGAGTCTGCCGATTTCTATGGAGGAATCATATATACTATTTATGATGAAGGCCTTAACACTTCTGCATGGTGGGAAGGTAGTTGGGGAGGCGCCACAGATCTTCAAAGTACCGAAAACCCTTTTAGAGGAACTTACTCTATAAGAAAAGAAGCAGGAGCTTGGTCTGCACTTCAAGTAGGAACTTGGACAACTGTTAATGTTGCCGACTATATATTAATTCAATTTGAATTCTACAGTGAAGCAGCTGGAACTATTAATATTGTATTAAATGGAGATTGGGGTAATCCATATCCAATTAATGTAATAGGAGGTGAATGGCAGACTATTAGCGCTCCTTTATCTGATGTTAGCAAAGGAAAAGAAAAAATAGAAGCTATAGTTATACAAGAAGCTAGTGGAAATAATACAGTACATTATATAGATGATTTTGGGTTTATTTAATAGGTTTAGAAGTATTTAAACATCATAAAAAGGGAAAAGAATTAATTTATTCTTTTCTCTTTTTTTTATGACAAAAAAATTACAAAACACACTTATTCTACTACTAGATATTATTATTTGAATAACATATTTTATTATTATCACCTATTGCACAAGTAATCATTTCAAACATACACACCATTAATCACACAAACTATTTCGCTGATTATCATTAAATTACAAATTATCATTTATTTTTTAAGTGTTTTGGTTTTATTCATTACAACTATGACCATTCTAGATTTAGTTAAACAATATAATAGGGAGTAATCAAGATGTTTTAGAAAACAACACTTTTAAAGGCGTTGTTGTATACAAATGTATTTCTAAAGATATACTAGAAGGCTTTTGGTCTGAAAAACATGGAAACCCACTTTACCTTGGAGAGGAATGTTGCTTTCGAATTAACAATAAAGAGCAGCTGTTAGACTAAAAATCAAGCACAAAAAAACCTCAACTATTAAATAATTGAGGTTTCATTTTATAAATAACTAATGCTTAAATATACTGATTTATAATATTTTCAAACAATTCTTGTTTACCACTTTTTAATGATAACTCACCGTTTTCTTGAGCTATTTTGTATAAATCTTGTAACCCTAATTGCCCTTCTTCAAAAGCTTTTCCTTTTCCAGAATCGAAAGAAGCATAACGCTCTGTTCTTAACTTTTCGTAAGGAGACGATGTTATAATTTTATCTGCAATAAGTAAAGCACGTGCAAAAGTATCAGCACCTCCAATATGTGCATGGAATACATCTTCTAAATCGGTTGAGTTTCTTCTGATTTTTGCATCAAAATTAACACCTCCACCTTGTAAGCCACCTGCTTTTAAGAACACCAACATAGCTTCTGTTGTTTCTTGAATATTGTTTGGAAACTGGTCGGTATCCCATCCGTTTTGGTAATCGCCACGGTTAGCATCTAAGCTTCCTAACATACCTGCTTTAGCAGCTACTTCAATTTCGTGTTGGAATGTATGTTGTGCTAAAGTAGCGTGATTTACTTCTATATTTATTTTAAAGTCTTTATCTAAACCATATTCTTTTAAGAAACCAATAGCTGTAGCCGAATCGAAATCGTACTGATGTTTAGAAGGCTCCATTGGTTTTGGTTCTATAAAGAAATTTCCTTTAAACCCATTAGCTCTCGCGTAATCTCTAGCCATGGTTAAAAATTGTGCCATGTGATCTAACTCACGTCCCATGTCTGTATTTAATAAAGACATATAACCTTCACGACCACCCCAGAACACATAGTTTTCGCCATTTAATGCTATGGTAGCATCTAAAGCTAATTTTACTTGCCCCCCTGCTCTAGCAACCACATCGAACTCTGGGTTTGTAGAAGCTCCATTCATATAACGCGGATTAGAAAAACAGTTTGCTGTACCCCAAAGTAATTTTACATCTGAAGCTGCTTGTTTTTCCTTTAGGTAATCAGTAATAGTTGCTAATCTACTTTCAGACTCACCAAATGTTGCGCCTTCTCTAATTAAATCGAAATCGTGAAAACAGTAATAACCGAATCCCATTTTTGTTATAAATTCAAAAGCTGCATCTGCTTTGTCTTTTGCTGCTTGAATAGCATCAGCAGGTTTGTCCCACTCAAAACTTTGCGTTCCTGGACCAAATGGATCTGATCCTTGTCCGCAGAATGTATGCCAGTATGCTACTGAAAATTTAAAATGTTCGCGCATGGTTTTTCCTGCGACTACTTGATCTGGATTGTAATATTTGAATGCTAACGGATTGTCTGATTCTTTGCCTTCAAACTTAATGTCTCCTATGCCTTTGTAATACTCTTTGTTTCCTATAATTGCCATTTTTTTCAGGTATTAATTGTTTATCTGTTTATTTACTAAGTTGTTTAATAGTTACTATGTGCGTTAGGGATTGAAGCATTTGTTGAAGCTCTCCCGATTTTTCATCGGGAAGCGACTGCGAAAAGCCCGACCTGTTCCTGAACTAAATTCAGGATAAAGGTAACGCCCTAATGTTATTTATTTAAAATGAGTTCTAATTCGTTTTTCCAGTTATTATATGCTTTTAAGTATGGTTCTTTGTCTTTAAAAGGCATGAACGTCATAACGTGATCGTTATCAATAATTGACTTTCCAAAGGTTTCAAAATCGCCTTTATGCAAATGCGCTGCTCTTGCGGCACCTATGGCACCTGTTGTATTATAAATTTCGATTTCTTGCTCGATTAAAGTCGCCATTGTGTTTGCAAAGATTTCGGAGCGGAATAAATTATCGTTACCTGCTCTAATAACTTTAGTTTTAATGCCATCTGATTTTAAAATCTCCATACCATACACAAACGAAAAGGCAATACCTTCTAAAGCTGCACGACACATATGACCTTTATGATGATTATTTAAGTTGATATTTACAAGGCGTGTGCCTATTTCTTTATTATTTAACATACGTTCGGCTCCGTTTCCGAAAGGTATTAAGCATACACCATCTGATCCTACAGGAATATCGGTTGCCAAATTATTCATTTCTTCATAAGAGCTTACAGCTAAATTATTTAATAACCAACGGTACTGAATTCCCGCACCGTTAATACAAAGTAATTTCCCTATTCGTGCGGCAGCTCCTTTTTTATAATTTACGTGTGCAAAATTATTAACGCGAGCACTTTCTTTTACAGACAAACTATCGGTAACTGCATAAACAACTCCCGACGTTCCTCCTGTTGCTGCTACTTCTCCTGGATTGAATACATTTAAAGACAAGGCGTTATTTGGCTGATCACCTGCTCTGTAATAAATAGGAGTTCCTACTGCTATTCCTGATGCTTCTTCTCCTTTTTCATCGACCAACGATTGTTCTCCAAAGGTTTCTACTATATCTGGCACCAACGCTTTATCTATCCCATAATGTTCTAAAAGAAAATCGGCAACTGTGTCCTTTTTAAAATCCCAAAAAATGCCTTCAGATAATCCTGAAATGGTTGTATTTATAGTATTTGAAAATTTATATGCAATGTAATCGCCAGGTAACATGAATTTATAGATGTTTTTATAAACATCTGGTTCATTATCTTTTACCCATTTTAATTTTGAAGCTGTAAAATTTGCTGGTGAGTTTAATAAGCTTTCTGAACAGGCATTTTCGCCTATAGTTTGAAAAGCTTCATTACCAATTTCTACAGCACGACTATCGCACCAGATTATACTTTTACGAAGTGGGTTCCCTTCTTTATCAACCAATACCAAACCGTGCATTTGATACGAAATACCAATGCCTTTAATTTGTGTTCTGCTTACATTATATTGTTTCTTTAAACTGGTTATGGCTGCACAAATATGCTGCCACCAATCGTTTGGTTTTTGTTCTGCCCAACCATTTTTTTTAGCAAACATGCCCATTTCTTCTTTTGGTTCTTGTACAACACCTATACTTTTACCTGTGGCTATTTCTACTAAAGCGGCTTTAATAGACGAGCTTCCTATATCTAATCCTAAATAGTACATAGTTTATAATGATTCTCTTAATATTAGTTTAGTTGGAATATAGCATTGCATTGTGTTATCATTACTAACAAACTCTGCTGCTTTATTTCCTATTTCTTTAAAATCTGTTGAGATAACAGATATTCCTTTATATATAAATTTTTTCATAGGCGTTTCATTATAAGATAAAAAACCTACATCAGTTCCTGGTTCTATATTCAACTCGCGACTTTGTTCTAAAAACATACCTAAAATTCTATCGCTTACACTTATATACGCTTCACCCCTTTTAATATTAAAGTTTTTTGCTTCTGTAATAATTTCAAAATTCAAATGTTGAAGTTCACAAAACTTTTTAAAATAAGTTATTGCTTCTATTGGGTGATAGGTAAAGTCTGGATATACAAAAACAATCTTTTCATATTTCTTGAAAGCCTCTTTAGCTTCTTCTAAACATTTATAAAATGACACTCCAAAATCTTGAAACACAAAATTATTATTAGGCTTTGAATGAATGTTCCAATCTATTAAAAGTAGCTTGCTATCATCTATCTCTGATAATACACTTGAAACCTCCTTGTTATCAAAACTCATAACAACGTACTTATAATACTTTCCTTTACTATTATTTAGTATAGTTTTAAAATTATCAATATTATAATGATGAAACTGTACATCTACTATAACATTCTTTGGTAAATCATTTACAAATGAATGATACAGCACTTCTTTATAAGCTTTAAAAGTATCTAAAACTAAGAGTACTTTTCTTGTATCATTAGCTACGTAATACCCCTTATTAGGAACAGATTCTATTACATTCTGTTCTTTTAAAATAGAATACGATTTAAAAACGGTATCTCTAGATAGGTTATAAGTAGAACAAATTTTATTTACAGACGGCAAAGCATCACCGCTTGACAATGTATTATTAGCAAGCGCATTATTTATAGCGTTTACCAATTGTTGATACTTTGGAATATCACTATTAATATTTATATCTAAATTAACCTTCATTAAACCGTTCTGTTCTGTTCTGGTTGTCAAAAATATAAATTTTAAATGAAACAAAACGAATCTTATAAATTATTTTTTGCTATTTGATCTCTAAATCTCGGTTTTAGACATAAAAAAACCATTTAAACATAAATGTTTAAATGGTTTAATTTTATAGTAGAATGAAAGTATTAACTAACTCTCTGTTTCTTTTTCATTTTTTCTAGAAGCACTAATTCACGGTGAATTTCTTCTTTTCGTTCATTAAATTTCTGAACTTTAGCATCAACAAGTTTTTGCTTTTCTATACTTTCTTGTCGTCTTAATTCTTCCTTTGCAAGTAATCTTTTAGCTTCTCTTTTTTGCTTAATTTTTACAATTGCAACTGAAAAATATGCATAACCGTACATACTTAAAAATAACAATGCAATTATTCCTAATATTACATAACCGTTTTCCATAACTTCTTCTTAATTAAATAATTCTAATTCTATTAGGCACATTAAAAAATTGGCTAATAAAACTTATATAAAATTAATAAAAAGAATCTTCCAATTAGAATAAAAAAGGTGAAGTACTAAAAAAAAAGATTAAAGTTTAAAAAACATATTTTTTTGACAAAATCTCTTTATTTTTTAATTTTATACCCTTCTGATTTCCAGTTTAAAATTCCACCTTCCAAATCGTAAATTTTTGTAAAACCCGCATCCAAAAACACACTTACACTATTTGCGCTACGCCTTCCTGATCTACAATAAACTAATACTGGTTTTGATTTGTCTAATTTGTTTATTTCATCTTTAAAGGTAGAAGAATAAAAATCTATATTTTTAGCTGTAACAATAAAACCTTCACTAAATTCTTTTGGTGTTCTAACATCTATAAGCTGAACGGAATCAGCGTCTAAAAAAGCTTTCAATTCTTTAGGAGAAATAACTTTTACTTGCTCTTGGTTTAAAGTCTTTTTACAGCTAAAACCAAAAGTACTTATTACAATACAAAAAAATAAAACGAAATGTTTCATGAGCAAATATTTTAATCTAAATCAACAACATCACCTGTCCATTCCATCATACCTCCTTCAAGGTTATAAGCGTTTTCAAAACCTAATTGCTCCATAATATTACATGCTTGCCCACTTCTATTTCCTGAACGACAATACACATAATAATTTTTACTTTTATCAAGATCTTCAAGTTCATTAATAAATTCTTGACCTTTATAAATATCTATATGAATGGCATTTGCTATAATACCATCTGCAACTTCAGCATCAGTTCTTACATCTAAAACAACAGCATTATCATCGTTTGCTAATTGTTCTGTCCATTCTTCTTGTGTTAAATCTTCCATGTTATCTTTATTAAATAATATATATATTACAAAATTAATACATCTAAAACTATAGACGAAAAAAAATCCGAAGTATTACAACTCCGGATTTCATATATCAAATTCCTTGCCTCTTTTAAACTTTAATAGAACAACCAATAGCTTTTGTTTCTTTTTGTTCTATCGATTTACCTTCCAACAAAGCATCAACCGCTTCTTCAACATATTTAGTTTTTACAGCTGAAGCATCTTTATAATTATCATCAATAGCTCCTATATATTCAACTGTATTCACACCATCGCCTTTTTCCAAAATAAATACGTGCGGTGTTTTTGTTGCTCCAAATTTTGGATACACTTTTTGTCCCTCGTCAATTAAATATGGAAAAGTAAATCCTTTTTCTTGTGCTCTTTGCTTCATCGCTTCTAAATTATCTCCAGGCTTTACATCTGTATTATTTGGCATAATAGCAATTACAGGATACCCTTTACTAGCATACTTTTCGTTTAAAGCCTGAACTCTATCTTCATATGCAACAGCAAACGGACAGGTATTACAAGTAAAAACCACAATAAATCCTTTAGCATCGTTATAATCTGATAACGACACCATATTGCCATCAATATTTTTAAGCGAAAAATCTTCAGCGACATCTCCTATTTTATAACCTTCATTACTCGTTGATTTGTTAATTGTAAAAGCACTAATACATAATACAATAGCAAGAGCTGATAATAGTTTAATTGTTTTCATAATTATTAATTTAAAAATGGTTTTAATTCGGTTTCTAATTCTTCGAATGAAAATGACTGTTCAAAGAATTTACTCGTATCGTTTTTATAAATAATAGTCGCTGGAATAGATCCAGACCAAGATTTATTTATTTGAGGAATCCAAGTATTCATATCGGCATCATCTAAAGCAATTACTTTAGATTTTAACTTCTTTTCTTTAATAAAAGGTTTCAATTTCTTTTCATATAAATGCGGAAAATCTAAACTTACCAAAATTACCTTGACATTTTTATTCGCATATGTCTCATTTAATTTTTCAAATGAAGGCAATTCTTTTACGCATGGCGCACACCAAGTAGCCCAGAAATTAATAACATAAATAGTATCATTCTTCTTATTTAAAAACTTTTTAAAACCATTAAAATCATAAACTTCCAACTCAATGTCATTTACAATAGCATCATCTATAACTGATTCTACAATTGTTTTATCAGCAATATCTAGATTTGTTTTTTTGTCTTTACAACTAGCCATTAAAAGAATGGCAACAAATAATAATTTTAACTTCATAATTGTAAAATTAATTAATAATTCATTGCATAATACACACTTTAACAAACTTTTATTTAAAAAATATCTCAAAGTATTGTTTAATTATATTTTCATTTCTATATTTGAACCAGTTAAAAAAACAAAAATGAATACAATTTTAAATAATACTTGGTGGTGGTGCTTTCGAAACTAACGTTCGTGAAGTAAAATCCTAGTATATTTAAAACTCAAAATATCCAAAAGGCTTGTCATTCACGACAAGCCTTTTTTTTATTACAATAATTTCATTTCCGCAAAAGCAGAAAAATTAAAAACATTAAATGGAAAAATTTAGTCTTTATACGCATCATAAAAGAATCTTAACAGATACCATTACACCTGTTACTGTGTATTATAAAATACGTGACAAATACCCAAATAGTATTCTTTTAGAAAGTGGTGATTACCACCGAAGTCATAAAAACTTCTCTTATATCTGCTTCAATCCTATTGCAACAATAAAGATTGAAAACGAAGTTATTACTCAAACATTTCCTGACGAAAGTACAACAACTTTAAACATCACAGAAGATGTTAATGTGGCTAACGAAATCCATAAATTCACAAAACGATTTGATGTCACTACCGATGAAGACTTCAAATTCATTAACAACGGAATTTTTGGATACACAGCTTATGATGCTGTTCGATACTTTGAAGATGTAGAAATTAGCAAAAAAGACGATTCTGTTGTTATTCCAGATGTTTATTATGCCGTTTACAAAAACATAATTGCGATAAATCACTTTAAAAACGAAGCCTATATTTTTGCGCATTGTTATAAAGACACCGAAAATAATATTCATGATATTGATAAACTTATAAACGTTCAGAATTTCGCATCCTATAACTTCTATTCAAAAGGAGATATCAACTCCAACCTAACCGATGATGAGTTTAGAGAACATGTCGAACTAGCTAGAAAACACTGCCAACGCGGAGATGTTTTTCAATTAGTATTATCAAGACGATTTTCTCAAGAATTTACGGGAGACGATTTTAATGTATATCGCGCTTTAAGAAGCATCAACCCATCACCTTACCTATTTTATTTCGATTATGGCGATTTCAAAATTTTCGGAAGTTCGCCAGAAGCACAACTTATAGTTGATGATGGTTTAGCCGAAATACACCCCATTGCAGGAACCTTTAAAAGAACTGGAGACGAGCAAAAAGATGAAATTTTAGCCGAAAAACTTAAAAAAGACGACAAGGAAAATGCCGAACATGTCATGCTAGTCGATTTAGCTAGAAACGATTTAAGTCGCCACGGTAGCGAAGTAAAAGTAGTTACCTATCGCGAAGTTCAATTTTTCTCGCACGTCATCCATTTGGTAAGTAAAGTTACAGGTCAAAAACATAAAGAGACCTCTACTATGCAAGTCGTTGCCGACACGTTTCCTGCAGGTACTTTAAGTGGTGCTCCAAAACACAGAGCCATGCAACTTATCGAGCAATACGAAAAAACAAGTCGTGGTTTTTACGGTGGAGCCATTGGGTTTATGGATTTCGATGGTAATTTTAATCACGCCATCATGATTCGAACCTTTTTAAGTAAAAATTACAAACTCAATTGGCAAGCAGGCGCTGGTTTGGTTTCAAAATCTAATCAAGAAAACGAATTACAAGAAGTTTACAATAAATTAGGAGCTTTAACAAAAGCAATTAAATTGGCAGAAGATGTTTAAATTTATGGCGTTACCACAAGGGTCGGGCTTTCACAAGTCGCTTCCCTATGAAAAATCGGGAGAGCTCCAACAATTGTTCAATCCCTAACGCACTAAGTCCGCAGATGGCAGTCATTAGTTAAAAGTCAGTGCAGACCAGACAGTTAAGAGTTAAGAGTTAAGAGTTAAGAAAATAACATTAAAAGATTACCGCCTACGCGGAAATATAAAAATATGAATACAAAAGTACTAGTAATAGACAATTACGACAGTTTTACATACAATCTCGTCCACTATTTAGAAGATTTAAATTGTGATGTTACTGTTGTAAGAAACGATAAATTAGCCCTAGAAGATGTAGAACCTTTTGATAAAATTGTATTATCGCCAGGTCCAGGCATCCCAGATGAAGCCGGTTTATTAAAACCAATAATTGAAAGATACGCCCCAACAAAAAGTATTTTAGGCGTATGTTTAGGGCAACAAGCCATAGGCGAAGTCTTTGGCGGATCGCTAGTAAATTTAGACGATGTTTATCACGGTGTAGCAACCAATGTAACCATATGTGTTAATGATGAAGCTATATTTAAAGGCTTAGAAAAAAACATCGAAGTAGGACGCTATCATTCTTGGGTTGTAAATGCAGATTTACCAGATAGTTTAGAAGCAACCTCTTTTGATGCAAACGGACAAATCATGTCGTTACGACATAGAGAATACGATGTAAGAGGCGTGCAATACCATCCAGAATCGGTATTAACACCAGACGGAAAGAAAATTTTAGAAAACTGGATTAATAGCTAGTTAGTAGTTTATTGGTAATAAAAACATATAAAATTAAAATAAAAGAAAACAGCAAAAAGTCTAGACCCAAATTCCGATGGAATCGGAAACATCAATCTGCAGAAATAATGAGAGATGGAATGAAGATGCAAAGCGAAGCTTTAAGCACGAAATTCCATGAGCGAATGTTCCGCAGGAATTTCATCAGATTGATTTGATTTTTTGGTTCGTTTTGTATCAAGACAAAATGAACAAAAGGTAATAGAAAAAAGAGCAATTAATGAAAAACATACTCAACAGATTAATAAATCACGAAACCATTTCTAGCGAAGAAGCTAAACAAGTTATAGTTAACATATCAAACGATATGTATAACCCAAGTCAAATTACTTGTTTTCTATCTGTTTTCATGATGCGAAGCATTACTTTAGAAGAATTACAAGGCTTTAGAGATGCGCTTTTAGAACTATGTATTCCTATAAACCTGAGTGATTATAATGCCATTGATATTGTAGGAACAGGAGGCGATGGTAAAAATACATTCAATATTTCTACACTGTCCTCTTTTATTACAGCTGGTGCTGGTGTTCATGTTTCTAAACACGGAAACTATGGTGTATCATCAACATCGGGTTCATCAAATGTCATGGAATCTTTAGGTGTTAAATTCTCTAACGATGAAGGCTTTTTAAAACGCTGTTTAGACAACGCTGGAATATGCATATTACACGCACCTCTTTTTCATCCAGCCATGAAAAATGTGGCACCTATTCGTCGTGAGCTAGGTGTTAAAACATTTTTTAATATGTTGGGCCCCATGGTAAACCCATCATTTCCAAAGAATCAGGTTTTAGGTGTTTTTAATTTAGAACTGCTACGTCTTTATAGCTTTATGTATCAAAATACAGATAAGAATTATAATATTGTTTATGCACTAGATGGCTATGATGAAATTTCATTAACAGGAAAAGCTAAAATTGTATCAAATAAATCGGAAACCATATTTTCACCAGAAGATTTAGGAGTATCACAAATAAAACAAAACGCTATTTTTGGAGGTAATACTATTGACGATGCAGCAAAAATATTTGTTGATATTATTAGTAATAAAGGTACCAAAGCACAAAACAATGTCGTTTGTGCAAATGCAGGACTTGCCATTGCAACCACCAAACAAATTAGCCATAAAGAAGGTTTCGAAATGGCAAAAGAATCATTGTTTTCTGGAAAAGCAAAAACGAGTTTAGATAAATTAATTGAATTGAGTAAATAGTTAATTGTTAAAACAATATAAAATTAGAATAAAAAAAAGCAAAAAGTCTAGACCCAAATTCCGATAGAATCGGAAACATCAATCTGCAGAAATAATGAGCGGAGGAATGAAGATGCGAAGCGAAGCTTCAAGCACGTAATTCCGAAAGCGAATGTTCCGCAGGAATTTCACCAGATTGATTTGATTTTTTGGTTCGTTTTGTATCAAGACAAAATGAACAGAAATAAATTATAAAAATGAATATTTTAGACAAAATAACATTAGATAAAAGAAATGAAGTAGCACTAAGAAAGCAACTCATTCCAACATCGCAATTAGAACAATCTGTTTTATTTGAAAGACAAACCGTATCGCTTGCTAACAACTTACGAAATAGCAAATCAGGCATTATAGCCGAACACAAAAGACGTTCTCCTTCAAAATCTGTAATCAACAACACTTTAAACGTTCAAGATGTTGCTAAAGGTTATGAAGAGGCAGGTGTTTGTGGGATGTCTGTTTTAACAGATGGAAAATACTTTGGAGGTTCTTTAGACGATTTACTAACCGCCAGAGCAAGTTGTAATCTGCCTTTATTAAGAAAAGAATTCATCATAGACGAATACCAACTTTTAGAAGCCAAAGCTTATGGTGCCGATGTTATTTTATTAATAGCAGCCATTCTAACTAAAGCAGAAATAAAGCAATTCTCAGAATTTGCAAAAAGTTTACATTTAGATGTACTTTTAGAAGTTCATAATGAAGAAGAATTACACAAATCTATCATGCCAAGTTTAGATATGTTAGGCGTAAATAACAGAAACTTAAAGACATTTGACGTTAGCTTAGAAACGAGTAAAACATTAAGCTCATTAATCCCTAATGACTTTGTAAAAGTATCAGAAAGTGGTATTAGTAATATTGAAGCTATAAAAGAATTACAGCCATACGGATACCAAGGATTTTTAATTGGTGAAAACTTTATGAAAACAGATAATCCTGGATCTAGTGCAACAGAATTTATTAAAACCTTAAAGCAATGAAACTAAAGGTTTGTGGCATGAAATATCAAGATAACATCAAACAAGTTGCAGCATTGCAACCTGATTATCTTGGGTTTATATTTTATGAAAAATCTGCAAGAAATTTTGATTCTGTAATTCCTGAATTACCAAAATCAATAAAGAAAACAGGTGTTTTTGTTGATGCAGATATAGACTTTGTTGTCGATAAAATTAACAAACATAGTTTACAAGCTGTTCAATTACATGGTGAAGAATCACCAAACTATTGTAAAGAATTACAATCTAAAAACATTGAAATTTTCAAAGTATTCTCAATAAAAGACGAATTCGATTTTAGTGTTTTAAAACCTTATGAAGGTATTGTTAATTATTTCCTTTTTGACACGAAAGGCAAACTTCCAGGAGGCAACGGATACACATTCGATTGGAGTGTTTTAAATAACTATCCTTCTACAACGCCATTCTTTTTAAGCGGCGGTATTGGATTGAATCAAATTGAAGATATTAAAAAATTTCAACAAAGTGAAGCTTCAAAGTATTGTTATGCATTAGATGTAAATAGTAAATTTGAAATAGAACCTGGATTAAAAAATATTGAAGATTTAAAAGAATTTAAACAGATTCCTGCCTTCGCAGGAATGACAGAAATTATGAATTATAACGTAAACGAAAAAGGATATTACGGCGAATTTGGTGGTGCATTCATCCCTGAAATGCTTTATCCAAATGTAGAAGAGTTACGCCAAAACTATTTAAAAGTAATGGCTGAACCTGATTTTAAAAAAGAATTCGATCAGCTTTTAAAAGATTATGTAGGTCGCCCTTCCCCTCTCTATTTTGCGAAGCGTCTATCGGAAAAATATAATACCAAAATTTATTTAAAGCGCGAAGATTTAAATCATACAGGTGCTCACAAAATAAACAATACCATTGGTCAAATATTAATGGCTAAACGCTTAGGTAAAACTAGAATTATTGCAGAAACTGGTGCAGGACAACACGGTGTTGCTACAGCAACTGTTTGTGCTTTAATGGGGCTAGAATGTATTGTTTATATGGGAGAAATTGATATTGCTCGTCAAGCACCAAACGTAGCACGTATGAAAATGCTTGGAGCAACTGTTGTACCAGCATTATCTGGAAGTCGTACTTTAAAAGACGCCACTAACGAAGCCATTCGCGATTGGATTGGCAACCCTGTAAATACACATTATATAATCGGTTCAGCTATTGGCCCACACCCATATCCTGATATGGTAACACGTTTTCAATCGGTTATTTCCGAAGAAATAAAATGGCAATTAAAAGAACAAGAAGGCAGAGAAAACCCTGATTATGTAGTCGCTTGTATTGGCGGTGGTAGTAACGCTGCGGGTACATATTATCACTATTTACACGAAGAAGATGTCAACATTATTGCAGTAGAAGCAGCTGGTTTAGGCGTAGATTCTGGAGAAAGCGCAGCCACTTCGGTTTTAGGAAAAGAAGGAATTATTCACGGTTGTAAAACCATGTTAATGCAAACCAAAGACGGACAAATAACAGAGCCATATTCTATTTCGGCAGGTTTAGATTATCCAGGTGTTGGTCCAATGCATGCGCATTTATGTAAAACAGGTCGTGCCGAATTTATGGCAGTAACAGATGATGATGCTATGAATGCAGGATTAGAACTTTGTAAATTAGAAGGTATTATTCCTGCTATTGAAAGCTCGCATGCGCTTGCCATTTTTGAACAAAGAACCTTTAAACCTGAAGATGTTGTTGTGGTAAGTTTATCTGGACGTGGTGATAAGGATTTACAAAACTATATTGAGTATTTTAAAATTTAAGAATTTTATTTTTTTCATTTCCGCGAAGGTGGAAATCTCATAATAAAATAATGGATATTCATTACGTTTACATATTAACAAATAAAAACCATACAGTGTTATATGTTGGAAGAACAAAACAATTAAAAACAAGATTAGTTCAACATAAGAACAATAGTTTAAAAACATTTACAGGAAAATACAATGTTAATAAATTGGTCTATTTTGAAACAACCAAATACGTTAACAATTCTATAAAAAGAGAACGACAAATAAAAAAGTGGAATCGAGAATGGAAGATTAATCTAATTAACGGATTAAACCCTGATTGGAAAGATCTTTCAGAATATATTTAACAAAGCAATAAAAAGATTCCCTCCTTCGAGGGAATGAAAAAATATTCATTTATAATGAACAGGATAAATACGAAATTACAAGAAGACAAAAAACTACTTTCAATATACTTTACAGCAGGTTACCCAAATATTGATGACACTGTTAGCATCATTCAAGATTTAGAAAAAAACGGTGTCGATATGATTGAAATCGGACTTCCGTTTAGTGATCCACTAGCTGATGGCCCAACTATTCAAGCAAGTTCTACACAAGCTCTTAAAAACGGCATGACCACCGAAGTGCTTTTTAATCAATTAAAAGACATTCGTAAAACGGTTTCAATTCCTTTAATCATCATGGGATATTTTAACCCTATGTTTCAATATGGTGTTGAAGCTTTCTGTAAAAAATGTCAAGAAATTGGTGTTGATGGTTTAATTATTCCTGATTTACCAGTGGATGTATATCATGAAGAATACCAAGCTATTTTTGAAAAATACGGAATCATCAATGTATTTTTAATAACGCCACAAACGAGCGATGAACGTATTAGATATATAGATTCAATTTCAAACGGATTTATATATATGGTTAGTACTGCAAGTACAACAGGGGCTCAATCTGGTTTTGGAGACGAGCAAACTGAATACTTTGAACGTATTGGAAACATGAACCTAAAAAACCCTCAAGTTATTGGGTTTGGAATTAGTAATAATGAAACTTTTACGCAAGCTACAAAATATGCAAAAGGCGCTATTATTGGGAGCGCATTTGTAAAGCATATAACTAATGAAGGAGCAAATAGTATTGATAAATTTGTAAATATTATCTTAAAATAAATATATTTGATTTATAATAATCACTAACCAAAAATTTATATTTATGAAATGGTATTTAAAAGTATTAAAACAATATGCTGATTTTAAAGGACGTGCTAGAAGAAAAGAGTACTGGATGTTCTTCTTATTCAATATCCTAATTTCTTATGGTATAGTTTTCTTAGCTTTAGGTTTAGATGTGCCTGAGTTATCTATTTTAAATACAATATACTCATTAGCAGTATTAATTCCTTCTATAGCTGTTGGAGTAAGAAGAATGCATGATGTAGGCAAAAGTGGCTGGTATCTTTTAATACCTATTTATAGCTTCATTCTTGCTGTCACTAATGGAGAAGTAGGCCCAAATAAATGGGGACCTGATCCTAAAGGAAGTGCTGCTGAAGAAATTGACGAAATAGGGAAACCTCAAATTGAGGAGTAAAATTTCAAAAATATTATAAAGCAAAAACCTATTCTCATCTAGAATAGGTTTTTGTTTTACAACTAATTTTTTAAGCAATATGAAGGCACTAACAAAAAACTGGAAACTTATTGTTTTACTTTGTATATCACTAGGTTTAGCTCCTTTTTCTCCAGAACCACATATTGTTGGTAAATTCCGTTGGATTATTGGCGGAGCAAAAGGCATGCAACTAATAGATTGGTTTGACACACTATTCCATGGTTTCCCTTTTATATTATTAATACTCATTATCTTTCAACAAATTTTCAAAAAAAATGGCACTTAACATTGTTTTAATAGAACCAGAAATACCAAATAACACCGGAAACATAGGTAGATTAGCATTAGCATCTGGTTCTCATTTACACTTAGTAAAGCCTTTTGGTTTTGAAATTAGTGACTCACGTTTAAAACGTGCCGGTTTAGATTATTGGCAACATTTACAGGTTACTTATTACGATAACATTGATGAGTTTTTCAGCAAACACAAAGACAAAAAAATGGCCTTTCTTTCCAGTCATGGAAACAAAAACCATTGGGATATTCCTTTTGAGGATGATATGTTTTTAATTTTCGGAAAAGAATCGGTAGGATTACCAAAATCTATTAACGAAACTTATAGTAATTCACTATTTAAAATTCCTTTATATAGCGAACATGTTAGAAGTTTGAATCTTGCTAATGCTGTTAGTATTATAGTTTATGAGGGGTTGAAACAACTTAGATAAATAAACCTTTTTTTTAGATTTTATAAGTAAGATATAAAATTTATTTCACAGGAATCTGCTTCAAAATCTCCAATACAAATTTCCAATATTTTTGAGCAGATGAAATTTGAGCACGTTCATCTGGTGAGTGTGCTCCTTTTATATTAGGTCCAAAACTAATCATATCCATCTCTGGATAATTGGTTCCAAGAATACCACATTCTAAACCTGCATGACAAGCTGCAACGTGTGCTTCTTCCCCATTCATATCTTTATAAATCTTAGATAATATTTTTAAAATAGGAGAATCCATATTAGGTTTCCATCCTGGATAATCTCCAGAAGCAACAACTTCACAACCAGTAAGTTCAAATGTTGCACGAAGTGTATTTACCAAATCCCATTTAGCACTTTCTACAGATGAGCGTGTTAAACAACCTATTTTAACTGCTCCATCTTTAACAATTACGCGAGCAACATTATTAGACGTTTCTACCAAATCTGGAATATCGGCACTCATTCGATAAACACCATTACAAGCCGCATAAATAGCTCTTGTTAATCCTTCTTGAACACCTAAATCCATTATTTTTTCAGGTGCTTCACATTTAGAAACTACAATTTCTAAATCAGGTTCCATGGTTTTAAGCTCCTTTTTTATTGTTGTTGACATTAATGCCATTTCTAATAAAAAAGCATCTTCATGAATAGCATCAATAGCAACAATAGCATTACTCTCTCGTGGAATGGCATTACGTAAACTACCGCCATCAATTTCTGAAATTCTTAAACCAAAATTTTCAAAACCATCAAACAAAACACGGTTCATAATTTTATTAGCATTTCCTAAACCTTCATGAATTTGCATCCCTGAATGTCCGCCTTGTAAGCCTTTAACCGTTACTTTATAGCCTATTTTAAATTCAGGCGTTTCTTCTTCTTCATAACTTCTTGTAGCTGTAACATCTATACCACCTGCACAACCTACACCAATTTCATTATCTTCTTCTGTATCTAAATTCAAAAGTATGCCACCAGAAAGCAAACCGCCTTTTAAACCCATAGCACCTGTCATACCCGTTTCTTCATCAATAGTAAATAAAGCTTCAATAGCTGGATGCTCAATATCGGTGCTTTCTAAAATAGCCATAATGGTTGCAACACCTAAACCGTTATCGGCACCAAGTGTCGTTCCTTTTGCTTTTACCCAATCGCCATCTACATACATGTCTATTCCTTGGGTATCAAAATCGAAAACTGTATCGTTATTTTTTTGATGTACCATGTCTAAATGCGATTGCAAAACCACAGTGGTTCTATTCTCCATACCAGCAGTAGCTGGCTTTTTTATAATAACGTTCCCCACTTCATCTTCAATAGTTTCAAGGTTTAAGCTTTTACCAAAATCTTTCATAAAAGCAATAACACGTTCTTCTTTTTTTGAAGGTCGTGGAACAGCGTTTAAATCGGCAAATTTATTCCAAAGTTGTTGCGGTTGAAGTTGTCTTATTTCTGAGCTCATGAGTCTTTTTTATAATGTTGTGCAAATGTAGCAAAAATGGTTTGACAATTGCTATTACTCCTGATTGAAGTGACATCCTTTTTTGAGGTACGAAAAAAAGATATAACGGAAAGCAGGAAGAAACCTTTATAGATTTTGACAAACCATTGGGTACAAATTTTTATTACTTTTGAAGTATGTTGAAAAAGAGAAAAACCATTATTGCTTTACTACTAATTCCGCAATATTTAATAGTCAAATTACTATCTAATTACCCGGATTTTATTGAGACTTATTACAGCAATGGTTTATACCCCTATATTTCGAAAACCTTTCGATATGTTTTAGGTTGGATGCCTTTTTCGTTTGGCGATTTAATTTATACACTTGCGATTGTTTATAGCATAAGATGGTTTTTTATAAACAGAAAAAAACTGCGTAAAGACACAAAAAACTGGTTTATTGATGTGTTTTCGGTTTTATCCCTTGTTTATTTTACTTTTCATTTGTTTTGGGGTTTGAATTATTACCGCCTGCCACTGCATAAAAATTTGAATTTAAAAAGTGATTATACGACTGAGGAATTAATTGTTGTTACTGAAAAATTATTAGAGACATCGAATAAAATTCATTTAGAAATTGCAAAAAATGACACAATTAAAGTTGAGATCCCTTTTAGCAAAAAAATGACTTTTAAGCTGGCTCCAGAAGGCTATGAAAATTTAAAACAAACATTTCCTAATTTAGAACACAAACCACGAAGTATTAAAAAATCGCTATTTAGTTACCCGCTAACCTATATGGGCTTTAGTGGGTATTTGAATCCGTTAACCAACGAAGCTCAAGTAAACGCTTTAATTCCTGATTTTAAATTCCCAACTACTACCACACATGAAATGGCACATCAATTAGGCTACGCTGCCGAAAATGAAGCCAACTTTATTGGTTGTTTAGCAGCCATAAACCATGATAATATCTATTTTAAATATACAGGTTATACATTTGCTTTACGTTTTTGCTTGAATGAAATTTACAGACGCGATCCGAGTTTATATGAAGATATGATTGCCGGTTTAAACAAGGGCATTCTAAAAAACTATAAAGAAACACGCGACTTTTGGGATGCTCACCAAAACCCAACCGAACCTTTTTTCAAACTGTTTTATGGTAGCTTTTTAAAAGCTAACCAACAAAGTAAAGGCATGGAGAGTTATAGTTATGTAGTGGCTTTATTGGTGAATTATTTTGAATATAGATCTATTGAATAAAATTAAATCATTCTATAATCTCTGCTTTTTCTGGTTTAGCAAAAATTGTAGAATCTGGGTTTTCTTTAGAAAGCATAACATCTACAAAATCAACATCATTTTGTTTATCTGTTATTTTTCCATTTACAACATTATACCATTGAATTGTTTTTGGTAATAACACCCCGTTTATACGTTGCCAATCGTTGTATTTTATATAATGAAAATCTTTACTTTTTTCTTTAGAAAAATAGGTTACCGTATAACCTAACCAAGCCATTTGATAGGTTTCTGGATTATAATACATTATATATTCATCATCAGAAGACTCACCTACTCCACTCTCATAAGATATTTTAATTCCTGGATATTGCTTACCATCAAACTCTAAAGCTTTGGCTGTTTCATAATGAATACCATTATCTGCCAAAACAAAAGGCATCGCATAAAAATAAAACATGAGGTTATAATAAAACTTTGCGTCTCCATTATACCCTATTGTATCTTTTTTATGCAACCAAACGTCCTTTCCGTCAAAACCAAGTATGTGTTTAGACATATCAATACGCGATTTTCTGTTTTTTAAATTAACAGTCGTTATTTCTTTTCCGTCAGGCTTAGGTATTGCAAAAGAAAGTGTTTTCATAGTATTCCAAACATTTAAACCTCCATGAGTTTTAAATACTTTGGAAATGGTTTCTGGATAGTTTTTAACTTCAACTTTTGTTGATTGCACATCTTCTATTTTGGTCGCTTTTGATTGTTTACAAGCAACTAAAACAATAAGCAAAACTGAAAGAATTATATTTTTCATGATATAAATAGTTAATAAGAAGTGCTATGTCGATAAATAAAACCACACATTACAAAAAAGCTTTAGATTTTATTAAACCTAAAGCTTTTATAATGATTAAATTGATTTTTTAATTATTCTTTAATTAGTTTTTTTACAACCTCTGAATCGTCAATACTAACTTTAAGAAAATAAAGTCCGCTTTTTAAATGAGAAACATCTAAAGTCACAGATTTGTTTTGTAGCGTTTTAGAAGCTTTTAAAATCTGTTTTCCTTGAATATTGTAGATATTAACGCTTATGTTGTTTGCATTCACTTTTCCAAAACTTAACGTCACCAAATTATTTGCTGGGTTTGGAGTAATTGAAAAACTTGACACATCAAAAACATTAACACCTAAAGCTACTGCTTTATCTAAATAATCAGGTACATTATTAGCGTTTGTATCATCATCTAATGGTGTGCCGTTATTATTATAATCTTCATCTTTTGTTAAAACACCATCGCCATCATCATCGTCGTCAAGATAATTTTCAATAGTATCTGAATCTGTATCAATAAAAGTTCTTGCTGTTTTAGAATTCTTAGAAACCTTTCCTGTAATACTACTTTGGTCTATTAACTCATCAGCTGTATCAATATTATCACCGTCATCGTCGTCGTCTTTATAATCTGGTATACCATCTTTATCTGTATCATCATCTTCTAAATTTCCGTTTCCGTTAATATCTTCATCACTATTTATAATACCGTCTGAGTCATCGTCTCCACATTCAATAGATGTAACCACAGCTGTAGCAGAATAGGTACATCCATTTGTATTAGTTATTGTAACAGTATATACACCTTCTTTATTTACACTTAAAGTTGGAGTGTTCTCTGAATTAGACCAAGAATATGTGTATACATTAGAATCACTTATTATTGCATCTAAAACCAATGTAGAACCTTCACAGAGCTCATAAAAACTGTCTAAAATAATTGAAGGTGGTATATTATTTACAACAAGTTCTAATGGAATAATACTAAAACATCCTGTTAAAGTATTCGCTACTTTTATATAAACTGTTTTAGACTCTGAAAAAAAGACTTTTGGATCTAAAATTTCATTGGTATTATCTAATCCATCATCTTGATTTATGTCTTCAAAATTTTCAAAATAGTTAATTATTAGGTTTGTTTGTATTCTATCTAAAATTTGAAAATCGGCATCTTCTAAATTAAACGTAGTCATGCCATCATAATCTGTATCACATTCTATAAGAGGAGTAGTTACTTGTGTAATATTTGGTGCAGCTATAATGTTTAAACTTAATTCTTCAATAACAAAACAAAAAGAATCTGCGCTTTCAATTCTAATATAAATTGTTTGTGGGTTACTAGTGTTTGTATATGTTGTAGGTAAAGCACCTGTATTATTTTCTGCATCTGTACGACTCGAGTAATAAGTAATGTTCAAGGTTTCATTGGCACTTTGATTTATTTCAGTAGTTTTTTCATTTAAATCAAAACTTTCAAACTCATCATTGCTAATATCATCACAAACTAAAAAAGGCGAAGGTTTTGAAAATATAGGGTTTGAGGAAACCAGAATATTAAATAAGGATGTATCAAAACAAGTTTTATCCGTAATGTTTTCAACTTTTACATATATGGTTTGATTACTTGATGTGTTTTGATAAATATTATTTTTATCAATTGGAATTGTTAAGGCAGCATCTTCAAAATAATAAACTTCTTTACCTGTTTGTCCATTTAAAATTTCAGCATCTTTATCTGCTAATAAAAAATCTGCAGTACTACTTCCGCCTTCTTGACAAACTTTAATATCACTAACAACAGGAATAATTGGCAATGTGTTAACTATAACTTCTAATTCAACAATGTTATAGCATTGAGTATTACTAAGTGCGTTTTCTACTCTTATATAAAACGTTTTTGAATCTGAAATAAAATTTTTTGTATTAAAAATTGGATTTACATCTGCATTAGCATCATCATAAGAAGTATAAAAGTCTATATTTAATCCTGTGGTATCTGAATTAACTTCTGGTATTTTATCTTCTAGATTGATAACAGAAAAACCATCTTGATCATTATCGCAAATAATAATTGGTGTTGGTTTATTTGCTGCTGGAGCAACTAAAACTTCAATATCAAAAAGGTTTTCAGTATGACAACCTGTATCTACACTTGTTATTCTAGCAACTAAAGTTTCTATTGGATTAGTATTTGAATAAAAGGGAGCGAGTTGGTTTGTATTGTTCTCTGCATCAGAAATAGTATTAAAGTATGTTACTTCAAAACTATTGTTATTACTTGTTATTAAATTATCTAATGCATGTAAATCTATACTAACTATACCATCATTATCGGTGTCACAATAAACAATCGGGTCAGTTGAGTTAAAAAATAACACTTGATTTATTAAAAGTGTAATATCGTCAACTTGAGAACATCCAGTGCTTGTATTTTCTATACTTATATACAATACTTCAGGACTTGTAGCCTCATATAAGTTAGTCTTAGATATTTCATTTGTGTTACTATCTCTATCAACTTCCGTTTGAAAGAAAGTAACAGATATAGGAAATGATAAGTCGTTTGCTATGTAGTTTTCAATTGTATTAAGATTAAACCCTAAAGTATCATTTACATCATTATTAGTATCACACAAAGCAAAATCACCTATATCTATTATACCCATCGTATGAATAATTACCTTAAGCGTTGTTGTACTTACACAACCTGTTTGGGAGTTGATTACTCTAACATATACTATTTCTGTTGGAGTATTTGCATTTATATAGGGAGTAGGTATTGGATTGTTACCAGTGCCCGCGTCTGTTGAGTTGTAATGATACGTAACATTTAAATTAGAATCACCTCCTGTTATTTCATCATCCTTTTCTGTTAAATCCATAACGGTATAACCATCTGGAGTAACATCACTATCACAAACTTCTAGAGGAGTAGGTTGGTTAATTGATGGAGCAGACAAAACGTTTATCTCAAATGAAGTGGTATCATAACTTCCAGTTATATTTTCTTCAGTTCTAACATAAATAGTTGTAACACCAGAAGCATTGTAGTTTGTCGGCAATTGATTTGTATTATTTTCAGCATCATTTAAAGTTAAATAATAAGAAACCGAAAAATTATCTGGATTTTTACTCCCTAAAATCTCAGTATTTTGGAGCGTTAAATCAAAAGACATAACCCCATCTGAATCATCATCACAAAGTGATATATCTGATGGTTTATTTGATAATATTTCAATAAATTTTGTTTCAAAAGTATTTGTTATAACGGCTGAATTGAAATCGAAATAAATTTCGGCAGTATTTGGTATAATATCCCAAACTTTATATCCAACTAATGGCTTTATTTTATAATACACATAACCATGGCTTGCTGGTTCATCCATATCTTCACTTGGTAAATGAATATTATCAAACTGCCAATTTAATTGATTATCGGTTCTTGTAAACACATAATCATGACTAGCATTTAGCATTTGAATAGTAGATTTATCTAACTTAGCATCTAATGTATTATCAATAGACACGTTAATAGCATCTGCAGTTCCTACGTTTTGAAACCTGATGGTGTAATACAGATAATCATTAGTTGTAAAATCATCATAATAAATCTCTGGCCCGTGAGATTCTGTAATATCGTTTGGGTCGTATGAACCTATTACTGTTTCTGAAAGCGTAGATACATTATTTTCAACATTTAAATCGGCAACAGAATAAGTAACTGTATTAGTTAATACCGTTCCTAAACTTGTTGGAACAGGAACATTCATAATCACATCTACATATTCTCTTTGGTTTGGTTGTAAATTGACAAAATCAAGTCTAAACCCTGTTGCTGTATTTGTTACTAAATTACCTATATCAAGTCCCGAAACATTTTTAAAAGTCACTGTAGGATCATGAGTAAATTCAATAGAACCAGAAGTTACAGTTTCTAAACCATTATTTACAATTACAAGTCGGTTATAATAATAAAAACCAGGTCTTGGCGATGCGTTAGACGTTAAATAAAGTGCAATATCACCACAATCTTGTACTTTATTTATTGGAAAATCATAATTTACTTTACTCTCATTTGTCACACTTATATTATCATAAGATGTAGTTGTGATATTATAACAAGAATCATATTCATTATTTACATCATAACTAATATCATAAGTATTAGTGTCATTATCACTTATTATATTGAAAACACCATTTGACGAATATAAACTATGTTGTACTCCATCATTATTTTTCTCATAAGTAAGTGTTCCGTTTAAAAAACTTATTTCACTTGTATCAAAAAATTCATTACTATTGGCATCATAAAAAGCATTTATTTCAATCACACCTTTTGTTGAACAATCTTGAACTATTAAATTGAATGATGTTATATAAACACATCCATCACTTTTAAGTAATCTAACAAATAAAATTTTTGAATCTGAGACATAGTTTCTATAATCAATTATATCATTAATAACATTGTTTGCATCCTCTAATGATTCATAATAATTAAGTTGCCAATTTTGCACACCATCATCAGTAGTTAGTATGGCATTTGTTTGAGATAATAAATCAAATGTAGCAAATCCATCTTCATTATCATCACAAACTTCTACGGAAGAAGGTTGATTAACAAATGGTGGTAAAAAAATTTCAATACCTCTATCTCGGGTAAGAATGTCTGTTGTATACCCCTGAAAAACTTTTTTATTAGCCCTAAAATAAAATATTTGATTACTCTGAGTATTAATATAAGATTCTGGATTTTGAATAACATTTACTTCGTTAGTCATATCATCCTCTGTCAAGTAATAAGATATTGGATGATAATCCTCTTCAACAACAGTTTCGAGTGTAGCAAGACAAAACTGACTAAAAGGAAATAATTCTCTTAGGTTTAAAACAACCTCTCCTTCTTGATTGTCAGCACATATATCGATATTTTCTAAAATACCACAAGGCGGTGGTGGTCCTTGAATTTGGGCTCTAACCGAAATAGATAAAAAAATGAACAAAACGAAAAGTAATAGTTGTTTCATAATACCGTAAATTTGCAAAACAAAACTAGTAAATAATTGACTACAAAATTAATATCCAGCATACAAAATCCTTTTATTCGACAACTGGTTCAATTAAAAGATAAATCGCGCGAACGTAAAAAAAGTGGTTTATTTTTAATTGAAGGCGAACGTGAAATTAAATTAGCGTTAAAAGGTGGTTATGAGTTAGAAACTATTTTATTTAATCCTGATATTATTTTTAAAGAGCAAATAAATGAATTGACAACTCAGAATATTGACTTCATAGAAGTTTCTAAAGATGTGTATCAAAAATTAGCATATAGAAGCACTACTGAAGGTGTGATTGCTGTGGCTAAAAGCAAAAACCACAACATAAATAAATCCACGTTTAAAACAAAAAACCCTTTAATTTTAGTTGCCGAAGCTCCAGAAAAGCCTGGTAATATTGGTGCGCTTTTAAGAACTGCCGATGCAGCTAATGTAGATGCCGTTATTATTGCCAACCCAAAAACCGATTTATACAACCCTAATATTATTCGTTCTAGTGTGGGTTGTGTGTTTACTAACCAAATTGTAACCGGAACCACTACAGAAATCATTGACTTTTTAAAATCTAAGCAGATTAATATTTATACTGCTATTTTACAGGAATCGGTTGAGTATCATACACAAGATTATACCAAACCGACTGCTATTGTTGTTGGTACGGAAGCCACAGGTTTAAGTGAAGAATGGCGTATAAACGCGACTCAAAACATTATTATTCCTATGCAGGGGGAAATAGATTCTATGAATGTATCGGTTGCTGCAGGAATTCTTATTTTTGAAGCGAAAAGACAGCGGGGATTTGAATAATGGTTCTATTATCAGTTGAACACAGTCAAAGACCAAATTAAACTATAACATGACAGCAAATACTCTTTTTTACATCATCATAGCTATAATAATTATTAATTTTATAGTTGATAAAATCCTAGATGCTTTAAACGCGAAACATTACAATGATGTACTTCCTGAAGAATTACAAGACGTTTATGATGATACCGAATATAAAAAATCACAAAACTATAAAGCCACCAAGTATAAATTTGGAATTATAACCTCAACATTCTCCATTCTATTAACCTTAGGATTTCTATTATTTGATGGTTTCGAATTTATAGACAATATGGCTAGAGACTATTCTGAAAACCCCATTCTTGTCGCATTAATTTTCTTCGGAATTATAATGATTGGCAGCGATATTTTAACCACTCCTTTTTCCTATTATAGCACCTTTGTAATTGAAGAAAAATTCGGATTTAATAAAACAACTGTTAAAACTTTCTTTTTAGATAAAGTAAAAGGCTGGTTAATGATGGCTATTGTTGGTGGTGGTATTTTAGCTCTCATCATTTGGTTTTATCAAGTTACAGGAACAAATTTCTGGCTATATGCTTGGGTTTTAGTTGCGGTATTTTCATTATTTATGAATATGTTTTATTCTAAACTTATTGTTCCGCTTTTTAATAAACAAACACCTTTAGAAGCAGGAAGTTTACGTGATAAAATTGCCGCATATGCTGATACTGTTGGCTTTAAATTAGACAAGATATTTGTAATTGATGGTTCTAAACGTAGCACCAAAGCCAATGCTTATTTTTCTGGTTTTGGAAGTGAAAAACGTGTAACACTTTATGATACATTAATTAACGATTTAGATGAAGATGAAATTGTTGCTGTTTTAGCGCACGAAGTAGGACATTATAAAAAGAAACACATTATTTTCAATCTATTTGCTTCGATTTTATTAACGGGATTAACACTATTTATCTTATCGTTATTTATTTCAAATCCGTTATTATCAAATGCTTTAGGTGTTGAAATTCCTAGTTTTCATATTGGTTTGATTGCTTTTGGACTACTCTACTCACCTATTTCTGAAATTACTGGGTTAATTATGAATTTGTTTTCTAGAAAGTTTGAATATCAAGCCGATGATTATGCTAAAAACACTTTTAAAGCAGAACCTTTAATTACTTCACTTAAAAAATTATCTAAAAACAGTTTAAGTAATTTAACGCCTCATAAAGCGTATGTGTTTATGCATTACTCACATCCTACGCTTTTGGAACGGATTGGAAATTTGAGAAAATCATAATTTGAATTTCTAGAAAGTTTTAACACTGAGATTCACTGAGTATTCACAGAGAGTCACGGAGTTTTTATTTAAATCTCTGTGTCATTTCGACTCAAGGAGAAATCGCATTATTTATTTCAAACAAAGGCGCTAAGTCTCAAGGGGTAGCGGCTCCTGTTTTGATTGAAACTTTCTGTTATCTTTGATTATAGCTAGATATAAAATATTGTCATTAATAAAAAAATGTAACAATTAATTAATTATATAGTCTTATAGAGAAATACTAACAATGAAAAAAATAAAAAATATAGTATTCGTATTATCAATTATATTGATTACTTCTTGTCAAAATAAGGTAAATACCAATACTGAGTCCTCATCAAAACAACAAGAAAATGAAATCGAATCCTACCTAAAAGAACAAAAAAAAGTTCATAAAATTCCTGGTTTAGCTGTAGCAGTTATTAAAAACAGTGAAGTTATTTATAAAGGTTATTTTGGAATAGAAAATTTAGAAACCAATACTCCTGTAAACAATCTAACAATGTTTCCTGTTTATTCAGTATCAAAACTAATATCGGCAACAGCTGTATTTCAGTTAATAGAACAAGGTGAAATTTCGTTAGAGGATACTATTTCTAAATACATTGAAAATTTACCCGAAAAATGGCAAAACGTTTCCATTGCTAATTTATTAACCCACTCATCTGGACTACCTGATTTCAGCCTTTTTGAAGGAGATATATCTGATGAAGAAATGTTTTCAAAAATATCAAAAGATAGTATTCATTTTGAAAAAGGAAATCAATGGGAATACAATCAAACAAACTATTGGTTTCTCTCTAAAATTATTGAAAAAGTAAAGGTTACCTCATTTAATGATTTTGTATTAAACAATCAGTTTTCGCAATCAAAAAGTAATGTATTATTTTCATCTAATTTCACGACTAAAATCCCAAATAGAGTATATAGGTATGATTTTAATGATGAATTAGGAGAGCTTAAAAAAAGGGATATTATTGGAGGAAAGAGAGGTCATGCTTGTAATGGATTAAATATTTCTTTAGACGAATTAATATTATGGAATAAAAACCTAGATGCCAATGTATTTCTAAAACCAGAAACAAAAGAAAAAATGTGGCAACCATATAAATTCATAAATGATAAAAGAACTTTTTTATACGGATGGGACTCATATCGTACAAACAATATAGATTCATATGGTTTTACTGGAGGTATGCAAACTGGTTTTAGAAAATTCTTAAATCAAGACCTTACAATCATATACCTCTCAAACGGTCATAAATATTATCCAATTCATAATACAGTAATCGAACATATTGCTGGAATAGTTGAACCAAAATTAATAAATAAACCTGCTTTATCTGATGAAAAAATAATTACAGAATTTTTAAAAATGAATTTCGATAAAGCAAAAAGCAACTATTTTAAAGTGAGAGATGAAAATCCGAAATTGGATTATGAAGCTACATTAAATAATTTAGCCTATGCTTTTTTACAAAAAAAGAATATCGATTATGCTATAAAAATTTTTAAATTAAATATCCAAGAGCATCCAAATTCTGCTAACGCATTTGATAGCTTAGCCGAAAGCTATTTCTTAAATAATCAATATGAATTATCAAAAACCAACTACTTAAAATCTTTAGAGCTAGATCCTGAAAACACTAACGCTAAAGAAATGATTAATCGAATAGGAAAAAGCATCTAATTCGAATCTATTAGTTAGCGGACAAATGCGTTAACATTTACTCATGCATTTTATTTTAATAATTCAAATATCTTGAATACACCTAAAAACTATATAACTTCTTTTCCTTTTATAAAAACACTTTCTATTTGATTATTTCCAAATGCATAAGGAATGAATCCGTATGAACTAATAGATTTAGTTAATATTAAATTGGCTTGTTTTCCTTTAGTAATAGAGCCTAATTTTGTTTCTAATCCCATAGCGTAAGCACCATTAATGGTAGCTGCATTTATAGCTTCTTCGGGTGTCATTTTCATTTTTATGCATGCCGTAGATACTACAAAATTCATATTTCCTGAAGGTGTAGATCCAGGGTTATAATCGGTTGCTAATGCCAAAGGTAATCCTGCATCAATCATTTTTCTTGCTGGCGTATACGGAATACCTAAGAAATACGAACAACTAGGTAAAGCCACAGGCATGGTTTTAGTGTTTTTTAATGCATTGATATCTTCATCTCGCATAACTTCTAAATGATCTACCGATAGCGCTTCATGTTTTATCCCCGCTTGCACACCACCAATGGCAGTAAACTGATTGACATGAATTTTAGGAATAAGCCCATATTTTTTTCCTGCTTTTAAAATACGTTCTGTATCAGCAACTGTGAAATAGCCAGTTTCGCAGAAAATATCGATGTATTCTGCTAAATTTTCTTTGGCAACTTTAGGCATGACTTTATTTATTAGTAACGACAAATAACCTGATTTATCATTTTTATACGCTGCAGGTACGGCATGAGCTCCTAAAAAAGTGGCTTTCACTTCTATTGGATAATTTTCTTGTAAACACTTGATGATTCGCAACATTTTTAACTCAGACTCTAAGGTTAATCCGTAGCCTGATTTAATTTCTACTGCTCCTGTACCTAAACGCATCACCTCTTCAAGTCTTACCTTACTTTCATCATACAAATCATCTTCTGATGTGTCTTGAAGTTTTTTAGCTGAATTTAAAATACCGCCGCCATTATTAGCAATTTCTTCATAAGAAAGTCCCTTAATACGATCTACAAATTCGCCTTCACGATTACCTGCATACACAATATGCGTGTGCGAATCACACCAAGCAGGCAATATCATTCTTCCTGTGGCATCAATAACTTTTGAAAAATCATTTTTTGGACAATCTTCCATAGATCCGAAATCGGTAATCATTCCTTTTTCAACTACTAAAAAAGCATTTTTAATAGTAGGAAGTACGCTCATGTCTTTTCCAGACACGAAAGCAATCGATGCATCACGAACTTGAATTAATTCTTTTATATTTTTAAATAGTGTTGCCATTAGAATAAGGTATTTAAAATGTCGTCTTCAACAAGGTTAGGTAAAGTTACTTTTAAATTTGGAGTACGTGCCATTTCACGTTTAATTGCAAAAATGGCTTCATCGTTTCTTGCCCAACTTCGGCGAGCAATTCCGTTATTTACATCGTAAAACAGCATGCTTTTTAATCGGGCTTCGGCTTCTTTAGTACCATCTAACAGCATACCAAAACCGCCATTCATAACTTCTCCCCAGCCAACGCCGCCGCCATTGTGAATAGATACCCAAGTAGCACCTCTAAAACTATCGCCAATAACATTATGAATAGCCATATCTGCTGTAAATTTACTACCATCGTAAATATTAGAAGTTTCTCTGTATGGCGAATCGGTACCACTAACATCATGATGATCGCGCCCTAATACCACAGGGCCAATTTTACCTTCGGCAATCGCGTTATTAAATGCTTCTGCTATTTTCGAGCGTCCTTCGGCATCAGCATACAAAATACGAGCTTGTGAGCCCACTACCATTTTGTTCTTTTTAGCATCTTTAATCCACGTGATGTTATCTTGCATTTGTAACTTAATTTCTTCAGGAGCATTTTCCATAATACCTTGTAAAACTGTTGCAGCAATAGCATCGGTTGCATCTAAATCTTCCGATTTTCCTGAGGCACACACCCAACGGAATGGTCCGAAACCATAATCGAAGCACATAGGGCCTAAAATATCTTGCACATACGATGGGTATTTAAAATCGATATTATTTTCTGCCATAACATCGGCTCCTGCTCTTGAGGCTTCTAATAAAAAGGCATTTCCATAATCGAAGAAATAGGTTCCTTTTGCGGTATGTTTATTTATTGCTGCCGCATGTCGTCTTAACGATTCTTGCACCTTTTCTTTAAAAGTGTCTGGTTCTTCACGTATTAAACGATTTGATTCTTCATAAGAAAGACCTACAGGATAATAACCACCTGTCCAAGGAATATGCAATGAAGTTTGATCGGAACCAAGATGAATATGAATATTTTCTTCATCAAAACGCTCCCAAATTTCAACAACATTACCTATGTAAGCAATTGAAACTACTTCATTCGTTTCCTGTGCTTGTTTTACTCTAACTATTAAATCATCTATAGTATCAATCAACACATCTACCCAACCTTGTTCGTGTCTTTTTGTTGCTGCTTTAGCATTCACCTCTGCAGCAATTGTAATACAACCTGCAATATTACCAGCTTTAGGTTGTGCACCACTCATACCTCCCAAACCAGCGGTTAAAAATATTTTTCCGTTAGGCGTTTCATGTTTTTGTAATATTTTTCTAAATGCATTCATGACTGTTATCGTAGTACCGTGCACAATCCCCTGAGGACCAATGTACATAAAAGACCCCGCTGTCATTTGTCCGTATTGAGTAACCCCTAAAGCATTAAATTTCTCCCAATGATCTGGTTTAGAATAATTAGGAATCATCATGCCGTTAGTAACAATAACACGTGGTGCATTTTTAGATGATGGAAATAATCCCATAGGATGCCCTGAATATAAATGCAATGTTTGCTCATCGGTCATCGTTCCCAAATACTGCATCACTAAAAGATACTGCGCCCAATTTTGAAAAACCGCGCCATTACCACCATACGTTATTAATTCTTCGGGGTGTTGTGCTACTGCTGGATTCAAATTATTCTGAATCATAAGCATAATGGCAGCTGCTTGTTTAGATTTTGCAGGATATTCTGAAATAGCTCTCGCATACATATCATAATCTGGTTTAAATCTATACATATAGATTCTACCAAATGCTTTCAACTCTTCTGCAAACTCTTGTGCTAATTCTTGATGCCATGCTTTAGGAAAATAGCGCAACGCATTTCTAATAGCTAATTGTTTTTCTTCTATAGATAAAATATCTTTTCGCTTTGGTGCTCTATTAGCATCTAACGGATATGTTTTTTTAGCTGGTAATTTAGACGGAATACCTTGTAAAACTTGTTCTTTAAACGTCATAACTATTTTTATTTCACAATGAATGTTTGATTTTTAACCATCATAATTAAAGCATTAATATCATCTTTAAGAATACGATCGTCTTCTAACTTATCGACTTTAGATCTTATAATCTCAAAATTATTCTCTATAATTTCAGAAAAGGTATTTGGCCTTCTAAACTCCATGGCTTGTGCTGCATACATGAGTTCGATAGCTAATATTTTTTCAATATTCCCTAAAATCTGATTAAATTTACGCCCAGAAATACTTCCCATAGACACATGATCTTCTTGTCCTAATGAGGTTGGCACACTATCTGCCGATGGCGGAAAACATAAGGATTTATTTTCGGTTACTAAAGCGGCGGTAGTATATTGCGGAATCATAAATCCTGAATTTAAACCACCACTTGCGGTTAATAATCTTGGTAACCCATATTTACCTTCTAATAGTAAATAACAACGTCTGTCGGCAATATTTCCTAATTCTGAAGCTGCAATAGAACAATAATCTAATGCCATAGCTAAAGGTTGACCGTGAAAATTCCCTCCAGAAATAGCTTCGGTTTCACTTAAAACAATCGGGTTATCGGTAACCGAATTCATTTCAATTTCTGCTAATTCATATAAATGATAATAGGCATTTCTTGAAGCCCCATGGACTTGCGGAATGCAACGCATAGAATACGGATCTTGTACACGGGCACAGTTTTCATGTGATTTAATATTATTAGAATTTTCAAAAAGCATACGCATACGCTTAGCAACTTCTAAATTACCTTTAAACGGACGAATACTATGCAGTAATTCTTTAAAAGGTGATTCGCTGCCTTGATAGCCTTCTAAACTCATGGCACCAGCAACATCGGCTAAATCTAACAAATATTGCATTTTATTTAAACCTATGATGGCATGCGCTAATATAAACTGCGTTCCATTTATTAAGGCTAAACCTTCTTTTGCTTGTAATTGTATAGGTTCTAATCCATGAGATATTAAAACTTCTTTTGCTGAAACAATATCGTTTCCTTTCCAAAATTCTCCCTCACCTATTAATGGTAAAAACAAATGCGATAATGGCGCCAAATCACCTGAAGCCCCTACCGATCCTTGTTCTGGAACAACTGGTAACAAATCATTTTCTATAAAATAAATAATGCGCTCTACAACTTCTAAACGAATACCTGAAAAGCCACGACTTAAAGCATGGACTTTACAAATCATCATTATTTTAGATAATTCCTTTTCAATAGGCTTACCAACACCAACAGCATGTGTAATAAGCAAATTCCTTTGAAGCGTGCTAGTTTCATCTGGCGTAATTTGCACATCGCATAAAGGACCAAAGCCCGTATTAATTCCGTACACAGCTTTGTTACCATTTGCCATGGTTTCTACTTTGGTTCTACAATCGTTAATCTTTGATTTTGCATAATCAGACAATGTTGCCTTTAATGAACCATTAGCAATTGCCATCACTTTATCTACTGTTAGTATATCAATTCCGTATATAAACATTTCTAATTTTATAATAAGTTGAATATTATCCTGTTTAAAACAAAATTATCAATAAATTTGATACACAATAAGACTATTAATTTAAACTATTAATAACTATGAGTTATCAAATAGAACTTCGACATATTAAATATTTTTTAGCTGTAGCAGACACTTTGCACTTTAGAAAAGCAGCAGAAACGCTTTTTATTTCGCAACCTGGATTGAGTAGACAGATAAAAGAAATGGAAGAAGAATTAGGCATGAAATTATTTGAACGCCATAACCGACAAGTAAAACTAACGCATACTGGAGCGTATTTAAAAAAAGAACTTTCTAAAAATTTAAAACACTTAGACACCATTTTAAATCATGCTAAATTACTTGAAACAGGAAAAGATGGGCAACTTAACTTTGGATACGTAGGTTCTGCCATGCAGCAAATTATTCCTAATTTATTATTACAATTCACTAAAAACCATCCCGATATATTGTTTAGTTTGAAAGAAATGGATAACCAAAAACAAATTGAAGGACTATTGTCTCAAGATATTGATATAGGCTTTGTGCGTTTAGAACGTATTCCTAGAGGATTAAACAGCCATCCTGTTTTAAAAGAATCGTTTTGTTTGGTATTACCAAAAGACCATCCAATTGATGCTTCTAATTTTAAAAATATGAAGCAGCTAAAAAATGAGCATTTTATATTGTTTGATCCCGAATATAGTGCTTCTTATTACGAAAAAGTGATGGGCATTTTTGATGATAGCGGTTTTACTCCTTTAGTCTCACACAATACTATTCATGCAAGTTCAATTTATAAATTGGTTGAAAACAATTTCGGTATTTCTATTGTTCCTAAATCATTAATGCCTGAACATAATTCAAAAATAAAATTTATAGAACTTACTAAAATTCGTCAAAAAACTGTGTTATCGGCTATTTGGAATCCAGATAATAGGAATCCTATTTTGGATAAGGTGATTACCTTATTGTAAAACAATTTCTGTGTCATTTCGAACGCAGAGAGAAATCTGCATAATATTGTCGCGCAAAGGCGCTAAGGCGCAAAGTTTTAAAAAAATTAAAGACTTAAAAAAATATTTTAACACTGAGTTCCGCTGAGTTTTCGCAGAGGCTCTCGGAGTTTAATTTGAAATCTTCATTAGAATAAGTAACTATCTTAAAAAAAGTTTAAATAATTTAACACCTCATAAAGTGCATATATTTATGCTTTTGGAACGGATTGATAATTTGAACTTCTGTGTCATTTCGACGCTAGGAGAAATCACATAATATTGTCGCGCAAAGACTCTAAGACGCAAAGAAAAGTTGTTTTTTCTTTTGGTTGAAACTTAACTTTATCAGAAAAATTAGCTAACATTAGTTTAATGTATGATATAAAACATTTATGCTGAATTTATTTCAGTATTAAAACGATTTCATATCAACGTCGTTAAACGAACCCCTCTCCAAAAAGAAAAATAACTCAACTCAAACCTATTAATTAGCAAACAAACGCGTTAACGATTGAACGGTTTGTTTGAAATCCTTTTTGCTTTTTCTGCAAAAAGATTGAGTAGTGAAATATTTATATTCACGACTCCCAAATTTAAAATATTAGAGCATGAGTAAAGCGTGTTAAAACGCCCAAAAATTGTTTATTGAAATAAAAGCTTATCTTTGCGCCTTGAAATTAATAAGGATGAAGATCTCTTGATAAACACGAGATTAGTTCAACTTACAAACTTGAATTCGCTTATAGGCTTTTCAAATTTGAGTTTCACTAAAATTCCTCAGAGTGAGGATGTGTTACGAGAGGTTTAATGTTTAAGTATGTCGATTCGCTTCTTTATGTAACACCACATAACATAATCGAATACTTATACAAAAATGAGCACATTCCAAGAATTAGGTCTAAATGACGACCTTTTACGAGCTATTACAGATTTAGGTTTTATTAAACCAAGTGAAGTTCAAGAAAAAGCAATCCCAATTTTATTAGAATCGGAAACCGATTTAGTTGCATTAGCACAAACAGGAACTGGTAAAACAGCTGCCTTTGGTTTTCCTATGTTAGAGAAAATTGATATAGATAGCAGAACCACACAAGGCCTTATTTTATCACCTACACGTGAACTTTGTTTACAAATAACCAACGAAATGAAAGCCTATGGTAAGTACTGTAAAGGACTTAACGTAGTTGCTATTTATGGTGGATCGAGCATATCGGACCAAGCAAGAGAGGTTAAAAGAGGCGCACAAATTATTGTGGCTACACCTGGACGTATGAAAGATATGATTAGCAGACGTATGGTTGATATTTCTAAAATACAATACAGTGTTTTAGATGAGGCTGACGAAATGCTAAACATGGGTTTTAAAGAAGATATTACCGATATTCTTTCGCATACTCCTGAAGATAAAAATACTTGGTTGTTTTCTGCAACCATGCCAAGAGAAGTAGCAACTATTGCTAAAAAATTCATGTCTAACCCACAGGAAATTACTGTTGGTAATAAAAATGAAAGTACAAGCAACGTATCTCATGAATACTATTTAGTTAATTCTAGAGATCGTTACCAAGCTTTAAAACGTTTATCGGATGCTAATCCTGATATATTTTCTGTTATTTTCTGTAGAACAAAACGTGATACTCAAAAAGTTGCCGAAAACTTAATTGAAGATGGTTATAGCGCTGGCGCTTTACACGGAGATTTAAGTCAGAATCAACGTGACATTGTCATGAAATCGTTTAGAAACAAACAAATACAAATGCTTGTAGCTACCGATGTTGCTGCTCGTGGTATTGATGTAGACGATATTACACACGTTATAAATTACCAATTACCTGATGAAATTGAAACTTATACACACCGTTCTGGACGTACAGGACGTGCTGGTAAAACAGGTGTTTCTATGGTAATTGTGTCTAAAAGTGAAGTTCGTAAAATAAAAAGTATTGAGCGTATTATTAAACGCCAGTTTGAGAAAAAAGACATTCCTGATGGATCTGAAATTTGCCAAGTACAATTAATGTCGCTTGCAAATAAAATTCACAATACGGAGATTAATCACGAAATTGATAAGCATTTAACGAGTATTAACGAATTGTTTGCTGATACTGATAAAGATGAATTGATTAAGAAATTCTTCTCGGTAGAGTTTACACGTTTCTACAATTACTACCAAAAATCTAAAAACTTAAATGTTGCTGAAGGCTCTAGAGATAGAGATGGTGGACGTGAAGGCGGTAGAGACTTTGGTGGAAAATCGGACTCTACACGTTATTTTATTAACGTTGGTAGTAAAGATGGTTTCGATTGGATGAAGTTAAAAGACTTCTTAAAAGAAGTTCTTGAACTTGGTAGAGACGATGTTTTTAAAGTTGAAGTTAAAGAGAGTTTCTCTTTCTTTAACACCGAAAATGAACAAAAAGAGAAAGTACTTGCTTTCTTTACAGACTATAAGCACGAAGGTCGTTTTGTAAACGTTGAAGTATCTGAAAACCGCGGTGGTGGTAGAAGACGTAACGACAGACGCAGTGGCGGTGGCGGAGGTAGACGTCGTGATGATAGACGTGGCGGTGGAGAAAGACGCTCGGGCTCTAGAAGTGATTCTTCTAGACCAAGACGTTCTGGTGGCGATTTTAAATCTAGTAATTCAGGTCCTAATAGATCGGAAAGACGCTCTGGTTCTGATTCTAAATCGAACTATTCTGGTTCAGACAGACCAAGACGTTCACGTAGATAGAATTAAACGTTTATGTTAATTTTTAGTCAAAATAAAACTTGTTGGCGCTATTTTGTTATTTAGTTTAGTACTTTTATAACAAAATTAGCGTTGATAAAGACAAACCTATGAAGAATACCCTACTCCTATTTATACTATTAGCTACTTCTGCATTTACTATGGCACAAGAAGCAGATAAAGTTATAGGTGTTATTATTAATTCTTCAACAGATAAACCTTTAGAAAGTGTAAACATTGTTAACCTTAATCAGGTTATTGGTACTACAACAAATAACAAAGGGGAGTTTGAAATTTCGGCCAAAGCGAATGACACTTTACACTTTTCTTATTTAGGATTTAAGTCTATAAAAGTAAGAGTTACTAATGACTGGTTAAAGTTTGGAAGTTCTAAAATTGAATTAACAGAGTTGGCTCTGGCTCTTGAAGAAGTGGTTGTAAGTCAATTAAAACTTACAGGCTATTTAGAAGTTGATATTAAGCAAGTTCCTATTATAAATAAAAATTACCGCTACAGTATTTCTGGCTTAAGTACAGGTTATGAAGCTAGTTCTCCTGGAACAGTTAGTAAAATTATAGGTTCTATTTTTAACCCTGCCGATTTTTTACATCGTATGTTTGGTAAAAAACCAAATGAATTGCGAAAACTTAAAAAGATGAAGCAAGATGATGAAATTAGAAACCTTTTAGCATCGCGTTTTGACAGAGAAATGCTTACCGTTTTACTACAAGTAGACCGTGTAGATTTAGATGAAATAGTAAGTCATTGTAATTACTCAAAAGGTTTTATACAAACCGCTAACGATTTACAAATACTCGATGCCATTAGCGAATGCTATGAAGAATACAAAGTATTAAGTAGAGGCAGAAGTAGGAAGATTTAATTCCTTGTCACAATATAAAAAAAGAGGCTTTTTAACTAAAGTCTCTTTTTTTATGTCTAAATATTAAAGTTTAGTTAAGACAGCTGTTAAACTATCTTAAATACTTAATTAAAAAAACAAATAACACATTAATTTGATAAACAAACACTTATCAGATTTTTTATGATGCCGAAAATTAAATTATTGCTCTTCTTAATCTTGCCAACAACTATTCTTTCTCAAAATATTACTGGAAAAATTTATGATAACGAATCAACCGTAAAAGGGGCAAAAATTTTTAACCTTTCAAAAAACACAAGTACGTATACCGATGATAAAGGCGATTTTAAAATACTAGCTTCTGTTAATGATACACTAGTATTCTCTTCCCTATTTCATAATGAGAAGAAAATAAAATTAATAGGAAACCATTTTAAAGAAACCAATGTATTCGAACTAAAAAAAACAGTTAATAACCTTGATGAAGTCTTACTTAGTGAAAATCGTGAAGTAGTAATATTTAATGATGAAATATATGCAGAAATTCTAGGTTTACAAATAAAAAATGACATGAAAAACAATCCATATAAGTACCAACCTCCACCAAGTGGCAACTTAGACTTTATTAAAATTGCTGGTCTTATTGGAAAGCTTTTTAAAAACAAAAAAAAGAAAGACGTGCCTATTATTACAACAACATATAAAGCATTCGATTCTCTTTTTAAAAACGATACCTTCTTTAACAAAGAATTATTAACGAATCAGTTACAAATAAAAGAAGCATACAAACCACTGTTTTTTAATTATTGCGACACCAAACAACTTGATAAAAAATTACTCAAAAAAGAAAACCGTGTTATCCTTCTAGACAGCTTATTTAATTACAGCAAAGAGTTCTTAGAAATTGTAAAAAAATCAGAAAAAGACAGTATCACAAATTAGCTTAGATACTATAAAAACGCTCAATAATCTCATCATAACTTTTAATCGTTTTTTTACACCAATCTAATCGTTTTTCTAATTGTTCAGCTTCAGTAAGCTGCCAATTAATATCGGTTTGTTTTAACTTGGTCGTTACATGCTGTAAAGTAATAGCAGCACTTACAGATATGTTTAAACTCTCAGTAAAACCAACCATTGGTATTTTCATAAACACATCGGCTTCGTCTAACACCTCTTTAGAAAGTCCTTCGGTTTCTCTTCCAAAGAAAAAACAAGACCTCTTAGTTACATCCAACTCATGTAACAAACAATCATCAGTATGCGGTGTGGTAGCAACAATTTGATAGCCTTTTTCTTTTAAACCTGCTATACAATCTTTCACATGAGTATATCTATTTAAATCAACCCATTTTTGAGCTCCCATAGCAATTTCTCTATCTATTTGCTTAGAGTTTTGCTCTTCTACAATATGCAATTCCTGTATACCAAAAACATCGCAACTACGCATTACCGCACTGGTATTATGTAATTGATATACATCTTCGGTTGCCACCGTAAAATGTTTTGTACGCTGTTGTAATACTTTTAAAAATTTTTCTTTGCGAGAGTCTGTTAAATAGCTTTCTAAGTGCTCTAAAAGTTTCAAATCAATCATTTTTCAAAAATAATAAATAGTTGTGTTATTACTGCAAAGGTTTTTAGACATGTAAAATTTAAAACAATTAAGACCTTATTAGGGGTTCAAATCTTTTAAATTATTTTATGTGATTTCTCCTATAGTCGAAATGACTCAAGAAGTCGAAAATATAATTACAAATAAAAATGATAAGATTTCTCCTTTTCTGAAAATTAAAAAAACCTATCTTTATTTGATGAAACATTCATATCTAAATTTTTGACACCTAAAGAAAATGGTTAAATAAATGTTACATGTAACCAATAAAAACAATAATTCTAACCACATGAAAAAACACATAGTTGTACTTACAGGAGCAGGTATGAGTGCCGAAAGCGGTATAAAAACCTTTAGAGATGCCGATGGTTTATGGGAAGGTCATGATGTTATGGAAGTAGCTACGCCACAAGGTTTTGCTGCCAACCCAAAATTGGTTTTAGAGTTTTACAACCAACGTAGAAAACAATTATTTGAAGTTAAACCAAACGCAGCACATTTTGATTTAGCAGTACTTGAAAACAAATATAAAGTAAGTATTATTACCCAAAATGTAGATGACTTACATGAACGTGCAGGCAGTACGAACGTTACTCATTTACATGGTGAACTCTTAAAAGTAAGAAGCACTGTTAATATAAATGATGTACAACATTGGGAAACCGATTTAGTTTTAGGCGACACCGACTCTAACGGACATCAATTACGCCCACATATTGTATGGTTTGGTGAAGATGTTCCTATGATAGAAAAAGCCGTTACAATATGCGAAACAGCCGATATTCTTATAATAATAGGAACCTCTATGCAGGTATATCCTGCTGCTAGTTTAATGCATTATGTACCTGAGCATACTACAACTTATTTTATTGACCCCAAACCAAATATAGAAAGCAAACAACATTTAACTGTTATTCCTGAAACGGCTACTAAAGGCATGAAAAAGGTTATGCAGATGCTTTAAGGTTAGAAAGAGTTATTTTGATGGTTGGTCTATCGAATTGATATGAAATCGTTTTAATACTGAAATAAATTCAGCATGAATGTTTTATATCTAATATTAAAATAAGTTAGCTGTTTTTTTTCTGATAAAGTCAAACACTAAAATCCACTTAATAACTAATTGCTAGAAACTCAACTATTAAAATAAAAAGAGTCATGAAATTATGAGTAACTCAATAAACAGACTTTTAATTTATAGTATTTGTTTTAATAACTAATATCACATTTAAATAATATAAATACCAAGTATATAACTTTTTAATCATTTAGCTTTGATAAACGCTTTAAGCATTAATTTATGTGGTTACGAATTGGTTGCGACTTATTATTTGACATAGAAGTACCAACGCCTTTTATACTCATGTTACGTCCACGGAGTGGCGCAGAACAATGGTTAGCTAAAGATGAGTTTAATATAAAACCAAATGTTCCTGTAGTAGAATTTACAGATAACTACGGAAACCTTTGTCAGCAACTCATCGCTCCTGTTGGAACCTTTTCTATACAAACAAAAGCCGATGTAAAAACCTCCGAATTTGTTGATGTTTCTCCTGATGCATATTTTGTAGAAATACAAAACTTACCACACAACGTACTTAGCTATCTATTACCAAGTCGTTATTGTGAATCAGACCGATTTAGTGATTTAGCCTCTCTTATTACAGCAAATCAATTACCTGGTTACAATCAAGTAGCTGCTATTGAAACTTGGCTAATCAATACTATTAGCTATATTCCTGGAAGTAGCGACTACCCTATTTCGGCTATCGAGGTTAACTACAAACAATCTGGTGTATGCCGAGATTTGGCTCATTTAGGTATTGCTCTTTGCAGAAGTCTTTGCATACCTGCTCGTATGGTAGTTGGTTATTTATACAATTTACGACCTATGGATATGCATGCATGGTTTGAAGCCTATGTTGGCGGACGTTGGTACACTTTTGATGCTACCCAAACAGGACCAAAAGGCGGTTATGTTGCTATTGGCTACGGACATGATGCTACTGATGTCGCAGTTTTTAATCAATTTGGACCTTCAGTTTTTCCAACTATACAAAGGGTTACTGTAGAATTGATTGAGGAAGGATTATAAAAATTGATTTATTAGTACTACTTCTTCAAATCAATCTATTTCAAATTCTCAAAGCGATTTCTTACTAAAAAGCTATTGGTTATAAATCACAAAAAAACACTTTTAAACCTAAATAATTACACTTAATCGATGTTTTAACATAAAAAACTTTTGAATTGTAAGATTAATAACTATATTTGACCAGCGAAATTATTACCAGTCATATAACCTAAACGGCTATTATGACTTTAAAAATCTTAAACAAAAGCTATTCTTTAGCTTTTTATAGAATAAACTACCACGTTGGTTATTATTCTAAATATTTTTCCAAAAATCGTAATTTAACAATATTTCTTACGCTATTCATTTCATTGAATTACGGAAATGATGAACAATCTCTATTCTCCTTATTTAGAAAAAAGTCGTCGCTCATTATCTCTCGCTTTATAAATTCCTTTTATAAAACGTCATTCTACCCAAAACACAAACCCTTTTCTATAAATTCTAAACCCTTTTGATATGAAAAAAAATATTTTTTTTAAACAAATACTCTTACCCTCATTACTGGTTTTTGTATTTAACACCATGCAGGCTCAAGATGCTTTAATAGCATCTGGCAGTAATATATCTGGCAGCGGTGGATCTGTAAGTTATTCTGTTGGACAAATTGTGCAAGAAACAAATATAGGAACTAACGGATCTGCTATTCAAGGTATTCAATTTTATTTTGATGCCACATCTCTTGCTGTTGTAGACATAGAAACTAATTTAAACATTTCTACCTACCCAAACCCTACATCTTCTATTCTAAATATAACAATTGATGGTAAACAAGATGGTAAATTATCCTATAGCCTTTTTAATCTATTAGGTGCTTTAATAACCAGTGGTGATATTAAAAACAATACTGTTCAAATTAACATAGAAGATTTACCAATGGCAACATACTTACTAAAATTAAGCAACAGCAATAACAATATAAAAACTTTTAAAATCATTAAAAATTAATCCCCATGAAAAAATCCAACCTATTATTATCCTTTATTTTTTTGTGCACACTAGGTATGTTTGCACAAACACCTCAAAAAATGAGTTATCAAGCTATTGTTAGAAATTCTAGCGATGTTATTTTATCTAATCAAAATATTAGTATACAAATTAGTATTTTACAAGGTAACTCAACAGGAGTTGCTGTATATACTGAAACCCAATCGCTGACTACAAATATAAATGGTTTAGCAAATATTGAAATTGGCACAGGAACCGCTATTAATGGTGATTTTTCTACCATTGATTGGTCAAATAACACTTATTTTATTAAAACAGAAATAGACACAGATGGTGGTACAAACTATACTATTACAGGAACAAGCCAATTAATGAGTGTTCCTTATGCATTATATGCTGCAAACTCTGGAAGTTCAACACCAGGACCTGCAGGTGCTAATGGTAAAGACGGAGATTCTGCATACCAAATATGGTTAGATAATGAGAATACTGGAACGGAAGCTGAATTTTTAGCAAGTTTAGTGGGTGAAACAGGTGCGCAAGGGCCACAAGGTATTCCTGGGAATGATGGAGCTGACGGAGCTGATGGCGTAAATGGTACAAACGGTGTTGATGGTGCCGATGGAGACTCAGCATACCAAATATGGTTAGATAATGAGAATACTGGAACGGAAGCCGAATTTTTAGCAAGTTTAGTGGGAGAAACAGGTGCGCAAGGGCCACAAGGTGTTGCTGGTAATGATGGAGCTGACGGAGCTGATGGGGCTGATGGCGTAAATGGTACAAACGGTGTTGATGGTGCCGATGGAGACTCGGCATACCAAATATGGTTAGATAATGAGAATACTGGAACGGAAGCTGAATTTTTAGCAAGTTTAGTGGGTGAAACAGGTGCGCAAGGGCCACAAGGTGTTGTTGGTAATGATGGAGCTGACGGTGTTGATGGTGCCGATGGAGACTCAGCATACCAAATATGGTTAGATAATGAGAATACTGGAACGAAAGCTGATTTTTTAGCAAGTTTAGTGGGTGAAACAGGTGCGCAAGGGCCACAAGGTGTTCCTGGGAATGATGGAGCTGACGGTTCAGATGCAACAGTAACCATAACAAATAACCTTACTTCTACAAGTACTACGG